>NZ_WHOA01000161.1 GCF_013141715.1 Paenibacillus phytorum | reverse complement strand
AACTGGAGTCCTCCCTTCAAATAAATTAAACTTATTTACAAAGGGGATGATACGGGGATGGGAAAAAGACTAGGAGAAGAAATACGTTTGAAAGCTGTGCGAGAAGCGTTAGCTGGGATTAAGGTTGGGGCACTAGCCCGCATGTATGATGTACATCCAGAAACGATTCGTGGGTGGATTAGAGATCATCGAGATGATGTGGCTCCGGAAGAGATTCCAATGACAGATGAGCACATGCAAGAGCTTCAGCGACTTCAGGAAATTGAAGCGAAATATGAGAAAGCAATGAAGATACTAGGCGAGAAAGAACTTGAGAATGAGATTCTGCGAGAACTTATAAAAAAGAGGAACCCCGCTTATCCGAAAAGTACGAAGTAGCTGACCAGTTCATTAAGCGGGGAGAAGTAGCAGCGCTGGTTCTGCGCGTCACAGGGCTTTCCACGTCAACTTACTACGACCGGAGAAAACGCCTTTCGAACGCCACAGTACGTAAGGCAGATAGCCCAAAAGGACGCCCTCTACCTGGGTTTTCTCTAACTGTAACAGGTGAAAAAGTAAGTGACGAACAGATAACAGAGTGGCTGCTAGAGCTTCTTGAAGGTGAAGAGCATGTCTATGGATACAAACTTCTCGCACAATGCCTCCGCAATGAACGAGGCCTAATTTTAAACAAAAAGAAATCCTACCGCCTTTGTAAAGAACAAGGCATTCTCCAGAAACAGCGTGAGCGTAAGACTAAACATCCACGCAGATTACCGAAAAACCGAATCGTAAAGGGTCCCAACGAACTGTGGCAGATGGACATCAAGTATGGTTATGTGACAGGATGCAGACGTTTCTTTTTCGTACTTAGTATTATTGATGTGTTTGATCGTGTCGTCGTTGAGCAGTACAGAGGGCCGGTTTGTGAGGCCAAGCATGCCGTACAGACGCTATGGCGTGCGCTAAAGAGCCGGATACAACCTGGAGATGAGCCTCCCACTGTACGTACGGATAATGGCCCTCAGTTCATCAGCCAGCTTTTTGGCGATACGTGTGAGAGCCTTGGGATGGTTCATGAACGAATACCGCCACGTACACCTAATTCAAATGCCTACATTGAATCTTTCCACAGTCTGCTCGAGCGGGATTTGTTCGGTAAAAGGGATTTAATGACGTTTGATGAGGCTTATGCAGCCCTTGATCATTACATGGACTTCTACAATAACCGCAAAATGCACGGTAGCTTAAAACGGATGCCGCCGACTCAGTTCTCCCAATGGGTGATGACGCTGGAGGACCGGTCTAAATTTTATAAAGCGTTGTAATTGTTTGCATAAAGAAGCAATCTTACGAAAATTGGTTTTTTTAACGGGATGACTC
>NZ_WHOA01000160.1 GCF_013141715.1 Paenibacillus phytorum | reverse complement strand
ATTTGCTCTCAAAATTATTAATTACACACTATCTATCGTTCGTTGTAGTAATCAAAGTAATCATATCGTTAATTTCTGAACGTAAAAATGATTTTGCATCTTCGGTTCCAGTTAATTGAAGGAAAACCGGCTCATCTTCGCTACTTGCTGTCACCGTAAAAGTTAAAAACGGACAGCATTTCCTCTCTAGACTAATCCAATCATACAGAATGCGAAGCGTTTCCGAGTCGCCGGGAAATTGATATTGGAAACCTGCTTCAATCTCCGTTACAGCCGTCCTTCTTTTTTCTAATTCGCCCCAAGCATCTTTGTAATTCATCCGCTCTACTTTCGTAAAAACGGAGTGGCAGCAAGCAACAGGCACTTCATTTTTCATATGCTTAGCTCCTTCCACTAGCACAAGACTTGCAGCTGCAACCTGGCTTCATGCAAGATGTTCCATTTGCCTTTCGGCGCTGATATACAACAACTGCCACCGTAATAAGAACGAGAGCCAATATCACAATCACCACTGGATTTAAAAAGAAAGAAGATATGCCAAGAACAGCCGCGCCGCCAAGTAAAGGCACTGCACAACAAAGCGCGCATGCTCCAAGAATACCAAGCCCCGCTAACCATTCACTTTTTTTCATTTACGCCACCACCTCATTAATATTATAATTACATCATAATACTTAAAGCTTACTTTAAGTCAAGTGAGGTGCATATAAATGTCAGAACTTAGTATTGGTCAACTAGCAGCTAAAGCAGATGTGAATCCATCGACCCTTCGATATTATGAATCCATTGGACTGCTACCAAATACAGACCGTAAAAATGGTCAGCGTCGCTATTCCGAGAGCCTTCTGGAGCGAATTACATTTATAAAAATAGCACAGCATACCGGGTTTACGATTCCAGAAATTGCGGTTTTGCTTGAAGGATTTGAAACAATCCCTACATCGGGTAGATGGGAAGAAATGGCGAGAGAAAAACGCGCTCAGCTTGAAGAGAAAAAGAAACAAATTAATTCGATGATTCAAATTTTAGACGATGGCTTAAAATGCAAATGCCTCACCTGGTCTGAATGCTTTGATAAAATAAAGACCACCGGCACTTGTTCATAGCGAAAGGAGTAAATGATTTTGTTCTTCGTTTAACGGGGTGAAGGGCTGCCACGCGGCCAATGTCATTTAGTTAAGTTCAAAGACAAGAACAGGAATAAAAATGAAATCTGAAACGGCATGGGAAAAGTCCTGTGCCGTTTGTTTTTTTGGTGAAAGCAAAGAAAAAGCGCACAGCAAACAAAGCGGATGGAGTGTCCGCTTTAAAAAATGTTCATGTGAAACGAATTATGCTACTCTATAGACGAAGCTCACGACTGATTTCCAGCGGATTTTACGCGTATTCTGCTGCCCTTTGCGAACGGGTCGAATCGGCAAAATGTTTTTGCGAATCAGTGCTTCAACATTAGGCAGGGGTTCATCACCTTTTGAGCGCAGGAAATGTCTACAAACGTGAACGGCGACCGTGAAATTAACTTGGTATTGGTGCCGTTTATCCATTTGGGAAATGACGACGTGCGAGGTCATCATTTCAGCGAAATTGTACATAATCATTCTTGCAAAAATCTCTTGGATGATGGACTCTCGTCTCTTCGCGTGAAAACTCGTCAGACCAACAGTGTATTTTAAAGCTCTAAAAGAGGTTTCAATGCCCCAGCGCATGTTATAAATGGACCCCAGTTCCTCGGGTGGGAAATCATCGGCAGAAAGATTCGTAATGACGGTTTCATAAGTTCCACTCGGCAGGACGAAACGAACAACCCGAAAGGAAATCGGGTGAAAAAAGTTCTCATGCAAATCTAAAAAATCAAAGGTAGACGAGGAAGGGACGTACTTGTAAATCTCGGGATGAGTCTTGACCGCTTTTGTTTGTTTTTTGGTGAGTGTCAGATGAATGTTTCGATCAAATTCTCCGCCAGAGGGCAAACACAAGCCCGAAAGAATACCACTTGAATCCAAATCTTTTACCCGTATGACATAGTTCCATCCTTTGCGTTCAATATGCGCGAAATTGTTGTAACTTTCATAACCTCGATCGGCAATAACAATGGTTTTGCCCTTGATGGGGGAACGGTCGACCATAGCAGCCAGCGCTCTTCCCTCGTTACGCAACCTTCGCGGCTGAACATTGGCATCTACGTACAGTCTGTTGCAGAGGTCATAGGCTGCGTTCAAATGAAGAAGGTTATAGCCTTTCGTGTTGGGTTGACTTTGAAAGTAGGTGTCTGTGTCCGCAGGGTCCGTTGGGATATGCAAATCCGAACCGTCAATGGCAATTAATCGATACCCTCGGTAGTCCTTGACATCCGTATGCGATTGCGTAAATTTGTGAAACAAGCATTCCACAGCAGACGGCAGGATTTTATTTCTCTGCTGGACAAAAGCAGAAGTGGTTGCGGTATTTACGTCATAGCCTTGTGATTCCAAGATCTCCTTGTATAAGCTGTTGCCACCCATAGAGATCAGGAGCTGCATGACCGTTTCAAAGGGAAGCTTTTTCTTTCGGGTAAAATCTTTTTCAGGGTTTTTGACATAAGGTGCGGGTAGCGCTGACATTTCTCGTATGAGGGATGTCAATTTTTGTTTTAGCGAATTTGCGTACTCATTCATTGGCGTAACCTCCTCGTTTTTCAAGGGGCTTCGCCGCACATTTATACCTACTTGTCAAGTCTTATTTCTCTTTTTCGTACAAAAAAAGAGCGGGCTATCTTTTTCGATAACCTGCTCTTTTCCTTAATATTTGGACCTC
>NZ_WHOA01000159.1 GCF_013141715.1 Paenibacillus phytorum | reverse complement strand
ATTGTAAAAGCAGTAACAATTTTCAAAGCATCCTTGAAGCGAGATGCGATTAATACTAAGGATAACAGAAACAGCAAATGATCATAACCTGTCAAAATGTGTTCGATTCCAAGCTTAAAGTATTTCCACAAAACAGCGCCAATCTTAGGCTGGGGAGGGTTGATCGGATTATCACTTTTAGCGCTATCAATACTATCCTGCTGAGTATTCTGGGGAAGGTTGATCAGAATATCTCTTTTAGTGCTATCAATCAAGTCCTGCTGGACATATTCACCTGCATGGACCAAGAGTCCACTCGTATGAGCAGGCACATCGTCAAATGCCAGATCGTAATGAAGATTACATTGTTCGATCACTTTATCGGCGGTAAACTTCAGGTGAAATTCCACGCCTCTTAAGGTACCCTTATTCGCCATGTTCATCGAAAGCAATTCCATCGTCAAGGGCTTCGAATCCGCATCTATGCGAAGACCTTTCTGTAGATAGGATTCGATTTTTTGCGAGAACTGCTCCTC
>NZ_WHOA01000158.1 GCF_013141715.1 Paenibacillus phytorum | reverse complement strand
ATTCCAGCCCGCCTGATCTTGTTGTTTACCGTATGCGCCTGCAACAATAGCCAAGTCTCCGATCGTGATACCGCCTTGTCCATTAATATCTGCGGTTATTCTCATGGATTCGAACACTTGAATTGCCGCTTCCAATGCAGCTTTAGCATCATCTACCTGCTGCTGAGTGGCATTCGGATCGTTTGCTTTCGCTTTGGCTGCATCGAGAGCCGACTGCAATTGCGCTTTGGAGCCAATCACATATAGTCCGTCCTCATTACCTTCCACTGCTGTATCGTACTTCGCCTGAGCGCTTGCGACCGCCACGTTCAAGAGCGACTTATCTACAGGTGTACTCGTTACAGTGATTTGTATCTCTCGGGAAGCTCCGCCGACCTGCAGCTCTTTCCCCTGTCCATTGGCAATCACGACATCGTCTACAGAAACTGCCGTATTGGTCGCCTGAGTTGTAGATTTAACTTTAAATTTGAATGAGAGCAGATCGCCTTGTGCAGGTATGCCAAGATCTGCTTGATTCGCTTTCACGCTTGCAGCTACAATCCGGATTTGTCCCGGCACAGACTCCATTTTATCGATAACTTGGAATCCGTCCTGCAGCGATGCAACCGATTCGAACTGCAATTTCGCAGGATCATAGTGAAGCGCCAAATCTTGAGCGTACATTATCTGGTAAACACTTTGCGTAACGTTGCTTAACCCCATCGTTATATCGAATGTTTGGCCAGTGGTCACCTGCTGTGAACCTGTCAATGTAGACTGAGGTGGATTGTTAATGCTATACTCCACGATCCCGCCTTGGTTTTGCAGTTTTTCCAATACCTGATTCGATTCAGCAGAAATAGCCGCTCCTCTTACATCGAGGTATTGTAATTGGGATAACTCACCTATAGGCGTTAGATCTTTTATCTGGTTGAAAGCAAGAGAAAGCCATTCCAGTTGGTTTAATGCATGTAGCCCGGAAATGCTGGTAACCTGATTCTCTTCTATATTGAGAGATTGCAGTTGAGTCAATGTCTGTATAGCAACGAGATCATGTATTTGATTACCAGCCAGGTTCAATTCCTTAAGTTGAAGCAAATGTTCCAATCCGGATAAACTTCCAATTTGATTATTAGCCAAATACAAACTCTCAAGCTGCGTCAAGGATTCGATTCCAGTCAGTTCGGTTATTTGATTGCCTGTCAGCCAAAGCGACTTCAACAAAGCAAGGTTGCCGAGCGCGTTCCATTCCGCGATTTCATTTTGGTTAAGGATCAAAGTCTCCAAGCTGGATAATGCCCCCAGTTTCGTCACATCACGAATGCTGTTATCCGCTAGATTGAGAGACTGTAAGTGAGTCGCATATTCAATACCGCTTAAGTCGCTGATCCCTCTGCCGGACGCATCCATACTTGTTAATCTTTCCATGTCCAAAATCGTAATATCTCCCGCAGACTTATTCAATGTGTCCCGCACAGCAGCTTCCAGGTTAACATCCGCGAAAGAGACCTTCCCTTCATTCGCGGAGGCCGCATCGGCTATCTTTATTAAAAATAAACAAACTAGCAGGAAACATAGACTTTTCCATTTCAAAGCGCCCTCTACTCCTTCCCCGTTGTTATTCGACGATCACAGTTCCCTGCATAAACGGATGAACCATACAGAAGTAATTAAACGTACCTGTTTCATTAAACGTATAGCTAAATCTCGTATTTCCATTCGGAGTGACCATACCATCAAATAGCCCATCGTATGAAGTAACGGTATGCATCATCGTGCTATTCAAAACCCATGTAACCGTAGTCCCTTTTTTGACCGTAATTTGAGCCGAGGAGAATCGGTCATTCATGATTTCTACCACTACTTCGGAAGCAGATTCGATGATATAGCTTTCCGTTTGGACATCACTGGCATTACCTGAAGTATCTATGCCGATAAATTTCAATATTGTATTTTGGGAGATCGGAATTGGACTTGTGTATCTAGCAGATGACTTCGTCGGTGCAGAACCATCCAGCGTATAATAAATGACGGCATTCGGGTCATCGTCTTGAATATTTAAAGTCACGTTCTGAGTTAAACTGTAGGTGCCTCCTGCCGGAGCAGCCTGAACTACCGGCGCTGTCCGATCGCGATCCGGAATATGGCACTCATGACCGGTTTGATACTTTATCGTAACCGCGCCTGAAGAATGATCCATGTCAACTGTCGAACATAAATAGGTCGACATCACGCTTAATGGAACCATCACTTTTCCCTTTACTTGCAAGATGGGTGACTGCAATTGTACCTGCTGCCCGTTCATAATGCCTTGCTTTTGTATTAACCATAACTGAAACTCGGAGTTTTCCGTCTTATAGATATACTTGCGATCCTTCGCATTCGTCTGTAATGTCCCTCCGAATTTATCGGCGATAAACTGAAATGGAACATAGGTATCCCCCTTCAACTGAAAGGGAGCGACATCGAGCATGACATGCTCGCCGTTTACGATGGCATGTGTCTCTCCGACTTTTAGGGTGATCGTCTTCTCCCCAGTATTTCCAGCCGGTTCGATATGCGTCATCGTATGCAGTCCGCCCGGATAAACTCCGTTATTCGTATTATCAACGATTTTATGGCTATGGAACGGAAAATGACCGCTCTGATCAAATGTAACCAGAATATCCTTCGTTTCCCCCGGGTCCAGATTAACGGTATCCTTATCTACGGGAATCGGCAGCGGCACTCCATTTTCCGCAATGACCTGAAAGTGATGACCATGAAGATGCATCGGGTGTTCATCCCTTCCCGGGTTTATTAAACGGACCATAATTTTTTCCCCTACTTTACCGTGGATCATGACGGAGGGGTCGTTTTCCAAATCAGGGAAGGACTTTCCATTGATTGTCCAATAGCGGGGGTGGAACTTTGCATAATCGTATACATTTCCAACTTCCGCAGTTTGGTGCCATTCTGTATCGACTTCATTAATGTGGTATACATATTCCTTGTCATAATTCGGTCCGCCGGTCCATGCTTGTTTGGCCGAGTTTTTGGCTTTCACGACAAAAGGTCCATTCAACCCCATCTGAAGTCCATATTGATTGGCATCATAGGAATAATAATAATAGGAACCGGCTTGACTCGCGTTTATTAGCCGGGTGTCGCTTTGACCGACAGACAGAATCCGATCATCGCCACTCTGATCATCAAGAACCTTGACACGGAGAGGACGTACTTGAAAATCGGCTCCGTTTTCTTGAGGGCCAATATTGGTCACGGTAACTTCAACGATATCTCCTTCCTCCGCTTCAATTTTGGGTCCCGGGAATACCGCGGTTCCTGGTTTGTTTTCCTGACTGTAGCCCCAAATATAAACCTGCGATCCATCCGCCAAGGTACGATAGCCATCCGTAGCATATAACTGGACTTTCCGAGCCTCCACAGTATTTGCATTTGCGGAAGCAACAATAAACAGCGCACAGAACGCTGCGATTAAGAGAAAAAACCATTTCATCCTTGCGACACGAATCATGCCTCTCATCACCACCATAGTTTCCATAGAAATATATTGTTACTCTCCATCAACCTCAACCTGATAAGCGCCTGCTTGATCAAACTTAACCAATACATCGTATCGTTCTGCCGATGCCAAGGTTATGGATTGCTTGTCAACGGCCTGCTGCAAAGGCCTGCCATCCGACGCAATAACTTTAAAAGTTAGGCCATTCATATCAAATGTACGTTTCTCATAACCGGAATTGATGAGTCTAATCAAGAAGGTCTCCCCTGCTTGCGCTTGTATTTCAGAACCCTCGCCTTTGGCTTTGATTTCACTATTCACTGTCCAATAATCCGGTATAAAAGATGTCCGGTCGTACGTATTTCTGTGTTCAACTGCGTCATGCCAAGATCTATCAATCTCGTTCATATGAAACACCGCTTCTTTGTCATAGGACGGACCTCCTGTCCACGCCTGTTTGGCTCCCATATGCGCCTTCACGATAAACGATCCCGTCATGCCCATCTGCAAATGCTCAACGGTATCTACATGACAGTGATAGAAATAGGTGCCGGCATGATCGGCTTTAAAGCTATAGGTAAAGCTTTGTCCCACTAATACCGGGGAAGATGTGTGAGGAACCCCGTCGTTCTTCTGATCCGTGTCTAGCCCATGGAAATGAATGGTGTGAGCGGCAGGAAGAATCCCCGACTTAGAGGGTCCCAGATTCGTCAGCGTAATTTCGGCTTGATCTCCTTCCTCAACTTCCAAGGTAGGCGCCGGATAAACCGCCGTTCCTTTTTCATTCTTCAAAGAATATCCCCAAATATACATTGGGGTTCCGTCGGGCATCGTAACGTATCCATCTGTCGCATACAGATTGATTTTTTTTACGCTTGTTTCGTGCGCGAATATGGATTGCAGCGTACTGTATTTGAATGCCGCAGTACATATAAACAACAGAAAGAGTGCAACAACGACCCTTTTCCTCATCTACGATTCTCCTTTTAAAAAATTCTCATTCCAAAAGATAAGGGGGAGAATAATAGATCTC
>NZ_WHOA01000020.1 GCF_013141715.1 Paenibacillus phytorum | reverse complement strand
ATCTAGTGGTGAGGGTAAATCTTTAAGAGTAGCCAAGGAACGTTTGCAGGTCCAGTCTTTGAACACCGAGGTATACTCGGGGAACCGGATATCCAACCAGCGGATAATCCGGTTTTGCAGCCGGACACTATTCGTTACCCAAAATTCCCGATCACTCATCATCGTCCGTAACCTTTGAAAGACGGTAGCCTGTCGTGTGTATTCATAGTAATAGCCTCGGCAGACGACGTCCGCGATAACAAGGGCATCCTTAGGATCACTCTTGGACGGACAATTATCGCGGTTCTCCTTATTTCGTTTGGTGGTAGCAGGATTCACCATGACAACGTTTATGCCTTTGTCGGCAAGCCAATTAGCCAAGTTAAACCAGTAGTGTCCGGTTGGCTCCATACCGATGATTAGGGTATTCAATCGATGCTTCTGTTGCAATTCATCCATCCAACGTTGTAATCTTTCGAATCCTTCTAAGTCGTTTGTAAATGATAGATGTCGCTTGGCAAGAACGATACCCCGAAAGTT
>NZ_WHOA01000157.1 GCF_013141715.1 Paenibacillus phytorum | reverse complement strand
AAGTAAAATAAAAATATCCCAATTATTAGCATAGGTGGCATTAGAATAAAATACTTCTTATTATACACGTTCATCCCCTCCCTTTTGTTTAATACTAACAAAAATACCATCCTTCTTGTTCAACTAATCTGCCCGTTAGTTGAGAAAACGACAGCCAGTAACACCAGCTGCCGTCCCTTTGAGCTTATTGAACAAACGGTTTGCAATAGGTAAGCATTTGATACAATCTCCAGCTTTTCCCCTGCTCCACACAGAGCGTGCCAGTTTCCAAGCACTCCGCGTTCCATCTAATTAAATGTACTTGATCAAAAGTTCCTCGTTACTCATTGATTTGGGATATGTTAAACTGGTTCTAACGCATATTTTTCACGGTATTTGTTGATCTGATCCATCATCAATTCCGTTAAAGCCAGTTTATTCTTGAGTACGTCAATCGTCTCTTTATGTGTTTGAAGAATAAGTTGTTGGATCTCTTTGTGGAGAATGCGCAAATTAGTAAACTTGTCATTTCCACCTAAGTGCAACGGGATATAGTGGTGGCAATGAACGTCGGATGCGAAGAGATACACGCCTGTAATTTCGCATTTCCCCATCTTCATGCTATACCGACTGATGCGATTATCCATATATTCTACACTTTGATTCGGGATGCTAGATTTCGTTAGTAAGTAGATTTCCTGACGTAAATCTGGTCGAAGTTTTTTGTATATTTGTTCTCTGCCGGCTGTGGTAAAGAGCGAAAGACCTTGACTAAAGCCCATCGTATTCTTTGTTTTCACGTTGGCAAGAGGATACAAATAAACATCAGCTACTTTAAATGTCCTGTAACCCAAGCTGTAAAATTTACTGTAAGTTGGCGGTGGATTTGCAGGATGGTCGTATTTCCCGATTTGTTTGAGACGATTGTACATGAAAGCTCGCAGATCGTAGGCAAGACGTGAGAACGCAACACTAACATGTGTTGCCCGATTAAAATAATTGTGAATTCCTAAAACAAAACTGTTGAACCTTGCAGCGTTTAGAGCCGTTGGCGAAGTTCTCATTTTGAGAATGTGTTTCTTGGCTTCGCTTTTGATTTTCTGCCTTTTGTTCGCTTTAATGCCGGTATGCGCTACTCGCTTCTGACCCTTTTTGTTTGCTCGGATTGTAAAACCAAGAAATTCCGATTCTCTTTATCGCAGATTGATGATTTGCGATTTCTCTGGTGAGACGTCGAGTTTCAGGCGGTCTTTGAGATACAGAACAACCGCATGATACCACCTCTGGGCAGACTTCCAATCACGACAAATGATTTTGAAGTC
>NZ_WHOA01000156.1 GCF_013141715.1 Paenibacillus phytorum | reverse complement strand
CTAGTTTCCCAGTACTCCGCGTTCCATCTAACCGAATTTAATAAATCATAAGTTCCTCGTTACTCATTGATTTGGGATATGTTAAACTGGATCTAATGTATATTTTTCACGGTAGTTGTTGATCTTGTTCATCATCAATTCCGTCAGTTCCAGTTTATTCTTGAGTACGTCAATCGTCACTTTATGTGTCTGAAGTATTAGTTGTTGCACCTCTTTGTGGAGGATACGCAAGTTGTTAAACTTGTCGTTTCCTCCTGAATGCAACGGGATGTAGTGGTGGCATTGAACATCGGATGCGAAGAGATACATGCCTGTAATTTCGCACTTCCCCATTTTCATGCTATACCGACTAATCCGATTATCCATATATTCGACGCTCTGATTCGGGATACTAGATTTCGTTAGTAAGTAAATCTCCTGACGTAAATCTGGTCGAAGCTTTTTGTGTATTTGTTCTCTGCCTGCTGCGGTAAAGAGTGAAAGCTCTGTACTGAAGCCCATTGTATTCTTTGTTTTCACATTCGCAAGCGGATATAAATAGACATTTGCTACTTTAAAAGTCCTGTAACCCAAGCTGTAAAATTTACTGTACGTTGGCGGTGGGTTTGCAGGATGCCCGTATTTCCCGATTTGTTTTAGACGATTGTACATGAAAGCTCGCAGATCGTAGGCAAGACGTGAGAACGCAACACTTACATGTGTTGCCCGATTGAAGTAGTTGTGAATTCCTAATACAAAACTGTTAAAACGTGCGGCGTTTTGAGCCATTGGCGAAGTCCTCATTCTGAGAATGTGTTTCTTAACTTCGCTTTTGATCTTCTGCTTTTTGCCCGCTTTAATACCCGTATGGGCTACTCGCTTTTGCCCCTTTTTGTTTGCTCGGATTGTAAAACCAAGAAATTCCGACTCTCTTTTTCGTAGATTGATGATTTGCGATTTCTCTGGTGAAACGTCGAGTTTCAGGCGATCTTTGAGATACAGAACAACCGCATGATACCACCTCTGGGCGGATCTCCAATCCCGACAAATGATTTTGAAGTC
>NZ_WHOA01000155.1 GCF_013141715.1 Paenibacillus phytorum | reverse complement strand
ACCTCTGTTCCCGCATGCCTTTTTAACGACACGTCCTAATATATCTCGCTAACTTTCATTCATCATTGAAATCTAAAGCATGAAATCCTGCGAATAGACGAGCTTGCGTGAGGAAATTAAATCATACCGAGGGAGTTTAATGGTATTTGAAGAAGCCACTTACTAAAATAATCACTTAGTCAGTCCAAATTCGTTCTATATTTGGAGTATCCTTCATAAAGGAGAGGTGGAACACGTCTGGATTAGATAGGTTTTCCCACTCCTTATACCCAATCCGATCATCAAAATATTTCAAGAGCAGAGATATGAGATTTCCATGTGAAGCTATTATAATATTTTCAAACCGACTATTTAATAGTTCTTTTACTACAGTAATTACACGGTGCGTAGCTACATTGCTCGACTCGCCGCCCTCATAACACAAATCTAAATCGTAGTACGTTTGTCGAAGCATTTCACGCCAATCAGGGTGATTTTTTTCAGATAATATCCTTTCGGTCAATCGATTATCTGTTACAATTTCGATGCCAAGTCTTTCAGCTAATGGAAATATTGTTCGATAAGCCCTTTCATAAGGACTTGAAATAATATAATCAATGTTTTTCGGCATAAGAAACTCAGTAAGTTTGTTTGCCTGATTTAGACCCAAATCCGATAATCGTGCATCAGCAGATTGTCCTTCTGCTTGACAATGTCTGACTATAAATACATTTTTCAACATTAAAAATACCTCCTAACAATCCGATTGTGAATTAGAGCACATGTTAGTATAGTTTTACATTATTTCAATATATTTTAAGTAAAATATAATTCCTGCTCTGTCTACATTGGAAAATTGGAGGGGATCCTCATTCATTAGTTGTCTTAATTCATCTACGGTAATCCATCTTGGGTTCTTAGTTTCATCACCTGATTTTAATAACTCACCTTGTACTTTACAACGGAAGTACACACCAATCGAGTCAAAGGGTCCATTAATTGTCTGATAAGCCCCAAAGGGTTTTATACATTCCACTTCAAAACTTGGATCGATACCCACTGTATCAATCCTTGTATCCTCACCTTCAATTTCTACTACATCAAGCCCAGTCTCTTCCTTTACTTCTCTAATAAGTGCTGTTACTAATGATTCGTATTGTTCTATTCTCCCACCAGGAAGTTCAATCCGTTGAGATTCACCAGGTTTATTTCGTGTCTGAACTACAATTTCGATTGTTCCATCCAAAGTTCTTTCAATTATTGCACGAGAATTAACTAAAAACATACGTCATCACAGCACCCTTCTTTTTCTTCCATATAAATTTCTATTTTCTCCCAACAATCCCTCCATAAAAGCTATTAAATACACTCTTGTTATTACAGTAACCTGCCCGTTAGTTGAGCAAAGGCTGCCGATTTTGCCGGCAGCCTTATCTTGATAGTGTATGTAACTAACGTTTCTCGATAGCTCAGTATTCCCCAGAATAGCGTTTCGTGATCTAGGAAGGCTTCATTCAATTCGGATTTCCCTACGATTCCTTATGTTTATAACCGTC
>NZ_WHOA01000154.1 GCF_013141715.1 Paenibacillus phytorum | reverse complement strand
TCACATTGAACGGCAGGAGTGGCCTCCCCCGCACAGGCAGCAAGATATAGAACGATGTTGCAAACGGCACCCGCAAGGCCCCCACTGTGAAACCGCTCGCTGAGTTGTTTGATAACACCCCTGTTGTCCGGATTAAACCGGGCGTAACGACTGTAACGATCTTGCCAACAAACGGAGCGAGTCGATCCGTCAGAGTGATCGGCTTTGGCAGCGGGCAGCCGGAAATGTTTCTGCTCATAGTCATATCATCCTTTCGTTATTTTTCCTAAAGGATATGCGGCCGCTCCCCCACCCGATTGGACTTTGCTGAATCTGCCTATTACTTCAACAGGCTGCCATCAGTGACGGCAGCCTGACGAGATGAAGCTATCGTTCCTCGTTAGCGTAATGCGTCATTATCAAAAAAATCATAGTTATTTGCTTTGTTAGCGATACAACTAGGACAAAAAAACTACCTCACGCAGGTCAGTCGTAAGGTGGAAAAGTGCTTAGTCAGTTCGTAGTCCTTCAATAAACTTAGAGAAACTCTCTGTTATTAGGACTAAATGATTGTAGCTTGGTTTATCACAATCATCATTCATGAAATCCCAGTAGTAAACAAATCCACTGTCATTACCTGCTACAGAAATACACACTAGATTTCTAAGAGGATCATGTCCAATTGTAATGATATTGGCTAGAAGTTTCCTTTCTTTATTGAAGAATAGAAAATTACTAACTAAACTGGGCACTTCCCAGTCGAATAAAGGGAGAACGGAAATAAGATAACTCGTTAAAATTCCATTCTTTGTTGTGAACATCACATTAGGGCTTGGATTCCCACCATTGTACTTCAATAAAAAATCCTTGTAATCATTTGGAAGTTTAAAAGCATATCTCTTCTCTACTTCTTGAATATTTTCTAAAGATATAGGAGCAAATGTATTATCCATTTGAAACTGCACTTATAAGCACCTCTTTCATCCATTCGTCTTATACATACGACTACGCTTCGGATTTTCTACAATTGTTACCAGTCGTCCAATTATATGAATATTTCAATCTTGCTGTCTTGTAAATAAAATAGGTTTATTCAGATAATTTTTCAACTCGGCAACTTGCTTGGACTGCAGTTGGTGTTGAATCGGATTTTAGCGAGAATAACAGGGACACATGTCATCCTGTTATTCTCTTCTCTTTTGACCCTTCCACCCCGCCGGGTACCTATGGTTGCAAAGCAAGAAAGCACAATGGAACAGGAACGTCGTTCTCCTGTTCCATTGTGCTTTTAATGTGGCGGTTTCCGGTGGACATGAATTCATTTTAAAGTGATGCTTCCTATACCCAAGTACTTCCATTCAGTTGTCAGCAGCAGTATATAAAGTGTAGGACTAGGTGTCTTTATTACAAGCGGCTTTTCGAATTGCCAAACCGTCTGAATCCATAAAATAAGTATTAGACTGACCCTAGATATTGAAACAGCGATATTCAAGGACGAGTAAATAAAGTACTAGACAGTCGCTGCTTCATTGAACTATTGTTTCCGTTAGTTTAATGGATTAATTTAACGATTTTATTTCTTAGTTAAGATAAAATTTTTATCAATAAAAATATAACCCCTACAACAGTACAGATTATTCCTCCAATTCTTTTATTCAAAATATAAAGATCTGAAGGTTCTGTTCCATCTTTAGACTTCCATTGATCATTTAATTCCCAAAAAAAATTTTGGATTTAGCATCATTGAAATTCCAATAAAAATAAATAATATGCCGAAAACAATCATTTTCAATCACCATTCCCCGCAAAATACAAACAATCAAATATTATTTTTAACTATGTTACCTGCCCAACAGAAGACCTAATTAAGATTCGATCTTCCCTTAATATTACCTTATATTGGATGTCCATTAAAAGAGTCTTAATTCACTAAACTGCCCGTTAGCGTAGCGATAGAGCGGCAAACAGAAAGAAATCCACAGCATCAGACTGTGGATCTTAATTTTATATATTTTAAAGGGGGTTGAGTTTTATTATAGGCTTGGTTCATTAACGTAGTGTAAACTGCTTGTTTCATTCTGATTACAAATACTACTGCAGCTGCACATCTCACAAAAGCTACTGTTTTGTACGACCTTTGAGCTATCGTTCTTCGGTGAGTTGAACAAGGCTACTCCGAATACATTTATCTCCCAATCATTTCGTGAGGCTCTCGAAGGTGACCGGATAATTTTTCAATCCGAATACAAACGAGCTCTGAATCGGTACGATCTCCCGACCTGGCACTAGCTTGATATCATGGCAAAATTGAAGCAGCGTCTCGATCGCAATGTGTCCCTCCAGGCGGGCTAAAGGCGCCCCTAGACAGAAGTGGATGCCGAAACCGAATGACATGTGCGGATTCGGCTTGCGCAGCTTATGAAACGCGTCTGGGTCCGTGAATTTGGATTCATCCCTGTTTGCCGCGCCAACCCAAGTGATTACCTGATCGCCCTTACGGATCAGGCTGCCACCGATTTGCACATCCTCCGAGGCCACGCGGCCAATGGAGACAATAGGTGGATAATAGCGCAGCACCTCTTCGATGAAGGTCGGAATGACACCGGGATCTTGGGCCAACTCTACCTGTAGCTGTGGCTGCTCCGTCAGGATGCGAAAACTGTTTGTAATCAAATTTGTCGTCGTTTCATTACCGGCTGCGAGAAGCAGAATGCAGAAATTGACGATCTCCTGTTCGCTCAGCTTCTCTCCTTCGATTTCAGCTTGCATCAGTGCGGAGACGAGATCGTCTTTCGGTTCGCTTGCTCGCTCCTTCAGAATCCCCTGAAAATAGTCCGTCAGCTCCCCGACCGTCTTCATCCTCTTCTGCATGATCTGTTCGAATGCTTCGTCACTCAGGTCTTCCGCACTTTCCACGAGCACATCAGACCACTGTTTGAAATGATGCCTGTCAGATGAAGGCACACCGAGCAATTCCGAAATAACGATGACGGGAAGCGGTGCAGCAAAGTCGTGGACAACGTCCATTTCGGCGCCTGCTTGTGACAGCAAGTCTTCGGCGATATCCCGAATCCGCGGGGCAAGCTCCTGGATCGCTCTTGGTGTAAATGCTTTATTGACCAAGTCGCGCAATTGGTGATGCTTGGGCGGATCCATGAACAGGAGGTTTTGGTTGGCGGCTGCTCCCCGGGCGGAGGAGAACATCTTGGGATCCTTGAGAATGCGATGCACGTCTTCATACGGAAACACATCCCAGCAGTTGCGATTCTCATCAAACCGTACCGGGCTTTCACGTCTCAACTGGCTCAATACGCCGAACGGGTCCAGGCGGCTCTCAGGTGTTTCCAGTTCGGTCATCCGCAGCATATTGGCAAACTTGGATCCTTTCATAATCATTTCCTCCTTTGGTTGAAATTCCTACACTTGTATCCGGTATTTATGCTGATGTTGATGTTAGATAGAATTCCCTTCCCTTTACAGGTTAATTATATAAATTCCAAATGATAATGTACAATTTATCGTAACTTATGAAGATATAGTATATGTTCTATGATTAATTATTCCTTAAAACGACGATGGACTTTTTCAAAAGGGTAAGCATTCTACGAACATTTGAAACCGACTGTTACAGCATTTGTCTTCATTTACTACAATGTGAAAAACTAGCTGTTGAGGTTGCTGAAAAGATCATGCGCGAATTGTTTTTCAATGAGACGTTTTATTTACAGGACCCCGATGCGAGAAAAAAATGTTAAAAAATATAACAATCCAACAGGCCCTTGAATCATATAAAGCCCGTCTAAATCGAGATCTAGTTAAACAAGTCAAAAATGCGGTCACCCACGAAACGGAAAAAATCGTACACTAAGAAATTCGTTGCATGAAAAAACCGGATCCTTTACAAGGGAATCCGGTTTTCGTAAACACAGCTAGAATGAAGTTCAACTAACGTTCCTCGTTAGTTTAATCTATGGCTGGTTAAGTTTGTTCTTGTTTTTATTATTTTGATTATTATTTTTTGAGTAATAACGCCAAAAGTTGCTCCAATTGTATTTAATAATAAATCATCAATATCGAAGCTACCAACTCGCGCAAACAATTGGACTAGTTCAAGCACTAAACTCATAAAAAAAGAAAGAATTATAATTCTAACGTAATTTAACTTCCTCCCGACAAACATAGGCAATAAGAAACCGAACGGTAAAAAGAGCACGAGATTACCTAGTACGTTCCTGATGACAATATTTTTATTTGATTCATAAAAAACATAGCTTAATATTGTTTTAAAAGGCAAAAAGTTACTATTCAATTTAACGTGCCTTTTAAAATCATCATCCAAATTTAAATTGAGAATAGAATCAATAACGGTCAGGGGAGATGAGAATTTGAATAGTACAACTTTACAAAGCACTAGCAAATAAACCAGAAAAACCATTATGAGAGCAACTTTCATTACTTTAAAATGTTTATCAAAGATTTTCATTAATGATCAATACACCCTCCATTTAGAATAAATCCATATACTGTAAGTTTTTAGCTCTTAATATAGACGCAGTCTTTGATACGGAAGTTGCGCAAATCTGCCCGTAACTTCAATGGAAAAGGGAGCAGCTGCCGCGGCATGATCTGCTCCCTGGTCATTCAACTATCGTTTCGCCGTTAGTTTAAAAGTCTTCGTTAAGTTCCAAATTTCACTGAAATGGATACCTTGCCTGTACCACCATCACTGCTTATTGAGTCATAAACCCATACTCCTGATTGATTTGCTTCCCATGTGTATTCGCTTACGTACGACATCCCAGGATCTAATGTACCTGACTGCCATTCGTACCCTTTTGGGTCAGTTAATCTATATGTAACTCTGTTATTACCTTCGTTTTTAAAATAAGTGAGGGTTCTTTCATGTTCGGTTCTGTTATCATATTTAAAACCGCCATTTCCATTCCCGGAAAACTCAATATCTTGATTTATTTGTTTTCCATAATAGGCATTTGTTTTAACCTGATCTACTAGAGATGCTGTAGCATTTGGAGCGATTGCGACAAATATTACAGCACAAACTGCTGTATTTGTAATAAGCTTCTTCATGATTTTCCTCCAAAAGATTTAAGTGAAAATGTTTAATTACATTATAACAAAATTTGGTATATTATGAAATGAATTAAAATAAACATTTCTTGTATTAATCTCCCATTACTTCAACAGACAAAGGCAGCCAATCGTGTGTCAGCTGCCGTCATGTCGTGATTGAACTATAGTTATCCGTTAGCGTAATCGTCAGATGTCCAATGAAACAAATTCCTCCCCCATAATTTTTTACACGTAAGCGTCTATACATATTTTTTTCATAATGATAACGTACCCTTCGTAGACGGAATAACATCGCCTATTATCCTAATTGCTTTCTTCAACGCATCGCCGAATGCCACGAAAATTGCCTCATTTATATGGTGTGTATTTCTGCCATATTCCAAATTGATGTGCATGGTTATCCCGCTATTATGCGCTACAGCGAGAAAAAACTCTTCGGTTAATTCGGTTTCAAACTCGCCTGCTCGTGTTGACGGCATTTCCACGTTAAACACTAAAAAAGAGCGATTAGATATACTCAAATCCACTAATGCTAAGCTCTCATCCATAGGTATACGCGAACTACCATAACGGTTTATGCCTTTTTTATCCCCTATAGCCTTTTTGATTGCTTGCCCCAAGCATATTCCAATGTCCTCAACCGTGTGATGCCCATCTATCTCTAAATCACCTTTGCAATCCACATTTAGTTTTATTCCTGCCCTAAAAGCAAAAAGCGTGAGCATATGGTTAAAGAATCCAATTCCCGTGTTGATGTTGCCTTCACTGTATTCATCGAGATTAAGCTCCAGTTTAATTTCTGTTTCTTTTGTTTTTCTGTTAATTAATGCCTCTCGCACCATAACAAACTCCCTTCTTAACTGAGGTATTGCCTTTTGGTATTGCTAGCCGAATGAATTCGATTAAGACCACATCCTTTACCACTTTACTTCTCTAATATATTAACGTAATAAAGTTTTAATGTAAAGTTATGTAAGTCGGTCAGCCACGCTAACTGCTGCCCGTTACCTCAATGAACAAAGCAGGTCGCCGCGGCGCCTGCTTTGTTTGCAATGTCTTTAAGAATCTAAGATTATCCGTTAGCGTAATGGAGGTTCGGCTAGATTCAATTCTGGATTGAATAATTTGTTTTTCTTTAAAAAAGTCTTTAAACTGTGGTTTTTAACATGAACAGCAACAAGACCTTCTTCTTTCGTAAATACTAGTAGAGTTGGGAAATAAGTTTTGGACGGACTAATAAACATCACTACTTCAGTAACTGTTCCAGTAATCCAATCGTAATTAACTTTGTAAGGTGGCATAAGAGGGATCTTAATAGCTATGCCCTCGCTTGGTTCGATTTTTAAGGAACCTACGGTACCATTCACAGAGGACAACCATTCTTTAACCTGGTTCTGCAACGAATTAGAGTTTTTTATTGTGAGGATTATCTCACCTTTTTTAATATCCAACACTTCTGCTCCATCTGATGCCCCAACTGTTTGAGCAAAAAGGAGACTAAATACTGCCACAAGGAATAACATGCGATCTAATGTTTTCAACAATAATTCAACCTCCACTTGAAGGTAATATTCCCCATTCTAAAGAAAATATTTTCCTTCTCTCAATTGAACTATGCTGCCCGTTACTTGAATGAACAAAAGAGGAGCTGCCGCGTTGCAAGCTTCTTCACTATTTATTCTAGGTAATTTTTCTTAGTTTGTACCTACTTTCCAGCTCTTTTGTAGCTTCCGAATATAACAGATTTGACCAATGTGATATGCATTATGAGTTGACACATTTCCGAGTATCTCCCACCACTTGGCAGTCTCTGGGAAACCATTTACATCACTTTCGACTTTTTCTTCAGTAAGTAGATCTTGCCATTGTAAAAGCACCTCTAATAATCGTTCTTTTAAGTCAGTGAATTTTTGATCTTTCGGGATTATAAAACTTTTATTATTATTTCCTATGGAAGGCACAGCATTGACATGAGATTTTTGGTACCTGGTTTGCCAAGTTTCATTCCAATAAAGTAAATGCTGCACAATTTCAGCGATACTATTACTATCTTCACTAGGTTTCCAAAACGCTACTTCCTCTGACAAATTTTCAACTGCATCTGAAAATGGTAGGTACCAACTAGGGTCATTAGCATTTGCTAATAACTGATCGGATAAAATATCTTTTACATGAAACATACTTTCCACACTCCTTCTTAATGATATGCGGCGGCCTGTTAATGTTCATGTTGAGCTAACATTCCTCGTTAGTTTAGGCTCCGTTCATGCAAGAATTACATTAAATTACTGACTTCAAAACTACATAATGGTATAATTTTCCTATTAATTATAGGGAGATGATGATATTATGCCAGATGACATCCAGCTCTATATTCCAGTCAAAAAAGAAACTGTTGAAAAATCCTTTAATACACTCGACGACTTAACAGAAGACGACACCAATGAAGAACTTGTTCCCTTTACTCAAGAAATCGTTGAAAAAATCGCAGCCAAGTTTACCAACTTTGAATTAAACAATCTTCAAGTATCTGTGAGTGCAAAAATAGGATCAGGCAACGCATTAAAATGGGTTGTGAGTCTAGAAGGCACTGGTGGACTTGTTCTTAACTTTAAGAAATTGTAGAGTTAACTACCTTCGGGTAGTTTTTTGTATTACTTACCAGTGTTGGTGCTATCGTTCTGCGTTAGTTGAATGAATAACAGTTGGGTATAGCCTACATAGTTCGATTCTCAATGGGTTTGGTACTATCAAACAATACCTGTGAAAAGTCAAAATCAGGAACCAAAGTGGTTTTGTCTTTATAATGACGAAGAGTAAGCCCTTCCTCAAGAAAGGCATCTACGCCCAAGTGAAGCTTTACAGCTGTTTTTAATTCTTCTGGTATAGGTTCAAACAGGTCTTCCGTAAGCTGAAGCGCGATAACTTGATCACTAATTTCTATCATTTTGAAACACGGACAACTCAGTAATTTCTCTTTGCCAAACAATTCTATATAGGGTGGCCCGAAGAAATTCATCCAGTGTAATCTTGGGTGAATCAGTTTTAGATCCCGTGGATCTGATTTATAAGGGATAGATTGATTTTGAATATTACCTTGAACCAAATCTAAGGTCGTTATTAGCTGTTTACTTAGCTCGAAAAAACGATTGAAGTTTGATGAATCTTGCATCCAGTCTACACCCATACTAAAAGAAAGATAGTTAAAATCTGCGTAATTATTTTTTTTCCAAGAAATCGTGGAGGAAACTTTGTGACCACGTTTTTTTTCTAGTAAAAGCCTGCCCTCTTCATGGGGAGGAGAGGCGTTACGCCTCTCCTTATTTTCACTCTCATTTAAAAATAACTCAATAACTCCATCAAGGTTATTAATATCATATTTCATTTTAACTGGTTCATATTTACCAAAATATTGTGGAATGAAGTCAGAACCAGCATTGTTTATTATAGTTAAGATTTTCAAGGCTATATCTCTATCACTCCAATTTTGTAAACTTGTAAAACTAATAGTAATAAAGGGATAACTTCATCGTTGAGGTGGCAAAGAGATACAACTCCTTATATTTATTTTATTTTATTTTAACTACTTGCAATGTATTCTTTATTTGATCTGCCTCGTCTTAAAACGTTTTTCGTCATTTTCGCATCACCAGTCGGCGTATAATAACGAATGATTGATTGCTCAGTTGTAAGGAGCAATTTTAAAAAAGTCTTTAGCCTGATTATCGTAAGGAATCTTCTCAATAGTTGACCTACATCAGCAATAAAATCATTGGGTTTCTTCGGGAAAGGTTTCTGCTAACATTCTCGGTATTCACGAACACTCATTGGCCAAGACGCGTTAGTGTCGGGTCGAAGACTTATCCAGTGCAGGGTTGTTGGGTTTCCGATAACGTTTAATTTACGAAATTCTCATATTCTCATTACTTGAAATATTCGCGGAGTGATTGAACTCTCCTGCCCAACTGTTGAAGAAATCTGCCCGTTACTTGAATGAAAACAGGGAGCTGCTGCGACGAGCTGCTCCCTGTTTTCTATTGTACTATCGTTCTGCTTTAGTTTAATCTTAGCTGGTTTAATAATTTATATTGCCCGGATTATTACTCAATACAATATATGCTTCTCATTTATTAGGTTGTCACGAGACAACAGCCTTGTACGATGAACCATCCAGATGCTTTTAACAGAATTTAAAATTGCGAACCCGTCTTCAATTAGACGCAATGCCTTTTCCGGCGATTGTTCCTGCGGATAGTAAGATTCCACCGATCGAAGAAAGGATTCCGCCATGCTCCCTACTCCGGGTTCATTGGCGAGCAGAGAGACCGCCTCATGTTTTTTTAAATTCCATATACGAATTCCATCTCGATGAATTACAGTCAGAAACTGAAAGACCACAGGCCATACGACCGTGCACATTAACCTCGCGCAACGTTCAATCCTATCTTCCCCATGGTCCAATAATTGATGCGGATTAAACGCGACTTCTGGTTTCAGTATGTCCAGTGAGGCTACAGCATCATGGAAAATTTGATCGTTTGTGGCCTCGAGCTCCAACAATTGCCCAGCCAATAGCAGATAACTACCAGGAATCGGTGGTAGAAATTTATTAGTCTTTGAAGAAATAACGCTGAATTGAATATAACGGAACGGATAGACGTCAATGTCACTTAATGCTTTATGAAGATTAATACAGGTTTCAGCAGCTATCGTTCCAAATTCATTAAGTCCCGTATCATCCACGTAAAGCACGTAATCGATGTCACTACTACCAGGAATAACACCACCTTTAATAGCCGACCCCTGTACTATCAACCCTCTAAAAGAGGAGTTAATATGTTTTAAAACAATATCACGCACAGCTAAATTGATTCGTTGAGCAGCGGATTGAATGGACTCCATCAATGTAATCACCTCAAATTTACCTATAGAAATTACGCTATCATCTCAAATCACAACTATGTTGTCAATCTTTTTTGAGTGATTAACGGAAAATTGTTGCAACTATCCTGCCCGTTAGCTTAACGCCGCTGCCATTCTAAATTAATCAGCGTTGCAACGAAGTATCTGCAACATTATTTGGCTTGGTTCCGTTTTTTAGATAGCAAGGAATACGAAAATACCAAAGCAAATAAAAAGAACATACTCGTAACAGCGTATCTTTTCCAGACGAAAGTAACAAATAACTCACTTAGAGTTATCCCAAATTGAAAGGGAGAATATGATTGAAGAAAATAATACCTATTTTAATACTGCTCGTGATTTTGATTAGTTGTAAAAAAGCAGATAATATACCTAAGGAACTGTCCGTTCTTCCTATATCGGAGGAAAATGTTTCGATTATTAAGGTTTGGGGTCATGGGGTAGATGGGAGAGAAGCAACACAGGAAGAAACACAAAATATTCTAAAATGGCTTAACAGTGTAAAGCATTTTGAAAAAGAAGAGAATCTTCCATCTGAAAGAAAGGCACCAATGTCTGAAATCAAGATATATTTGAAAACGAACCAAGAGGTTTCGATTCACCGTTGGGGCAAAAATCTAGAAATAAATTGGTCTTATCAATTCGCACAAACAGATTTAGAAAATTTTCTTGATGTACTTGCAAGCCCTTCTATTAAATAGTATTTTTGGGGAACAAATCCCTAAAATTATACCTCCCAGAACAGGAGACATTTTAAATGTGTCAAAATCAACAATATAATTTAACATAGCCAAATTTTATGAAAGCCAGATAAAATAAAGGGTTCTACATATTGTACATAACTAATATGTAGAACCTTTTATGGTTTAACTATCGTC
>NZ_WHOA01000153.1 GCF_013141715.1 Paenibacillus phytorum | reverse complement strand
TTTTTGTTTTTTTTTTTTTTTTGGGAGAGAGATGCTAAATGCAGAGCTTATTTCTCAGAATCGACAAGTTAACCAGTTTCTAAACCAAGAAAAACAGAAACGTAAAGAACCAAGCCATAAGATTAAAGATATGAAATTTCCTGTTACTCCGGAGCAGCGTGCAGAGTTAAGAAAAAGAGCGGTCAAGGCTAAAAATGAAACGGAATCGAATACAAGGATTCTTCTACAAGCGCTGCAGCAGTATAAATTAAATCCAGATGCATTTCCAAGGCTTGAGTATCAGGACACCGGTGTTTACATGCATGCGAAGCCAACGTTATTTTATTTTGGGGAAAATTGAAAAATTATTTATTGATTTGGATGAATCTTCAAGACGCAGTATGGTGCACAGGCTGATTATGAATTACATCCGAATGGGGGTTCCCCAATCATGAGTTTTCATTTTAGTCAGGTTAATGCTATCGGGAGAAAAATGAAAGAAATGTTATTGGATCGAGAAGAGCAAGACTTAGGGATCCGAGGTCTATTAGCTATTCAAAAGTCTAAACAAACTTACGAACCGCTTAGAATACGCGCAGCCGATGTTGATTTCTTACGAGTGGAAGTCTTCTTAGAGGACATCTATGAATTATCAGGTGAAGTTGAAATTTCGATGGAACAGTTAATTGCGTTTGAAGAAGCGTTGTTTAAACTCATGGCTTACTTGGATAAGACACAAAAGAAGAAGAAACGAAAAGTGATCGAGAAGATTGTTGCATATATGGAGGCACATTATAACGAATCCATAAATCTGAATACGGTTGCAGAAACATTTTTTATGAATGCGTCTTTTTTAAGTAAAATTTTCAAAGAGGAAATGGACATTCCGTTCAGTAAATTTGTAATGGAATATCGGGACAACGGTTCGAATTGTCATACCTGTGTATAAAGACCTTACTTAATAATTTATGGATAGCTCTCCCAGTTGTAGCGCATAATAAAGCGGAACAAAGCACAGGTAATTGTTGCCATCGACAAAGAGGTGCCTCATCATGCGTTGGTTGACCGCTTTCAGACATAAACAGCCGAAAAATAAACTACAGGCTATCGTTGACAATATCCCGGCTACGCCAGAACCGTTGATTGAATCGTTTGCGGAACGAATGGCATGGCTTCGTACCGAGCTTGACCGCTGCTCGGACGTCGTATTCCGGGAATTCACGACCGAATCGGGTGTTCCCGGAGCAGTTGTTTTTCTGCAAGGAATGGTTGACCGGATGTTATTCGAGATTATAGTTGAAAACGGCCTCCAGCAATTAGGTACGGAACGGCCGGAGGCAGAGTTGGCGGAACGGATCAGCGGTTTGCCCGGATTGCCGATCTCGAGCATCATGCAGACGCTTAGCCTGACGCAAGCCTTGCAGTTGCTGCTTGAAGGGCAGATGCTGATGCTGCTTGAAGGGCTGAAATTCATTCAAATATTTCCTATTAGAAAGATCGAAAAGCGGGCGATCTCCGAACCAACCAACGAACCGGTTATCCGTGGGCCGCGTGAGTCCTTTGTTGAAGATTTGGAGACGAATATTACGATGATCAGGCGCCGGATCAAGCATCCGGCATTGAAGACGGAACGGCTCAAATTCGGTACTTATACTCAAACAGACGTTTTGCTGGTCTATATCGACGGCATTTGTAAAAAAGAGCTCATCGATGAAGTAAAGCTTCGTCTCGGGCGAATCGAAACTGACGGCGTGCTCGCTGCAAGTTACCTGGAAGAGTACATTGAAGACAATCCCTATTCGCCATTTCCTCAACTGCAAACCACCGAACGGCCGGATACGGTTTCAGCGGCGCTTTTGGAAGGCCGCATCGCCATACTCGTCGACGGAACGCCGATGCCTATTCTTGCGCCGGCTACCATGTTCATGTTTCTGCAATCGGCAGAGGATTACTACGAGCGTTATATTGCGGCAACCTGGATCCGCTGGATTCGCTACTTTTTTCTTCTTATCTCACTGATGTCTCCCTCTATTTATGTCGCGGTTATAACCTTTCACCCGGAGATGCTACCGCCTAATCTTCTCATTACTGTCGCGGCAGCAAGGGAGGGCATTCCCTTTCCCGCTTTCGTTGAAGCGATGCTGATGGAAATTACATTTGAAGCCTTGCGCGAAGGAGGGCTGCGGATTCCGAAGGCGATCGGGCAGACGATCTCGATCATCGGAGCGCTTATCATCGGACAAGCTGCCGTAGAAGCTGGTATCGTATCAGCCCCTATGGTTATTATTGTCTCGCTGACCGGGATCGCTTCCTTCGTCATTCCGAATTACTCGTTTGGCTTGACAATCCGGCTGCTTCGCTTTCCGTTCATGCTGCTCGCCGGAATGTTCGGTATGTTCGGTATTGTCGTATCGATCTTTATCATTTATTTGCACCTGCTGGGTCTTCGTTCATTCGGTACGCCTTATTTGGCGCCGACCGTGCCGCTCCGCGTTAAAGAATTGAAGGATGTGATTGTCAGGGCCCCTTGGTGGAAGATGAGCAGCAGGCCAGTACTCTTCGGCACCCAAGGCGGGACAAGGCAAGCCGTGACGCATCGCCCGGAAGTGCCCAAAGACTGGGAGGGCGATTAACCAATGCGAATATCCTTATTGTTGGGCCTTCGCAATCGCCTCAGTTTAGGGGTCTACCTGGTTATGCTCCCAATGCTTCTTTCGGGGTGCTGGTCGCGAGTAGAAATCAACGACCGGCTTTTCGTCACGGCTATGATGGTCGATGCGGGGGAAAAGGAAGATGAGTTTAAGCTGACACTGGGGTTCCCAATGGCTAGCCGGATGTCAAGTCTTCAAAAAGGAGCTGGGGGAGGAAGTGACAGCAACCCCTACATGACGGTGACGAAGACAGGAGAATCGATTGCGGCAGCTTATCGAAAGATCCAATCCGATCTCTCGCGCCAGATCAATTGGGGCCATGCCCGAGTTATACTCGTCGGCGACAAGATGGCCAGAAGAGGACTGCGGCCCATTCTGGAATTCGCCCTCCGGCAGCCATCGTTTCATACCAAAGCCTTTGTCTATCTAATCGCCGGGGAGACAACGTCAATGGAAGGAATTATTCCCATACCGGAGCGATTTCCGTCGGAGATGCTGCGGGAATTGGCAGCCCAGCGGTCCATTATCGATGCGAAGGTTAGAGACCTGCTGCTTGGCGGGCCTGATTTGAGTGATGGGCTTATCGGCCGATTGAAAGTGGAGAAAGAAGCAATGGGCAGTGAAAAAGGCAAAACAGGCATACGGGTGATCAACAACGGGGCGGGCATGATCAAGGACGAAAAGCTGATCGGTTACTATGATGTTCCACAAATGCGCGGCGCATTGTTGATCATGGGGCGCCTGGAGAATGGGCTCATTTCAGTAGCCTCTCCTACGGACGGAAAAACAGTGGATTTAATAGTCGTCCAGGTGAAATCCAAAATCAAGGTGGAGACCCGGGGGGATCGCGTTTTATTCCGCATCCTGATAGATGCGCAAGTTGAAGTGCTTGCCTCCGCATCTGACATTGATTTGCAAAGCCCTGCACAAATCAAAAAGCTGGAGGCAAGGCTGAACGATCAGTTAAAAGATCGTGTTGTCGGAGTATTGGAGAAATCGCAGCGGATGGGGGCGGACGTTTGCCAATTGGGCAACTATTTGGATTGGTATAAGCCTTCCGTGTGGAAACGGTGGAAAGCAGATTGGCATGGTCATTACATGAACGATGTCGATTTTAAAGCGGAGACCGACGCTCATATCCAACGTCTTGGAGCGGAGCGCAACCCTTATTGGAAGCTCAGTAAACCGCAGGGAGAGAAAAAATAGCGAATGATTTTGCAAGGAGGAATCATGAATGGAACGCATCTCCCAATCCCAATTGATCATGCTTTTAATATTGATCTTTTACGGCCCAGGCATCGGGTTTTTTATTACCGGAATAAGTCAAGGGTCGGGCTATGCGGGTTGGATAAGCCTGATCGCGGGTTGGGCGGGCGCATTGGCGCTCATGTTTCCCATCTTGAAAGTGGCTTCCAGCCGTCCTGACGAATTTATTACCCGTTTCGGAGGGCAATTGATAGGGAGATGGCTGCATATGCTGTTCATGTTCATCTATTTATTTTACTCCATGTACATCGGGGCGGGTATTATACGGGAACTGAGCGATTTTATGACGCTCGTATATTTGCCGCTCACTCCCAATTGGGCCATCGCTTCGTTATTTGGATTTAGCGTCATATTGGCCGTCCGATCAGGGATCGAAAACATTTTCCGCGCCGCCTCAGGATTAATTTTTTTTGTGGCCGTCGTCGTATTTCTGACCCCCTTCCTGCTCGGAAAGGAGCTCGCTTGGCCGATGGCGGGGGCATTTATCCGTCATTGGGAACTTCAGCCAATATGGGTAGGATCGATCAATACCGTAGGGTTCTTCAATATGTCCATGGTGCTTTTTATTTATCCGCATCTGCAAAACAAAGAAAAGACGTTCCGTTCCTTGGCTATTGGAAGCGGCTGCGGAGTGATCTTGGTTATATTCACTTATATGATTTGCATCATGTGTTTCGGCGTGAATTTGACGGCTCATTTGTCATATCCGATGATGGAAATGTTCCGTACAATCCGGGTAGGCGATTTCCTGGATAATATGGATCCGTTTTTTATCGGTACTTCGATGTCAAGCTTATTTATAAGAGTCTGCATTTTTTTGTATATCACCATTTCCGGCATAGGACACATGTTTGGGTTGAAGCACAGCAAGCCGCTTGCTTTTTCCATTGGTGCGGTGATGATCGGAATGTCCAATCATATTGCTGAAAACATAACTGAACACCAGGAATTTGGGAAGAAAGCTTTGCCGGTATTCCACTTGTTGACCGAGTTATTATTGCTTCTATACTTGTTGGGTTTATGGCGGCATAACCGGAGCCCTCGCGAACACGACCCAGCGGAGGAATAGAGCAGCCATTTGATGAAAGGGAAGAAAACGGATGATTTTGCTGGTGATAGCTTACATCGTGATTGCATGGATCGAATGGGTCTATTTGAAAAGCAATACGAAGAAACCACGAACGAAATGGGTGGTATTCGGATTCATTGCGTTCTCGTTCTTCTATAACGTATTTGTCCTTTATGTAAAAGACCTGCTGCCTACCCCGCACGCTCTTCTCATTCGATTCTTCGGGCCGATACAAAAAAGTATCACGGGAGGTTGAACTTCTGGAAATTCCATTATGTGTAAATCAGAGAATGTGTCCCATGCATGATTTTTCTATAAATCCAAATAATAATCATTATTCGGGTTTAACAAGGTATTGTACGAAGAAAAATTCAACCCGATTTATTTTGACCAAAAGAATATTAAGGTTACAAAAGTTAATATAGCAACTTAAAATAATCTGTAGTTAAGTAGGTCACTTACATGTGATTTGCTTATTTTTTTGCTTCAAAAACAGAAATAAACTTGTTATGCAAATAAACTGTCATTCAACATTACAAAAATACCGATAAACGACATTTTATATTACAAAATGTGCTATTTTTTATTTACAGAAGCACCTTAAACGATACTAATTAAACGACAAAACAAGTTACAATTCACATTCATAAATAATAACTGTAAATGTTTCAAAGTTTGTTGTAGTTTTTGTTTCAAAAATAGGATTATACATTTTCCTGCATAAAAATACAGATATATTAAAAAGGGAACGAAGGATAAAAAAATATCCTTCGGGAAAAATGGATCCGGAAATTTTGTGCGAATACTATTACGAATACGCAGAAGAATTTTTATATTAGATAGACGAAGGTGGCAGTTGCAGCTCCTTTTCAGATGTTCACAAAACACCCAATTATGAGCATGTCCATACAAAAGACAAAAGAAGCTGCCGCGGCACCTTCTTTTGTCTTCACAAAATCTCGAGACTCTGAAGGTTTTTCTTATGCTAAGATGGATCGAGTATTACGGAGGATATATTTCATAAAATCGGAGTCTACCGAAACGCTTCCAATGACTTTGAGTTTACGCTTTTTTACGTCTAAGCTCATCAACTGATCCGTGAGGACGACACCGGTGAACGGCAGTCCTTCTGGAAGAGGAACTTCAAAGGCGTAGTCCTTTGCTTGATTAGTGATCGGACACACAAGTGCAAATCCAGTCAGATCATTAAACTCTGCTTCAGATAGTACGATTGCAGGACGGCGACCAGAATGTTCTCGCCCAGCTTGAGTGTGAAAGTCAAGCCAAACCAGGTCTCCGCGGTCTGGGGTGGTCAAATTAGTTCGTCTCCTTAAATACCGAGGTCGATTTCTTCGTGACGGGGCGAATCAGGTTTGATTTTCGAGAGAAGCATCTTCAGATGAGCACGCAACTCCTCGTCCTTATCAATTAGAATCCAGTTTGGACGAGGTACGCGTGCTATCGTTAACGCTACTTTTTTCTGTTTACTTCACGTATCAGGGTGGACTTTATATGAATGATCTCTTAACAGCCCTATAGCGTGGTTTAGTTGCTTCTCAGTGTATGACTTGGGCCGGCCCTTCTTTGAAGCCTTCCTTCAGTTTTGCTACAGCCTTACCTTCTTGCGTACGTTCTACGCTCATGTCCCTCTCGAACTCAGCCATAGCGGCGAACACAGCAAGCATAGCCCAACCTATTGGCGTGTCTTCCAGTAGCCCCATGTTCAGTATTTGAAAACGCACACCCCTACTCAATAATTCCTTGACCATCGTCATACCGTCCACCGCTGTACTAGCGAAACGATCGAGTTTAGTTACCATAAGGGTATCACCACGGTGTAGATCCGCTAGTAGGCGTTGAAGCTCTGGGCGATCCTTATGAGTACCCGTTAAGTTATGACACCGATTCATGCCCTTCTAAGTTATGATACCGATTGAACAAAAAGAAAACGTCCTCCATTTAGAAAACGTCTTACTTAGATTCCTTAGATCAAGGGTAGTTACAAAAGCTTTAGTATTCGTCGAAGTTTAAATGAATCTTGAAGTGGGCAGATTTATAGAATAATTTGGTTTTTTTTACCACAAAATAAGGCTCGATATTATAAGGAGGATTTACGATGCAACTATTACCACGTGAGGTAGACAAGCTCATGATAGTGGTGGCAGCTGATCTTGCTAAAAGAAGGAAAGACAGAGGACTGAAATTGAATTATCCCGAAGCAGTAGCTTTCATTACTTATGAGGTGCTAGAAGGTGCCAGAGATGGAAGAACTGTAGCAGAATTGATGGAATATGGGGCGACTATTTTGACAAGGGATCAAGTAATGGAGGGAATATCAGAAATCATTGATGATATTCAAGTAGAAGCAACATTTCCGGATGGAACGAAATTAGTAACTGTACATAATCCAATTCGATAAAAAACGATAGGTGGCAGACTTAAATGGAGATAGAAATGGAACCAGGTCAATTAATTTTAAAGGAAGAACCGATTATTTGTAATGAGGGAAGAACAGCATTGAAGGTAAAAGTAACCAATATAGGAGACCGACCAGTTCAAGTTGGTTCACACTTTCACTTTTATGAAGTAAATGAAGCACTTCAATTCAATAGGGAGGAAGCTTTCGGAAAACGATTAAACATTCCTGCTGGTGCTGCTGTTCGTTTTGAACCGGGTGATGAAAAAGAAGTGGAAGTGGTTAATTATGCTGGAAAACGCGAGGTATATGGATTTAATAATAAAGTAGATGGATCTCTGGAAAGAGGGCGGAACCAATGAGTTTTAAAATGACAAGAAAGCAATATGCCCAAATGTATGGTCCTACTACTGGCGACTCCATTCGCTTAGCGGATACAGAATTATTTATTCAAATTGAAAAGGATTATACAACTTACGGTGATGAAGTCGTTTTTGGCGGAGGGAAGGTAATTCGTGATGGAATGGGTCAGCATCCTCTTGTTACTAGAGGGGATGGAATTCCAGACGTTGTGATTACGAATGCTGTCATTTTAGATTATACAGGGATCTACAAGGCAGATATTGGGATTCGTGATGGAAAAATTTTTGGAATTGGGAAAAGCGGAAATCCTTTAATTATGGATGGAGTAGATATAGTAATTGGAGCTTCGACAGAAGTCATTGCTGGTGAGGGAATGATTGTCACCGCAGGCGGACTGGACACCCATGTTCATTTCATTAATCCAGGCCAAGTGGATGTTGCACTTTCCGCAGGTCTTACCACATTAATTGGCGGGGGAACGGGTCCAACCGCTGGCTCAAGGGCAACAACCGCTACACCAGGGGAATGGAATATTCACCGGATGCTTGAAGCAGTAGAGGGGTTTCCTATTAATATTGGACTCACTGGAAAAGGGCAGGCTGCAACGGAAGAACCTTTAGCAGAACAAATCCGTGCAGGAGCAATTGGACTAAAAGTTCATGAAGATTGGGGGGCAACTGCTTCAGCGATTGACCATGCACTCGGAGTGGCGGATAAATTTGACGTTCAGGTGGCACTCCATGCGGATACGTTGAATGAAGGTGGATTTGTCGAAAATACGATGGCTGCGATTAAAGACCGAGTTATTCATATGTATCATACGGAAGGAGCAGGTGGAGGACATGCCCCGGATTTAATTAAATCCGCAAGCTTTATGAACGTACTGCCTTCATCAACAAATCCAACCTTGCCATATACCGTTAACACAGTCGACGAACATCTAGATATGTTAATGGTTTGTCATCATTTAAATCCGTCTGTACCTGAGGATATTGCCTTTGCAGATTCACGGATTCGTAAAGAAACCATTGCTGCCGAAGATATCTTGCAAGATATGGGGATTTTCAGCATGACAAGTTCAGATGCTCAGGCAATGGGAAGGATTGGCGAGGTTATCATTCGAACATGGCAAGTAGCTGACAAAATGAAAAAACAAAGAGGTTCCTTGGAAGGAGATAGCAGATTTTCGGACAATAATCGGGTAAAGCGTTATGTTGCTAAATACACAATTAACCCTGCCATTACTCATGGGATTGCTGACTATGTAGGTTCAGTAGAGGTAGGGAAAATCGCTGATCTTGTTCTTTGGTCACCTTCCTTTTTCGGTGTGAAACCTGAGTTAGTTCTAAAAAGTGGTTTTATTGTGTATGGAATGATGGGTGATGCAAATGCATCCATTCCAACTCCACAACCGATTATTTGTCGACCAATGTATGCAGCTTGTGGGAAAGCTTTATCAAAAAGTACGATAACATTCCTCTCTCAAATCGCTTTTGAAGAAAAAGTACATGAAAAATTAGGATTAGAAAAAATGATACTTCCAGTTCATGGAATTCGAAAATTAACGAAAAAAGATATGAAACTTAATTCTGAAACACCTGAGCTCACAGTTGATCCACAAACTTACGAGGTAAGGGTAAACGGAGAACTCATCACATGTGAGCCAGCTCATAAAGTTCCAATGGGTCAAAGATATTTCTTATTTTGAGGTGATAAAGTTGATAATCGAACGAATTGAAACAAATATCGAAAGTATGGAAAAAGAAGAAGTTATTAGACGCCATATCGAAAAAGTTTACCTTGAAAGCTCTCTCTTAATGAAACGAATACAACGGGTTAAAACGGACCATGGGAGAGAAATTGGCATTCGATTAAAAGAGTCTCGTGAATTGGCGGTTGGTGATGTTTTATATATGGATGATCGAAATATGATCGTAGTTGATGTTCTTGCTGATGATTTATTGGTGATTAGACCGCGTAACCTAAATGAAATGGGGACAATTGCCCATCAATTAGGGAATCGACATCTTCCTGTACATTTTGAAAATAACGAGATGATGGTGCAATACGATCACCTTGTAGAAGAGCTTTTGAAGGAACTTCATGTTCCCTTCACACGTGAAGAGCGAAAAGTGAAGCAAGCCTTTCGACATATTGGCCATAGCCATGGATAAGATTCTTTCTTTGTTTCAGCTATGTGATTCGAACTTTCCAACTGGGGCATTTAGTCATTCCTACGGTCTTGAGAGTTATATTCAAGAAAATATCGTAGATAACCCAGATACATTCACACGGTGGCTTCATGTTTATTTAAACGAGCAGCTCGTCTATTCGGATGGGCTTGCTTGTCATCTTGTTTATGAGGCATTGGAGGAAGAAAATTTCCATAAAGTGTGGAAGCTGGATCGACTGCTGACTGTGCAAAATCTGCCTAGGGAAACTAGAGAAGGTACCCAAAAAATGGGAGATCGCATGTTAAACCTTGTGGGAACATTATATGATGCACCTATACTGGCAGCTTACAGAAAAAGAATAAATGAAAAACAATCTTTTGGACACCCTGCGATTGTGTTTACTATGATTGCACAATACCTTGAAGTACCGAAATGCACAACTATTCTATATTATTTGTATTCCGTTGTTTCAAGTCTTGTCCAAAATGCTGTACGGGCAATCCCTTTGGGGCAGACAGCAGGACAGAAAATTATTCATGAAATCCAGAGCGAATTAATAAGAGCTTCTGAGAAAATTCAGCAGATGGATGAAGAATATTTTGGCATCGTCTCTCCGGGATTAGAAATATCGCAAATGATACATGAACGTGTAAATATACGTATTTTCATGTCTTAACATGTTGAAAGGGAAGTGTAAATTTATGGGACTAATTAAAATCGGAGTTGGGGGCCCTGTTGGAGCCGGAAAAACCATGTTAGTGGAAAAGTTAACCCGACATTTAAATGATGAATTAAGCATGGCAGTCGTTACAAACGATATTTATACAAAAGAGGATGCTAAATTTCTAATGCAAAATGGTGTCTTACCGGGAGATCGTATTATTGGAGTAGAAACTGGGGGATGTCCGCATACAGCCATACGTGAAGATGCTTCTATGAATTTCGCGGCGATTGATGAATTAAAGGAAAAACACCCGGATTTGCAGCTCATATTTATTGAAAGCGGTGGGGATAATCTAGCTGCTACATTTAGTCCGGAATTAGTTGATTTTTCAATTTACATTATTGATGTAGCCCAAGGTGAAAAAATTCCGCGTAAAGGAGGACAGGGGATGATCAAATCTGATTTGTTTATTATTAATAAAACAGATTTGGCTCCATACGTTGGAGCGTCCCTTGATGTAATGGAGTCTGATACAAAAATTTTCCGAGGAGATAAGCCATTTGTATTTACAAATTTAAAAGACAATTCAGGATTAGACAATGTCATTAATTGGCTCAAGCAGAATGCGCTATTAGAAGGGTTAGCTTAAAATGGGGGATTGGACTGGCGAATTAAGATTAGAGGCAGAGGAACGGAACGGAAAAACAGTCGCAAAAAAAGTGTACTTCCAAGGTGCTTTAAAAATCATGCGTCCAGTTTATCATGATAATTCAGGTCAAGCTTGTTATTATCTTTTAAATCCTGGTGGGGGTTATTTAGATGGTGATCGTTATAAAATAAAAATTTCTTTGGAGGAAAAAGCCAAACTTACTTTAACAACCCAATCTGCTACAAAAGTATATAAAACACCGAATAGTCATGTTTATCAGGAAACAGAGATATTTCTTAAAGAAGGCAGTTTTCTTGAGTATTTACCCGATCCACTCATCGCCTACCAACAAGCAAGGTATAAACAAAAAAACACGATTCACATGGATAAAAATGCAACATTTCTTTATACAGATATCATAACACCTGGCTGGTCTCCTAAGGGTGAACGTTTCAGTTATGAAAGTATTCAATTGTTAAATGAGATTTATATCGATAACGAGCTGGCTGTATATGACCATATTAAATTGAGTCCGTCCACCCAAAATATGAGTGGGCTTGGATTCATGGAAGGCTTTACACATTTAGGTTCCATGATTGTGGTGGGGGAACAATCAGATAGTCATTTTATTGATCGGCTATTTCATGTAATGAATGAAAGGACAGATTCATTTAAATCGGGAATATCCCTTTTATTTGTTCCAGGATTTATCATTCGCGTTTTGGCAAACTCGACACAAGTGATCGAAAGAATATTTACGGAATGTCTTCATATCATTAGACAAGAATGGTTTAATACCCATCCTAGCTTCTTAAGAAAATATTAAAACTCGTAAACATGGCAAGCATTTGGCTCTGCTGTGTTTTTACTACCGTAACCTATGGATTTAATTACTTTACTTTTCATTAAAGTAAAGGCAGCACTTTTCTTGCTCCTAGAAAAAGCCATGAACACAAAACAAAAGGCATTGTAAGTGCTGGAAGACCATATGGCAAAAGCCAAGTTAACATACTAGCTGTAACAGGAACAGTTAAACAAGCTGCAAAAATCCCCGTTAGAGGAGCAAAACGCTGATCATCCTTAAAGACAATGGACACACCAATAATAGTTAAAATGGCATTGTAACCATAAAGCCCCATAAAGATTAAGTTGTGTTCTCCTCCAAGACAGTAGGATGTTATTAGAGCTTCAGCATTTCCAATTATGGCATAGAGACCAAATTTCCACCCAGCCGAAAAGACTGCAATATAAAGTAAAATACCAGGTAAGCTATTATCAAGGAAGAAAATTTGCCCGATTCCATTAATACTTCCGTTAAGCCAATTTGTCTCTCCTTTTATATTTAGTGTCCAATGAGATAAATCTTGTGGTATAAGTTCAGGACTTAACTTAAACGTAACCAATCGATAAGTTGTCAGTAGTAAAAACCATGTAAGGATTATGAAAGGAAATGTAAGAATAGGAAGCCCAGTATTTTTCATTACATGGGTCACCGCTGCTGAAAATATTGCTGCAATAGCAGCGCCAATTAAGGAAATGATCCACCGGTCTTCGCCACTTAAAAACAATGAAAGTGCCATTCCTGTTAGCTCAGAGTTATACCCAAACAAACCTCTATTGACAGATTAGACGAGAATTGAAAGAAGAACCAAAAACAATAACTAAAAACAATAACATGCAGTGATCTAAGTGGAATTTATTTTAGCTAACTAAAAGTGCATAGACATGCATAAAGGCATAAATGCTTTTTTTTATTATAAATAATTATGAAACAGAGCCCATATCGGGATAAAGGAAAAGGCAAAGTGCTTTTAATTATGAAACAAAATAAACGGAGCGCCGCGGGTTTTCGGGCTCCGTTTTCTAATTAATTCTGGAATATCACTTTTGTCAAATTCCAGAATTATTTAGAATTGTTCCATAATTCGTTAGACGATTTGTTGCAGAATTCGTTAAAAAACTTCGGATTTGTATAATAATTCATTGCAATGTATAATAATTCATTTATACCTAGTCTGGTACCTAACCAGACTAGGTATTTTTAGTTAAAGGGGAGGACAATCGTGCTTAATTATAATTTGTATTCCTTTCATTCATTATACTCATACTAATTTGAGGTGTATGCTCAATGGGAACAAAAATTTAAATTATAAGAGTGATATCATGAATAAAACATTTGAAAACAAGGAGTCTGTAATTACGGGGGCAGCTAATAAAATCGGTTTTGTAGGCTTAGGTGAAATGGGATTACCTATGGCTTTAAATTTACAAAAGTCAGGTCAATTGTTGGAGAAAGTCATTGGTGGAAATTTTTTTTATAAATTAGAAATTGGTGAAATTAATTTACAGTTTTGAATTTATGTGATACTGTTGATCTTGCCAAACATTATAAACATTAGGAGGGGAATTCATTGAGATTAGAAAAGTTCCGTGGAATCATACCGGCTTTTTATGCATGCTATGACGATCAAGGAGATATCTCAGAAGCCCGAACCAACGCATTATGTGATTATTTGTATGAAAAAAAGGTTAACGGCGTCTATGTCGGAGGAAGTTCTGGTGAGTGTATCTACCAAAACCTAGACGAACGTAAAGCGGTGCTTAGCTATGTAGCCAACCGTTTGAAAGGCAAAATGACGTTAATCGCCCATGTGGGGGCACCTTCTACAAGAGACAGCATTGAATTGGCGAAACATGCAGCAGCTTTGGGATATGATGCCTTATCTGCAATTCCGCCTATTTATTTTAAGCTTCCGGACAGCTCGGTTTATAAATATTGGAATGAAATTATCGAAGCAACTCCACTAGATTTCATTATATATAACATCCCTCAAACGACAGGTTATACGTTGACGACATCGCTATTCGAGAAACTTCTTGCCAATCCTAAAGTTATTGGAGTTAAAAACTCATCGATGCCAACGATGGACATCGAACGATTCAAAAGAGTCGGCGGAGACAATGTCGTCGTATTTAATGGCCCGGATGAACAGTACGTCGCAGGAAGAATTATGGGCGCTGATGGCGGAATCGGAGGCACCTACGCGGCTATGCCGGAACTATTTTTGCAGGCGAATGAATTCTTCCTTCAAGGCAAGTTTGAAGAAGCGAAACGTATCCAAAGCCATATTAATGACATCATTATCGCGCTATGCTCGCTGAATGGGTCCATGTATGCCGTTATTAAAGAAGTTCTGAATCGTAGAGGCGTAAACATTGGCAGCGTTAGAGGGCCGCTCGAAGGAATTAGCAACGAAGATATGGGACGAATCGATAACATTATTACTATGATCGATGAAGCGACTCAACAATTCTGCAAATGATGAAAAAAACCATTGTTCGCCTTTGGATATGGTTGTGATCATGCTAGGAACCAATGACACGAAAGAACGCTTCGGTCTTACTTCTTATAATATTGCTCAAGGCATTGTCAGACTCGCGAAGAAGACCAAAGGGACGGAGTCAGGAATCGGCCGTCAGACGCCCGAGGTTCTAGTCATTGCATCACCTCCGATAGGAAAGAAGTACATCGATACGCCAATAGGACGAGCGATGGGAAGCCAGTGCAGCGAAAAATCGTTGGAGCTGGCGGAACATTTGGAAAGTTTGCTTAGAGGAACAGGCATTCATTTAGCGGATTCCAAAGACGAAGTAGCCATGAATGAGATTGACTATATGCATCTGGATGTAGCTGGTCATCGAAAGATGGCGAAATTTATACAGAGACAGATCACAAATATATTAGACAAGGGGTAAATCTATGATGAAAAACAAACGCTTTCCTATAGCTGTTTTGGCTTTGACGATGTTGGCTTCGATTGTTGCAGGCTGTACAAGCGGTAATAAAGAAGCTACCAATACTAGCAATGCAGGACAACAATCTACCGGTAAAAAGGTGGAGCTGAAAGTGTGGCTGACACCACAGTGGAAAGGTGTTATGGATTCCACAGAACCAGGCGCTGACTATGACAGCTTCTTGAAAGCCGCGGCTGACAAATTCACGGCGCAATACAAAAAGTATGATGCCAAAATTAAAGTAGAAGTTATTGCAGGCGACCAACGCGATCAGCTTCTCAATGTCAACTTAAGCAGCGGCACGGCGCCAGATGTATTTTTTGAAAGCGTTTTTGCAATGGGCGATTATGTTCACCGCGGTGCCTTGGTACCGTTAACTGATATTGTGGATGATGCATCCAAAGCCGATATTTCCAAAAACTTCTGGGATGCGGTGACCTTCGGTAAAGATGTTTACTTCTATCCGTTCCAACATAATCCAGGAACTTTGGTCTATAACGCGGACATGCTCAAAGCAGCTGGACTAGAGAAGTTCATCGGTGGACCGAACGAAATTAAGACATGGACATTAGCGGAGTATGAGCAAATTCTGAAAGGTCTGAAAGACAACCTGCCGAAAGACAAATATTCCAATGCTTATCCGATGTCACTTTATGCTGTCAATAATCAAGGGGATACATGGAACCTTGCGTATATGAGAATGTTCGGCAATAAATTCTTTGATGATAAAGGGAATATCGTTCTAGATGATGCGAACGGTGTTAAGGCTGCGTCTTGGTTGAAGAAAATCAGGGATGCAGGTTACACGAATCCGGGACCTGAATCGGTATCGTCCAATGATGCGAACGGCATGTTCCGCAATCAGCAGCTAGCGATTAGCTTCACGAATCCAGTCTTGTTCAATAATACCAAAGCGGATATGGCTAGCGGCAAAAGCGCCAAGTTCGATGCACGTCTTGCCAACATTCCGTCCGAAAGCGGAGATCCGTTGTCCTTTACGTACGTAGTAGGAGCGAGCGTTTTCCAAAATAAAGACAAAGCGAAAGTCGAAGTAGCCAAAGATTTTGTTAAATTCTTCTCCACAGATCCGGAATTGGTCAAGGCGTCCAAGAATGGTATCCCTGTAAGAAGTTCCGTTTCCAAAGAACTTAAGGACGTAAACCCACTCTTTGCTGCTTATGATGCAAACTCCAAGTATCTGTTTAATTTCAGCGGCAACGTTCCAGGCTATAGTCAATTAAGAGAAGTTCTTTATCCAGAACTTCAAGCCCTATATACAGGTTACAAAACACCTGAGCAGGTTGTGAAGGATTATCAAACCAAAGGCAATAAGGTCATTCAATCCAATAAAGAGAACTCGGTTATTTATCAAACGAAGTAATGAATAATCAATAAACGATTAACGGCCTTAGGATCAACGAGATCCTAAGGCTGCTAATTAGAAAGGAAAACCGATATGAGAATACGTAGTCAATCCATCAAAGATAATATCACCGGTTACTTGTTTATTTCTCCGCAGATGCTGATTTTCTTAGTTTTCTTGGTATATCCGATTATTGAAGGTATAAGACTTAGCTTGTATCGGATCAATTATCAATCTGAAAAGTTTGTTGGACTGGACAATTACGTCGCGCTGTTTAACGATCCAGTATTTTTTAAAGCGCTTATCAACACGGTTGTGTTCGTTGTTTTTATCGTTATTCTTACGGTCGGATTCGCGTTGTTTGTAGCTTCCGCTGTATTTGACAAGAATGCCAAGTATGTTTCATTCATTCGAGGTAGCTACTATGTACCCGTAATGGTTTCTATGGTTGTCATGAGTATGGTATGGAGTTTCTTACTGAATCCTGCTAATGGGCTAATTTCTTATTTCTCGCAGGAAATGGGTCTAGGCACTGTTAATTTACTGGGGAAAACAACAACGGTTATGCCGGTTATTATATTCGTAACATTCGCTACAAATGTTGGGCAAGCGATCATTCTCTATATCGCCGCGATGCTAGGTGTACCTAAGGATTTGTTTGAAGCGGCAGAAGTGGATGGCGCGAGCAGATGGCAGGTTATTTTCAAAATATTAATTCCTTCTGTCCAATCCACAACGGTGTATATTGTGATCATCAACATCATTGCTGTTTTGAAAATATTCGTTGTTATTCAGCTCTTAACAGGCGGAGGACCGAATAATTCTTCCGTGACGCTGATGTACTATCTCTACAATAACGCATTTAAATATAATCAACTTGGCATGGCTTCTGCTGTTGGGGTTATTATGTTCGTGATTACGCTATTGTTGTCCGTGCCTCAGTTAAGAAGCTTAGTCAAGGAGAAGTGAGGGGGGGATTCAGCATGTCGAAGTCTAACAACAAGAAGAAAATGGAGCGATTTGATCTCATATCGAATGTGATCATCTTTATCTTCGCGATTTTTAACTTGTTTCCATTATATTGGTTGTTTACAAGTTCACTTAAGAACAGCTCGGATGTTGTGAAAATGCCGCCTGACTGGTGGCCTACCACGATCACTTTCTCCAACTATGCGGACGTGTTTCAAAGTCAACCGGCTTTAAGATGGGTATTCAACAGTGTGTTTGTTTCTGGCGTCACCACGGTCCTTGTGATCGCTGTCGGAGCGATGGCTGCTTACGCCTTTTCGAAAATTACGTTCAAAGGCAGCAATATCATCTTCATCATTTTTGTTTCGAGCTTGATGATTCCTAAAGAAATCATGATTGTCCCTTTATTCCGAATCACGCAGCAATTCGGGATGGTTAACAGTTACAGCGGCATGATCTGGCCGAACGTGGCCACTGCATTTGGTGTGTTTTTGTTAAAAGGCTTCTTCGATGCGACTCCGAATGCGTTAAGAGAAGCCGCTAGGATTGACGGAGCCGGGGAATGGAAGACTTTCATGCAAATTATGCTGCCGATTGTTAAACCAGGTATTGGCGCATTATTTATCTTAAACTTCGTTCAAGTATGGAACGATTACTTATGGCAGTCCGTTGTTGGACAAGAGAAAAACATGAAAACGTTAATGGTCGGTACTGCAACCTTAATGCAGGATCTTAATCCGAATTTCGCATATAAAATGGCGGGTGCAACGGTCGCTGCAATTCCAATGCTGTTAATCTTCGTATTATTCCAGCGTTACTTTACCCAAGGAATGACGGCCGGTGCAGTTAAGGAATAAAAATTTAAGTGTGGAGTTGGAACCGGATGGATACAAATAAAACTATTCTGGATATGATAAAAAGAAAATTGGTCGTTTCTTGCCAAGCTTTGCCGGAAGAACCGCTGCATAGTCCTTTTATTATGGGGAGAATGTCCTATGCGGCATATTTAGGTGGAGCCTCGGGGATTCGTGCAAATAGCGTAGAGGATATTCAAGAAATCAAGAAACATGTGAATTTACCGATTATCGGGATCATCAAACAAGTGTACAAAGGCTCCGATGTCTTTATCACGCCTACTCAGAAGGAAGTAGATGCGCTTTATCAGGAAGGCGTAGATATGATCGCGATGGATGCGACCGATCGCATTAGGCCGGATGGTTCTACGATATCGGAGCTATTTCCGGGGCTAAGAGCGAAGTACAAGGATCAGCTCTTTATGGCGGATTGCTCCACCTATGAAGAAGCTGTCAGGGCTGCTGAGCTTGGGTTTGACTGTGTGGGTACAACGTTATGTGGTTATACCAAAGCGACGAAAGACAAATCATTGCCTAATTTCGAATTGGTTGAGAAACTCGTGACCACGTTATCCATTCCCGTCATCGCAGAGGGTGGCATATCGACACCCGAGGAATTGAGAAAATTATTTGATCTAGGTATCTATTCGGCTGTTGTGGGATCAATCATTACGAGACCGATGGAAATTACCAAAAAATTCGTAAGGGCTATCCTATAAACCATGACAATGAAAATCTTAGCGGCGGATATTGGCGGTACCAACACCAAGATGGGCATTTGCGATGAACGAGGAAATATCGAACAATTTAAGGAATATCCCACGGAAAGCCTGATGGGAGGCCCACATGTCATCGAAAAATTGCTTAGCGAGCTGGCGGCATATGCGGATTACGATGCCATCGCGATTAGCACAGCCGGACAAGTCAATTCCGATGAAGGGTATATTGTGTATGCGAATGACAATATTCCCAATTACACAGGAATGAAAATTAGGGAGATTGTTGAAAATCGCTTCCATAAGCCTGTTATGGTTGAAAATGATGTCAACGCGGCAGCATTGGGCGAGGCCTATTTTGGCGTAGGGGAATTGTATCAGGATTTTTTATGTCTTACGTTCGGGACCGGTATCGGCGGATCTATCGTCATCGATCGTCAAATATATCGAGGAGCTAATGGGGTGGCCGCGGAATTCGGCCATATCGTTACTCATCCGTTATCGGGAAAGAGCGATGGGGAAGGTAAGCCTTACTATGAAACCTACGCCTCAGCGACAGCATTGGTTCGAATGGCTCAACAAGTGGATTCGGAATGTGTGGACGGGAAGGTTTTTTTTGGTAAGATAAGATTAGGAAACGAACCATTACAACAAATCTTACATGCTTGGACGGCTGAGGTAGCCATAGGTCTAGCTTCTCTCATTCATATTTTTAATCCCTCGGCGATCATTGTAGGGGGCGGTGTGATGGAGCAAGATGAGCTAGTTCGGTTAGTCGAGGTACAAACGCAAGAGTTGATCATGGAAAGTTTTGCAGACGTGAAAATTCTTAAAGCTTCCTTGGGAAATAAGGCTGGTTTATTGGGCGCGGCCTCATTATTCTTACGCTGAAAGAGGCGCAATAGCATCACTACTGCGCATCATGTCTGAATCTTGGAGTTAAAGAGGGTGACAGTTTGCGCGCAATCAATATTTTTACAACCATTCATTCTAAATATAACAACCTGACAACTACGGAAAAAAAAGTGGCGGACTATGTCCTGGAGAACTTGAACAGTGTTGTCTATATGTCGATTACGGACCTCGCAGATGTTTGTGGAGTTGGCGAATCCAGCATATTCAGGTTTTGCAAGTCCTTGAGTTATAAGGGCTACCAAGATTTCAAAATTGCTCTGGCGCATAGCATCACCGTGGAAAATGAAATTCCGCAGCTGACTGAGAAGGTTTTGATGAATGATTCAATCGGACAAGTTGCTTCCAAGGTGTTGTCAACCAACATCAGTGCGTTGAACGAAACGTTTAATTTAATTGATAGCTCCAAAATCGATGAAGCCATTAACTTTTTGCTCCAAGCAGAAAAAGTTATATTTTTCGGTGTAGGCTCATCATTAATGACGGCTATGGAAGCGAAAATTAAGTTCATGCGCATCACGAACAAAACGGAATGCACAATCGATTCACATCTTCAGATGATGTCGGCGGCATTGATGACGAAACGGGATGTCGCTGTGATCATCTCGTATTCCGGTTCAACCAAGGATTCGATTGAGGTGGCGAAAAAGGCAAAGGAAAGCGGGGCAACCGTCATTTCGATTACACGCTTTGTAAAGTCTCCATTAACTTCGTATTCTGATCTTACGCTGTTATGCGGCGCAAATGAAGGTCCTCTGCAAGGTGGTTCCTTGTCGGCGAAAATTTCGCAGCTCTATTTGTTAGATGTCTTATATGTTGAATATTTCAAAAGATCCTACGAGGAATCGATTAGGAACAAGGAAAGTACAGCGGAGTCCGTGGTCGTGAAATTGCTTTGAGGTATTACACATGTACAACTGGGGGAATGGACCATGATTTTAGGTGCTATGTCATTGTGGGAAAAGCAATGTAAATTTGAGCATACAGTTATCGCGACGGCCTTAGAGGAACTAAATCTACTGTTTAAAGGAAACTCACCTGAAGGTCGAGTTGAGATCAACGGTGATAAGATGTACGTATCGTTTATGGAATTCGATGCTAAACCGATGGATGAGCAACTTGCCGAGAAGCACGAGTCATATATTGATATCCACTACCTGATCGAAGGCGAAGAGACGATCGGTTGGTCTTCGCAGCGGGAAGATGTCCAAGCGGTTAGAGCCTATGATAGTGAACAGGATTATGCGTTGTATGATCCTTCGTCAGACGAGATTTTACTTCATCTCAAGCCTGGCATGTTCGCCGTCTTTTTCCCTAACGATATTCATAGACCTGGCATGGGGCATTCATCGAAAATCAAGAAAGCAGTAGTCAAAGTTCATGTGGGGCTGTTACATCCATAGTGCGTACCCTTTGCTAACGAAACGAGACCAGTTTATGAGCCGTTTATAATCATTGCGAGGGGATAGAGGAAATGAAAAACGTTCGTTTCGGAGTTGTCGGCAGCGGCTATTTTGGAGGGGAACTTGCAAGGGTTTTGAACCAGCTTGAGGGTTCACGGGTTGTTGCCGTTCATGGTGGAAGCAGAGTAGTCTCGTTGTCCGAGGAGCTGCAATGCGAAGCGATTGACCGCTTGGAGGATATGGTGAATCGGGATGATATTGACGCTATTGTAGTGGCCAGCCCGAACCACGTTCACAAAGATCCGGTTATTCAAGCCGCCAAGCATGGAAAGCATGTGTTCTGCGAAAAACCGATTGCCCTTACATCGAGCGATTGCGAAGAAATGGTCGTGGCGTGCCGTGCATCCGGCGTTTTGTTTATGGCCGGTCATATCATGCATTTCATGAACGGCGTACGCCAAGTCAAGCAATGGATCTTAGACGGAGAGATCGGCCGTCCGATCGTTTGCCATTCGGAAAGAACCGGCTGGGAGGACCAACAGACGACCGTCAGCTGGAAGAAAAACAATGCCACCTCTGGGGGCCATCTGTTTCACCACATTCACGAACTTGATTTTTTGCAAGCGATTATGGGACCGGCGGTTTCGGTTTGCATGGCCGGAGGCAATTTGGCGCATCAAGGGGAAGGCTTCGGCGACGAGGAGGACGTCTTGTTGCTGACACTGAAATTCGCCGACGGGACGCTCGGCACGATGCAGTACGGGTCCGGATTTCGCTGGGGCGAGCATTTCGTCAAAATTAACGGAACGGAAGGCGCCATTCTTCTCGATCTAAAAAATTCGAAGGTCGAACTGAATAAAGGCGGATATATCACCAGCCATAATTTGAATTACTCTGCGGAGGAGGACCTGGAACGCGCGCAATCGTATCAAAAAGTCGACAGCGGCGTAGCCTACGGGACTGCTGTTTCCAAGATGCCGCACTGGTTGGCGACACTGATCGAGAAGGAAATGACGGCATTCCGGGACGCCGTTCAAGGGAAGCCGGTGCAGGAAAGCTTGCAATCGCTGTTCGACGGGACCGCAGCCACAACGTCCATTGTTACAGCTGAGGCGGCGATGGCTTCTCTCCGTACGAAGAAATGGGTCTCCTTGTGATGACACGAAGGAGGGGGAAGCGATGACTTTGTTGAGATTTGGCGTTATCGGATGCGGAAATTTCGGAGGCGAGCTCGCCAGAATTTTGAATGAATTGGAAGGTACGAGAACGGTTGCTGTAGTTGGGGGAGCGGACGATAGTGCCAAGCTTCTGTCGGAAGAGCTGCATTGCGAAACGGCTGCAAGCGTCGAAGAGCTGGTCGTCCGCGATGACGTTGACGCGGTCATTGTGGCCAGTCCGAATCATCTTCATAAGCAACATGTCATTCTTGCGGCTCAGCACGGCAAGCATGTGTTTTGCGAGAAGCCAATCGCGTTATCTTTGGCCGACTGCGAGGAAATGATTGAAGCTTGCCGGAAAGCCTCTGTCCACATGATGGCCGGACACATCCTTCATTTCTTGAGCGGAGTTCAGCAGGTCAAGCGCTTGATCGCTGCCGGTGAAATCGGGAAGCCGATCGTAGCGCACGCGGAACGGACAGGCTGGCAGGATAAGCAATCCGGAAGCGGCTGGAAGCATGACCAAGCACTGACAGGAGGGTATTTGTTTCATTACATCCACGAGCTTGACCTCGTTCAAACGTTCCTCGGTCCGTCCGCTTCCGTTTTATTGGCGGGTTCATGCGTGGATCCAGCACTTAACGCTTCGAGCAATCCGGATCACTTGCTGCTGACGATGGAATTTTCAAACGGAACTTTAGGCACGATGCAGTATGGTTCAGGGTTCCGGTGGGGCGAGCACTTTGTCAAAATCAACGGGACGGAAGGTGCTGTCCTCTTTGACTTTAAACAATCCGAAATTGTTGTGAAAACAAAAAACGGTATTGATACGTTTGGCATTAACGGACAACCGGATGAAGATGAGGACCGAGTCAACGGCTATAGGCAAATGGAAGGTAAAATTGTCTATACAAGCCCCACAACCCGCCCGCCTCTTTTCTTAAGGCAACCGATGAGGTTGGAAATGACTTTTTTTCGCGATGTGATCGTTGGCAAGCCGGTGGATCCGGAGTATGTCATGCTTTTCGACGGGACCGCAGCGCGTTCTTCGATCGCGGCCGCAGAGGCCGCAATGGACTCGCTTAAGGAGCAATCCTGGCTACGAGTCAAGCCATAAAAATTAGATCAGGGAGAACCGCACGCGCCGCAGCAGGATGGGCTTATGCGGTTTCTTTATTGTACGATTGTATGTCTATCAGGAATAAGGAAAAATGTACGATATTTTCTGTAATGACACGGGGGCGAGGCCTATGTATAAAGTTCTAATAGTAGATGATGAAAAAAACATCAGGGAAAGATTGGTCACATCGTTTCCATGGAATGAAACCGGATTTCAAGTCATCGGCTCCGCCAGTGATGGTCAGAAAGCTCTTGAGCTTATTGAACAGCATGTTCCTCATGTGGTTTTGACGGATATTCGGATGCCGGAAATGAATGGTCTGGAGCTTGCCAAAGCCATCCAGGAAACGTATCCACATATTAAAGTTCTTATCCTTTCGGCCTATGATGATTTCAAATACGCCCAGGATGCCATACGTTTCGGAGTAAAAGGGTATTTATTGAAGCCTGTTATGAAAGACGAGATTGTTGACGTTATGAGTGGCCTCGCCATCGAGTTAAAGAAAGATGAAGAAATAGAGTACGGAAAAAAGATAGGGATTCCGGGTGCACGAGAAGAATCGATGTTGATTGACCTGGTCAAAGGCGAAAACGTCAATCAGTACGATGAACCTTGGCTTCGGGATTATATGAGGATCATCGTTTGTTCGTTCGGAAAATGGTTTGAAAAAGACTTAGGGTTGTTCATTCGGAGTTTTATCACTGAAAGGACGATGGTATATTGGAAGGAAAGCCATACCCCGGTCTTATTTTACGGTAACCAATTAGTTCTGTTTGCACACGATACACGGCCGATCAGCAAATATGATCTTAAGGGGAGACTTGAAGATTATTTCGAATTGCTGAAAGCGTCGATCATGTCGGGCTTTGGAAAAGAGTGCGAGCTGTCGATCAGTGTAGGCAATATGATTAAGGAACCGGATCAGATCTCTACTTCCTTCAATCAAGCGGTCTATGCCATTAGTTATAGATACTTCGATGATCATCATTCGATTCTTTTTTACCAAGATTTATTAGTAGCAGGTTCAGATGAACACGCCAAGGAGCAAGCAAATGAGCATTTAAACATCATCATGGATCGATTGATGCAATCCGTCCTTTCCCGCCAAAATAATGAAATTTCTTCCAGTCTTCGGGACTTTTTTGATGCTGTGGAGCAAGGCAAACGTTTAAAAATAGAAGAAATCAGAATTGCCTTTTCGGAAGTTATCCTGTCTCTTCCATTGAAAGCCAAAGAAAAAGGGCTGCCGATGCCTTCTTTGGATAAGAAGCAGGCATTAGAGTTTATACACGCCGCCCATTCCCTCGGTGATTTGAAAAAATGGCTGAAACAAACAATCGAAAGAATTTTGGACGCTCCTGTCGAGGAGAGTGATAAAAACCGTTACGTACAGCTTGCCAAACAACACGTCCACAATCGCTATTCCGAAAAAATCACCCTAGAAGATATGGCTGGGCAATTATTTATTCATCCGGCCTATTTCAGTTCGATTTTCAAAAAAGAAACCGGACATAATTTTATCGATTATGTAAATGAAGTCAGGGTTCGTAAGGCCGTGGAATTGTTGAAACACAATGATTGTAAGATAAAGGATATTTCCGTTATGGTCGGTTTCCCTACCCATTCTTATTTTAATAAGATTTTTAAGAAAGTGATGGGCGTCAAACCTCTTGTATTTCGGTCCAACCATACTTGCTAACATCACGGGGGGGCTTATTATGTATCGGATGATGAATGGATTTCGGAGGATTTCGTTTCGGAATTTTCTTATGTTGTTTTCTTTAGGCGCTATGCTCATTTTATTATTGTTACTCAGCAGTGTTTTTTTTGTTAAAATCAAACATTTTATTGAGGAAAAAAAGCAGTTTGTCATCAGCACTCGAATGAACCAAATTTCCTTTGAGTTAAACACGAGCCTTAGCAACACTTATTTTATGTTAAACCATTTAACGACGAATGAGCGGCTTACTGACTATATTCATGAATTGAGCAATCACGAGACAAATTCCATCGATAAGTACCGTCTTTCCAAGGATTTTGAAAAATATTTGTATAACAGTAGACAAGAAAACGAGTTCATCGACTCTATATTAGTGATTACTTCCCAAAGTCAATTCAGTTCCGACCACAAATATTTGGATTTCGATCTTAACGGGATCCAAGTGGGAAGCCAGTTGGAGAAGGAGCGTAATTTGGTGCTTCTGAAGAAAGCCGCCGAAAGCCTCATCCCACCCACTGGGCCCGAACCTAGAAATGGACTGACGAATGCGATAAAAGAGTTGGATAAGCAAATGTTTTTTGCCGCAAATATCATGGATAGAGATGGGGTCAATAATGGGGTTATATTGATTCTGCTTAACCCTCATTATTTGAAGGACGCCATTCCTTACAACGAGAACATATCGCTGTTTGACGCCAACCGCCAGTTGATTTTCACTGGAGGTGAGGTTGGGCCATCTGTTGTTGATGAGTTGAAAGGTGTAAAGGCCCCCAAAGAAGGCTTCGTATTTCTCACTGAAAAAGGTCTTGAAGCTCATTATACGACCATCCCTTTTAATGAGTTTCAGCTGGTCTATGTGGACCGGATGGACTTTTATCATGAACAGCTCATCTTAATGGTAAAATTAACGGCCGCCACTTGTTTGTTGGCTTTATTCGTTGCTCTAGTGTCCTCCAGGGTGATTTCAAACAAAATCCTGAAACCGGTTTATCAGGTCATCAAACTATTCAAGACCTATGATTTTACCAAAGACAAATGGAATGATTACGGGGAATTAAAGACGAACAAAAGCTACTTAAATCTTAGAGACCGCTTTTTGCTTTATTTTATCATCACCATATTGCTGCCGCTTATTGTCTACATGGTTATCTTTTATTGGCAATCCTCCAAAATTGCGGTTGACGATTTGAAAAAGAGCCATTATTCGTTGTTTGAGAAAACGGCCAGTTATTTAGAACATGATATCAATCAAAAAGAAGTGCTGATGGCCAGGATTTCGTTGGATACGGCAGTTCAGGATGATATCGTGGCGAAGGATACCAAAACGTTGGAAAAAGAATTGCTTTATGAGAATCATGATTTGGGATTGAATCGGGATGTCATCAGTATTTATGACCGCTCCAACAGCTTGATATTTTCAAATCGATATAAACAAATCGGGGAGCTGGACCCTGCTTTTTACAATAAAATGAAAACATCAGGCAGGGTAATCAGTTATCATCTGACCAAAGACGACTTCGGTAATGCTTCAATCGTCTTGGGAATGCCGATTATATCGCTGGAGAAATATCCGGAAATTGTAGGTTATATTACGGTGGACTTGGATAGCGGATACCTTTCCAATCTTTATGGCGAATTCAAGCAAAACGGTAGTGAGATGTTTATCGTCGACCGGGAATACCGGGTTGTATCCCATCCTGTTACCGGGCAGATCGGAAGGGTGTTGGATATGCCGATTTCGAGTGGAAGCCATATGCAGCAGGGATCCTACGGGGGAAAATATTATGACTTCACGAAGGAAATCAGCGGTGTTCCTTGGACATTCATTTCCAGGTACAACTATTCGGATGTGGAGCAGCAGGTCATCGACTTGTTTTTAAGCAATTCGTATCTATTCTTCCTCATTTTCCTTCTCATGCTGCTGTTTTCATTTTATATGTCGCAGCGCATGCTGAAACCGCTCAGTAGACTGAACCAGATGTTGAATGATTACGAGCTGGGAGAAAGCCATCGCATCGTTTTGGAACGCGTATCCGGAATTGACGAAGTGGACCTGCTGAGCCGCAATTTCAACCAAATGGTCAGAAGAATAGATGATCTGGTTCATGAGACGCTTGTTGCGGGCCAAGAACGAGTCAAACTGGAATACGAGAAGAAAGAAATTCAAATGATCGCCTTACAATCACAAATCAATCCGCATTTTCTGTACAATACATTGGATAATCTCATTTATCTTGTCGAGACGAAAGATGTGGACAAAGCAGTCGAAATGATCAACTCGCTTAGCCGGTTATTTCGTTATATTACGAACCGCGAACAGATGATTCGAATGAACGATGAAATCAAGTATTCCAAAACCTATATAGGCATCATGTCATGTCGGTATGATAATTTTCAATGTATGTGGCACATCGATGATGGCGTGCTGGCGTGCGGCACCATGAAGCTGATCCTGCAGCCGATTATTGAAAACGCCATTCATCATGGGGCGCGGAACACAAGAAAACATGTGACGATTGAAATTTACTGCCTGCTGCAAGAGGAAACCATTCGTGTTGTCGTAAAGGATAACGCATTAGGCATGCAGGAGGAACAATTATTGGAGGTTCGCAAACAGCTTGCGGACCCGGGGGTGAAGAAGGCGGGCATTTATAATGTGAATGCACGGATCAAATTGAATTTCGGAGAAGCTTACGGATTGAACATCGACAGCAGTTACGGAGAAGGTACGACTGTAACCATCCTCTTTCCGGCAAATCTATAACAGCAGCGGAAACATATAAAGATTGTGGTACAACATCTATAGATCGTATCACTAATCGAAGCTGCTTTTCCTTATGATTGGGGTGTAAGCGTTACCAAACTACCAAGGAAAGGAGGGGCAGCTTTACCATGGAAACCGCCCTTCAGCAAGCCGAAATTGAAATTCGATCTGTCCGAAAAAAAAATGCAAACTGGATAAAAGCAAAGAAAATGAAAGCGCTCTACCTCATGATGCTGCTTCCGATGATTTTGTTATTCATTTTTCATTATGTTCCTCTTTACGGTATTCTGGTGGCTTTCAAGAAGTTTTCACCGGGTTTGGGGATTTGGAAAAGCCCATGGAATGATTTTGCGCACTTCAAGAACTTGTTTCATGATTCCCTCTTTATCCGAGCTTTTAAAAATACTTTGATTATCAGTTTGTTAAAGCTGGTCGTGGCTTTTCCGGCTCCCATTGTTTTGGCTGTGCTGCTGAACGAAGTCAAGAGTGTACTGTTTAAAAAAGTGGCGCAATCCGTCTCCTATTTGCCGCATTTTATGTCTTGGGTCATTCTGGGGTCCATGGTGGGCGAGGTGCTTTCCCCTCAAAGGGGAATCATCAATTATTTCATCCATGCGCTTGGGGGGACTCCGGTCAATTTTTTATCTGACACCCACTACTTTGTTCCCATGTTAATTTTGACGGATGTATGGAAAGAGATCGGTTGGGGGGCAATTATTTATCTGGCGGCCATTTCTTCGATCAATCCTGATCTCTACGAAGCGGCAGATGTAGACGGGGCCGGACGGTTCAAGAAGATGTTGCATATTACAGTTCCGTCGCTCGTTCCGATGATCGTCATCTTGTTTATACTAAACCTGGGTAATATTTTGAATGCGGGTTTCGATCAGATTCTAAACCTTTACAATCCGGTCGTTTACGAGGTCGCCGACATCATCGATACGTACGTGTACCGGAAAGGCCTTGAACAGTTTCAGTTGGACTATGCGACCGCGGTCGGTTTATTCAAAAATGTAGTGGGCGTGATCCTCATTTTGGGGGCGAATGCGATAATCCGCAAACGAAGCGAACATGGCATTTGGTAGGAAGGAGGAAACAGGGAAATGCTCAAAACACGATTGTCCATTTTTGATACGTTGATTGTATTTTTCATCAGCTTATTTTCGCTTGCAGTCCTATATCCGTTCTGGCAAACGCTTGTTCTTTCTTTCTCGGATGCTAATGGCGTGTCAACGCTTGGCTTTCATCTATGGCCGGAACAATGGGTGGTGGTTGCTTACCGGTTTGTGTTTAGCTATCAAAATATTATTTCCGCCTATCTCAATACGATCTTTCGAACCGTAATCGGCACCGCGCTCATTGTGTTCTTCACCTTGCTGGTTGCCTATCCGCTTTCCAAGAAGGATCTGCCTTACCGTAATTATTTCACAGCCTTTTTCCTCATTACCATGTTCTTCTCGGGGGGATTGATTCCCAATTACTTATTAATTAAAAGTTTAGGTCTCCTCGATAATCGCCTTGCGTTAATTTTACCTGGAGTTGTTAATGTGTTTTCGATTATCATTATGCGTAATTTCTTGATGACGATCGATAAAGGTCTTGAGGAGTCAGCGCTAATAGATGGAGCCGGTTATTTTAAAATTTTGACCAAGATCATCGTCCCTTTATCCAAACCGGTCATTGCGACTGTTGCGCTTTGGGCGGCGGTGGGGCATTGGAACGCATGGTTCGATGCCATGATTTATATCCGTGATCCTCAGAAGACAGTTCTGCAGATGGTGGTCAGGGAAATGATGGTCGCCCTGGATCTGTCGCAGACACAAATGGGCGGCGGCGGAATGTCGAACGCGAATTTGCTTCTCAGCAATGTCCGCGCTGCGACGGTCATGATTTCCATAGGTCCCATCATTCTCATTTACCCGTTCGCGCAGAAATATTTCATCAAGGGAATTATGATCGGCTCGTTAAAAGGTTGATTTCATTTGTTTGCAGATATGACAAATATAGGGGAGGCAGTTCATATGAAAATTCGCTTAAAGGTTTTATATTCGGCGTTGCTAGCCGGATCCTTAGTTCTTGGGGCGGCAGGCTGCAGTCAGAAGGATGCATCCGACGTTAATTCCACAAGCCCGGCTCAAGGGGACAAAGCTTCGGGGCTGCCCGCGCCGGGGGACTTCTCCAAGAAGCTGGACTTGAAGCTTTCCGGGTCATTTACAAGAGGGAAAATTGAAGACGGGAACTGGGTGCAGAAGAAGCTCGAGGAAAAGTACAACATCAAAATCAATAACGTGAAGGTGGATACGTTTAACAAAGACCAGGTGCAGCTGATGGTTGCATCTGGAGATTTGCCGGATACGTTTGCCTTTACGGCGCAGTCCCTGTCGGCGTTGGAATTTTACGAAAACGGCCTGACGAGAACGGTCTCGAAAGAGATGCTGAAGAAATACGCGCCCCGTTATTCCAAAATGCTGGATGAGAATGTTCCGGGCTGGGATATGAATTTGGCGCCGGGCAAGAAAGACGAATATTTGACTCTCGTTGGGTATCAGGGACATACCAAAAATTTAATTTGGGCTCCGACCTTCCGGCTCGATTGGCTTGAGAAACTGGGGATCAAGCCGCCGGGCGACATTAAGCCTATTGGAACAAGCGGCGGCCTGGAACGGATCTACTTCTCGGATAAGGCGTATACGTTGGAGCAGACGGAAGAAATCCTAAAGGCCTTCACCCAGAAGGACCCGGACGGCAACGGCAAAAACGATACGTATGGCATGCTGCCGTTCAACAACGCGTTTACTTCCTGGGGAAGCACCCTGCTCGGGGCATACGGGGTAGCTAGCGGCTACAACCTGGAGGAGAACGGCAAGCTGACGGCCGCTGAAATTTCCGATAAGTACAAAGAGTTCTTGAAGATGATGGCGAGATGGAATAAAGAAGGCTTGATCGATCCGGAGTGGACGACGATCGACGTGAACAAGAGCTGGGAGAAATACAAGCTCGGCAAGGCCGGTTATTATCCGGCGCAGCCTGCTTATGTCGGTATGGACGCTTGGACGAAGGGACGCGCTCCGGCGAACATTGTGGAGAAGGACCCCGCCGTTAAATTGCTCGTGACCGCGCCCGAGATCGGCCCGAACGGGCAGCAAGGGGAAGGCGCCTTCACCCCAGTCAACAGGCTGGGCGATGCTTTCTACATTTCCAAGAAGGTGACGGATGAGCAGCTGACGCGTATTCTGCAAATCTTCGATTATATCAACTTTGATGACGATTCCCGCTGGACACTTTACGGAGAAGTCGGTACCCAATCCACATGGCAGGGAACTCCGGAGAAGTCGGAGATAAAAGTCAAGCCGGAGTATCCGGAGAATGAAGGGAATATGGGCTTCTGGGCATATAACTTCAGATCGTACGATGACAAACGGGCGTCCTATCAGACCTCCGAAGCAACTACGAAGTTGAAGAGTGATTTCTTCGGCAAACCGGACGTGTTGAAGAAGATGGAAATCAGACCTTTCAAATGGGATTTGATGAACCAAACGAAATATGCCGATCTGAACAAACAATATAAAGGCCAATTGGATACGATTGTGAATGAATTCCGGTTGAAGGCCATTGCCGGGCAAATCGATATCGATAAGGAATGGGATAAATACGTGCAAAACTATTTGAATAGCGGCGGAAAAGAAATTTTGGCCGAGCTGGAGAAAGCGCCGAAAGTCGCAGATCTGCTAAACAAAAAATAATGATGGGATGTTGGTGTTGGCAATGAACAAAAGCGAAGCAATCGCACTCTTTTACCCCGGCATGGCCGGGTCGGCGACCTATCGGATTCCTTCCATGATTACGACGGTCAAAGGGACGATCATCGCCGGCATTGATGCGCGAATCAGCGATATGCGGGATAACCCGAACAAAATCAATACCGTCATTCGCCGCAGCGTCGACAATGGGCAAACGTGGGGCGATGTGCAGCACCTTGTTTCTTATGCCGGTGAAGGACTGAACGGGGCGGCGGCGATTGACACCGCCCTGCTCCAGGATGAAGAGACGGGAACGATCTGGATGCTCTTCTGCCACACGCCCGGCGGTATCGGCTTGTGGGCATCCGAAGCGGGAATAGGCTTTGACGAGCGTGGCAACAGGCTGGTGTATGATGGTTCCGGGGGCGAATACAGTTTGCATCCGGACGGGCACGTCACCGATCGCGAAGGACGCGCAACGTCGTATTTCGTTGATGACGAAGGGAATGTTACTTCGGATGGAATCAGCAGTGGCAATATCTTTTTGAAAAAGGGCGTGCATACTGAGGAAACCTTGTTAGAGGCAAGGACATCCTTCTTGCAAATCATCAAAAGTGATGATGACGGCTTGACATGGTCCAGGCCGATCGAGTTAAATCCCGAGGTTAAAGAAGCCTGGATGAAATTTATCGGGTCGGGCCCCGGAAGAGGTATTCAGCTCAAGTATAGCGATTACCGGGGAAGGCTTGTATTCCCGATTTACTTTTCGAATCCCAATGGAAAAATGTCATGTACCGTCATTTTCAGCGATGATCATGGGAAAAGCTGGCGTAGGGGCACCTCTCCTAATGATGGAAGACGTTTCAACGGACAAATTCTTTCCGCCGAGACGTTAAGCGCGGATGGTGCGGATTTGACCGAATCGCAGCTGATTGAGCTTCCGAATGGCGAGCTGCGAGTTTATTTGAGAAACCACGCCGGTTTACAGCGGACCGCAGTGTCAGTGAGCAAGGATGGCGGAGAGACCTGGAATGAGCCGGAGTATGATCAGGATCTGCCCGACCCGACATGCCAATCCAGCGTGATGACATACCCGGATTTGGGAGACGGGAAAACAAGGGTTTTGTTTGCAAACCCTGCGGATCCCCGCAAGCGGACTAGCGGAACGATCCGACTGAGCGAGGATGGGGGAAGCACCTGGAAGTATGCCAAGCAGATCGATGAGTATACGTTCTCCTATTGTTGTTTGACGGTTTTGGATAATGGGGACATTGCGCTGCTATATGAAAGTGATTTTGATTTTTCAGAAAATAAACCGATAACGGTTAAATTTACAAAGTTCACATTGGATTGGATCTCGTCATCCTGACAAGAGCCCAACTGGAACGTCCATTGTTGAGAGCTGATCAAATTTCGGCGGGGATCAGACGGTCCTCGCTTTTTCCTTTACATTTGCTGTTCAATTCGTTAGGAGGAGTAGAAATGTTGGAACAAAAAGGAACTGTTGTATTGGATCTGCCTCCGGGCAAGGGAAATCCCAGAAATAGCGAAGGAGCTTTCCTGGAGCTGCTGGATGACCGCCTGCTGTTCGCGTACAGCCGCTTTACAGGAGAGTCCCAAGCAGATACGGCCCTGGCATGTATTGCCTTACGCTATTCTTCCGACCGGGGAGACACCTGGTCAGATGACATTATTATCGCTCGCCCGGAAGATCATGACGCAATCAACATTATGAGTTTATCCCTGTTACGGATGAACAACGGCGACATCGGCTTGTTTTACCTGTTGCGGTATGGCTGGCATGATATGCGGCTTCATTTGCGCCGTTCGTCCGACGAAGGGGAAACCTGGAGCGAGCCAGTTTGCTGCATACCGGGCCCGGGGTATTACGTGACCAACAACGACCGGGTCGTACGCTTGACTTCCGGCAGGCTTGTCATTCCCGCTGGCTTGCACAAAATGAAAGGTGAAAGCATAACCGATTGGAAGTCGTTTGACGGCAGAGCGCTTGCCTGCTTTTTTCTGTCTGACGACGATGGGGCGACCTGGAGGGAATCCCAAAGTTTCTGCGCGCTGATGGCGCCGCAATCCATGAGCGGTTTGCAGGAACCGGGTCTGATCGAACTGAAGGAAGATGTCTTATGGGCTTGGGCAAGGACGGATTTGGGGCGTCAGTACGAAATGTTTTCCGCAGACGGGGGGGAGACGTGGAGTACGCCAATACCGTCGCGGTTCACTTCGCCCAATTCGTCGCTTTCCATGAAGCGTATTCCAGGAAGCGGGTTCCTGCTGGCGGTGTGGAATCCGATTCCGAACTATGAGACTCGGGTCTTGGAGAAGCATTCGTGGGGACGCACGCCGATGATCGGCGCCATCAGCAAGGACAACGGACAGACGTGGGAAGGCAATTTTGCCGTTGAACGGGAGGAGGACCACGGCGGGTATTGCTATACCGCAATCCATTTCACGGAGGATTCCGTGCTTCTCGCTTATTGTGCAGGCGAACCCGAGGACGTCATATGTCTCAGCCGGTTGAGGGTGAGAAAAATTCCGCTGTCTTCGATACTGGACGATACGGGAATACGATGAGGGCGAACAAAGCGTAGAATCGGCGCACGGTCCACGCGCGTCGTGATCACGAAAAACGAGAGGAGAGACCGATGTCCAATCCAACTTATGAACCGAAGTTTGAAACCAGATGTTTGCATTCGCTTGTGAAAGTGTTTGCCGATACCGAGTTGAACGAATCGCCGTTTTCACGCGCTACTGTTTTGCATAATGAAACGTATGCGTTCCAGGTTGCATACCGCACGAATGCTGCATACAAAAATATACAAGTATCTGCCGCATCCGATCTTTCGGATTCCATCATGATTCGCTCGGTCGGTCTTGTTCCTTCGGAATTTCCGATGTATGCGGACCATGACGGCAATTTACTGCGTTTGACGCCGGGGCTGTACCCGGACCCGCTTTTTCCGATTGGCCGGGATGGCGTAAATGCACTGCCGAATCAATGGCGTTCGGTATGGGTGAGCTTGGACATTTCGCAGCAGATAGCCTCCGGCATACATTCGATTCAAATCCGTTTTGCGCTAGAAAATGGCGATTTACTCGGAAGCGAAACGTTCGAGCTGGACGTCGTGCCGGTATCGCTGCCGAAGCAGCGATTGGTTCATACGGAATGGTTTCATACGGACTGTATCGCCACTTACTATGGCGTTGAGGTGTTTAGCGAGGAACATTGGCATCGTATCGGGCAATTCGTGCAAACGGCGGCTAGTCACGGGATGAACATGCTGCTGACCCCGCTGTTTACTCCTCCGCTTGACACTGCAGTAGGCGGGGAGCGCCCGACGGTGCAACTCGTCGACGTAGAGAAGGACGGAGGAACGTACCGATTCGGCTTCGATAGGCTCAAACGTTGGGTCGATATGGCAACTGTCGCCGGCATTCAATATTTTGAGTTTTCTCATCTGTTTACTCAATGGGGAGCGAAGCACGCGCCAAAAATTATGGCGATCGAGAACGGCGAATACAAACGCATATTCGGTTGGGAAACGGATGCTCTCGGCGAGGCGTACAAATCGTTTCTCGGCCAATTTTTGCCGGCGCTCGTCGACTTTATTCGGGCAAACGGGTTGAATGAACGCAGCTATTTCCACGTATCCGACGAACCCAACATGGATCATTTGGAGTCGTACCGAAGCGCTAGCGAGACAATAAAAGGTTTTCTGGAAGGCTTCCCGATGATCGACGCTTTGTCAGATTACGACTTTTATGATAAAGGTCTTGTGGAATATCCGATACCGGCCAACAATCACATCGAGCCGTTCCTCGAGAACAATGTGCCGAACTTGTGGACGTACTACTGCTGCGTGCAGTATCGTGATGTTGCGAACCGCTTTTTCGTATTCCCGTCGGTCCGGAACCGGGTGCTCGGCTTACAATTGTATAAATTCCAAATCGCCGGTTTCCTGCATTGGGGATACAATTTCTGGTATTCACAGTATTCCAAAAAAGCGATCGATCCGTTCCGCGTAACCGATGCCGGTCAAGGGTTCCCATCCGGAGATGCCTTCCTCGTTTATCCTGGGGAGCAGGGACCCGTTGAATCGCTTCGCCTGGAAGTATTTTACGAAGCCATTCAGGATTTACGTGCACTTGAACTGCTGGAAAGCCAAATCGGCCGGGATGCTGTACTCCTACTTCTGGAAGAAGGCTTGGAGAAGCCGATCACGTTCAGCGATTATCCGAACGATGCCGACTGGCTTCTTGGGAAAAGGGAGCAAATCAACCATAAAATTGCCGAGTCCTCGAGCGGAGTTCCATATATTCGTTTAGGATATACAATACCTTTTGTTGATCTGTCAACCGAGAAAGAAAAGCAGGTACTTACGGACAGAGAACCCGGCCAATATCTGGGACAACCAGATTCTGTGCTTTTAAATGACGGAACCATATACACCGTGTATCCGAAAGGTCATGGTATTGGACCGCTTATCTTGAAAAAGAGCAGCGATGGTGGCCTTACTTGGAGTGAACGTCTTAGCACAACTGCAAGTTGGGCAACGAGTCAGGAAACACCTACGGTTTATAAAATTGAAAAACCGGACGGGAAAATAAGACTCGAATTGATTAGCGGTTTAGTTAGAGATGGAAATGAGGGCTTTCAAACCGCTTACTCTGAAAACAATGGAGCAACATGGAGTGAGCTTAAGCCTTATTTTCAAGATCAAGGTAAAGCGGGAATTGTTGCACTGGCAAGCCTAACAAGGCTTAAAAACCCAGACGATAGTTGGGCCTATCGCTGGATGGGCATATTCCACGACTTTTCGTATAACAACTGGAAAACATATCTTACGTTCGATGCGAATGGGAATGAACAGTGGAGTACTCCTATGAGGCTGCTGGCCGAGCATGACGCGATTGAGAAGTATGCGGGGCTTTGCGAAATTGAAGTGATCAGGTCGCCTGACGGAAAGCAACTCGCGCTGCTAGCAAGGGCACAGTTTAAAAAGACCAATGCGATGATCACATTCTCCAATGATGAAGGAAATACTTGGACCGAGCCGAAGGAAATGCAAGGTGCATTAATGGGCGAGAGACACAAGGCAGAGTATGATCCGGTGTCAGGTAGACTCTTGATCACTTTCCGCGAAATCATTAGAAGAAGTGCTACTAATTTGGATGATTGGGTAGCAGGAGATTGGGTAGCATGGGTCGGCACCTATGATGACCTCGTTCATTTCAGGGAAGGCCAGTATCGTGTGAGGTTAATGGAGGATTATACGCCTTCAGTCAGAAGTGGAGATACCGGGTACGCCGGAAATGTCGTGTTGGCTGATGGCACTTATGTGCTGACATCATATGGTTATTTTGATCCACAAGATACGAGAGCGCCTTATATTATGACGGTTCGCGTAAAACTAAGTGAACTAGATCAACGTATGAACAATTAGCCCAACTTTCCGCCGATCGATTACGATCGCTCTCCACAAAACATTACCCTTGATGAAAATTCGAGCAAGCATTCGGCGACACAAACACTGTACCATTCAAAGCCTGAAATAAAGGGCGACTTTTGGGGGGGCAAACAACACTCTTTCCAAAGTTCCGCTGTCTTCCGGTAGTCATGATCGTGGGCAAGACAGTAAAGAACAGTGTCTATTCGTTCCTGATGATTGGTAGACTGCCCCTTGCTCATAGCTTTCGCTTCCCCTTTATAGGCTTTTAAGCTGCTATGACGATTATACTTCTTCACCCAATCTGAGAGCTGTGTTCGGCTGGCGATCTTGTATTTATCGATGATTTCGTATTGCGAATACTCACCGGAGAGATAATCCTGAACCGCTTGAAGTTTAAGTTCTGCAGAATAACTCCGAGTGTGGGAATGAATTTCTAACCCCTCAATTCCGTACAACTCATAGCGATGTCGCCATTTCACTAAGGTGGTAACGCTGATGTTATGTTTTTTTCTACTTCCACACGGCTGCTCTGTCCTGCTTTTAACTCCTGTATGATGGCTAGTTTCTCAATCGCATTGTATTCGTTCTTCTTAGACAAAGGAAAACTCCCCTTCAAGTAGCGGTTTATTTATTAAACCTGTCTACTTGAAGGGGAGCATATCAAAATCGGTAGCCTGTTCCGTAATTATAATAGCGAGGTTACGAACTTCACCTCCGGAAAGCGGCTATCCGGTCCTTTCATTAAGATTCCGCCTTGATTTTTCAGATACATATCGAAGAAATCCAGCATATAGGCATTGATAACGGAGTTCGCTCTTTCGGGCGCAATCTTTCCTGTAATGCCCAGCATTTTGAAAATCGGAGAAATGAACTGTACGTCGGCAAAATTCAAATGCTCCGTATTTTCGATATAGAGGACTTGTCCCCCTTCGTCGACCGTTTCGCGCATCCGTTCAAGCTCCAACTTTTTATCTTCCGTTACTTGATCCATCCACTCTCTTGTTGAGCCCATACGGTTAAGCTCTGCATCCGTGTAGACCCGGTTATCCATCACCATTTTTAATTTTTCGAATTCGCTTTCCGAGTTGATGAACAAAAACGGCTTTCGCAGACCCTCTCTGTCACGCAGTCGATAAAGCCCTCCATCAAAGTCTATTCCAACCGCGATTCGCGGATCGTAAGAAGCGTCATAGGCCGTCGCTCCGCCGATGGAATGACCGAACACACCGACATGACCGAGTTCAATCCTCCCTTTTAGATGACTTGGAATCTGCCCCGATTGGATGAGCTCGAATTGGTCCAGCGCAAACGCCACATCGCCGGTTAAAACTTTTCCCAACTTGTCGCGATTTCCGCTTTCCGTCCGATAATCATGGTCGGGCGAGAATAAGTCGTTGGTTGTGCTGGTCGTGATTCGACCGTCCGGAAACTCGGTTACAAATGTATTGTAGGTGTGGTCAATCACTGCCACGATATATCCGTGACTCGCGAGATTTTCGGCTTGCGACGTGTGGAGGAACCTGGAAGAGCCGAAGCCGGGATTCGCAAGGATCAGCGGGTATGAAGTCTGTGCCGAAGAGACTTCGGCCCCCGAATAAGCATGACTGGATACGTACTTCAGGTGTTGAAAAGTAAACCCGGGGAGGCCATAGTTCTTGGCCATATAACGTAAAATCTGGGTATCGGGAATAAAGGGAGCGTACTTGCCGGTGCCAGCTTGAGCCGGATACCATACCTGAACCATCAATTCTCTCTTACCATCTCTGGCTTCGTCGAAAATCTCTTCCCTATTTGTATCCACGAAATGAAAAGTTTGCGTTCCTACCTTAAACTCGCCTGTCGGTTCAGGTAGTTTAAATACAGGAAAAGCATACATGAGACCCGCTGTTACGACCAGCATTAGCGGTATAAGCTGAACCCAACATGAATCGTGGGATTTTTTTTTGGCCGGTTTTTTTAAAATAGCTATAACCTGAAATGGCTAAAAAAATGATCGTTATGCAATATGGGAAAAATAGCTGAACTCTGTATCCTTCCACCGTCCAATGAATGACCAGTAAAAGTGTGGCGATCCCGCTTGCAACGAATACTGGAATTCTACGCCGTCCTTTTTTTAATAGGACTGTTAATGCAAACAAGCCGATGTTTGACAAAAAAAGCAACAGTTCAAACAGCCTCATCTCGATTCTCCTTTTAAAAAATTTCTATTTTCGTTTGTTCCAATCTTATCCTGCCAGGCTGGCCTAAGCTATCGATTTCCCTTACATCTACCTTACAATTTTGTAATTCGATCTTGCGGTATTGGAGGACTCGTAAAACGGTTTCATTTCAGCTTGAAAGAGTGCCGCTTAAGGTTATAATAGCTTACAACGGAACCGGTTGTGGTGCAAAGCTCCGATACATGATACCTTGATCGAAATGAAGTCATGAGATGGGGCAATTACTTTGGAATCGGTATTAAATTTGTTTAAGTGGAAGCAGTATGAATCAGAGGTTATCTTGCTAACGGTAAGATGGTATTTGAAATATAGCCTAAGTTATCGTGATCTCGTGGAGATGATGAAAGAACGGGGTCTTGGCATGGCTCATACAACCATTATGCGGTGGGTTCATCAATTTAGCCCAGAATTAGATAAACGAATTCGTC
>NZ_WHOA01000152.1 GCF_013141715.1 Paenibacillus phytorum | reverse complement strand
TGTTCAACTTCAATTGGGTTCACTGTAACATTCGCAGAAGCCGTAAAATTCCCATCTAAAGTTTTGACCGTCACTGTCGCCGTCCCAGGACGATTGCCGATCAGCGAAGCACTGCTTCCTGTTGAGATTATAGATACAACAGTTGGGTCGCTGCTTATCCACGATACTCGGGTATCATTCGCATTCGCGGGCGTAACGGCAGTTGTTAATGTTCTGGTTTCGCCTTGAGTCATTGTTACGTTCTGTTGATCAAGAGTTACCCCGCTCACAGGGACGCGTTGAACGACTTGGAATGTCTTGCGATCCACTACCGTATAACCGTCATTGAGCAAAAAGAGTGCATCATAAGTGCCAGGGGCCAGTCCATTGTTTAAACTAACTCTTCCGGATCCAGACTTTAAATAACTCCATATCAAAGATACACCGGCACCTGGAGGAACAGCTCCGGTTCTGTAGATGCCAACCCAATCTTTCCCGTTTAACGCAGCCCCAATATAGGATAGGGTAATGGCTTCCCCTTGGATGTATTGGGATTTGTCTAGTGTTATACGGTCGGAAGCTGCTCCAACTTCTTTAACAGTAACGTTAATGCTTGTTGTCAATGGAACGCTGTTCGGGTTTTCAACTCCAAGAGGCAGGGTTACGGTCCCTGGCACCGAGAAGGTCTGCACCGTCTTGATAGCCGGATCGTAACTAATGCCGCTTAAATCCCAATTCACACTTGCGTCCACATTACCACCATCGGTTGCAAGAATTACTTTTGTGGGCAATCCAAGAGCTTCCGCTGTCTTGGCCGTTCCGTTGTTCGCAGATACCGATGCAGGCGCAGTGATGCTGTTTAAATTAACACTGTTAACATTAATTTCAATGTCCTGCGACGAACGGTTATACACGGAATCGTCGGCGAACACCCTGATTTTATATGGAGTACCCGGCGACAAATTTGTAAACTTATATTGCCTGTATACATCGTATGGTTTGTCCATCGGATACGAAAGACTGTTAAACGATTTGTCCACTTTCCCCGTGATCTTGTTGATAAGCTGAATATTATATTCCATACCGCGCACATTGTCATTTGCTTGCTTTATTGTAAAAGCAACTTCGTTGGCATTCAAGGAATCGATCTTAATGCCCTCATCCAACTGCGGAGCAATGAGTTCTCTTATATCGCTCTTGCTATAGCTAAAGGCATCTTTGCCTTCGCCAACGTTGACTACACGAGGTATGCTTACAAATTCATCTGTAGCTAAATTATACTGCTTGAGGATCAATTTTGTACCGTAAACCTCTATGAAATTCGAGATGCGAGGTGTGGTATGATAGCTTCCATACGCGCCTTCTATATATCCGCCGAACGGACCGTCATCTTGATAACTGGAATAGTTCGAACCACCGGAATCGAGAAACGAAGCCGTACCTTGATAGAGAGAACGTTCGTCGGTCGGGTCATATTGCGTATGACCTGACATATAGAACACCTGCGAAAAATTATTGTCGGCAATAAATTTACCGAAATTATTACTTGCACCGCTGCTCCATGCCGATCCCCACACGGTTCCGCTTATCGGGTAGTGAGACATTGCAAATATGGGTTTTGTTGGATCATAATCCGCTTCACTTTTAATTTGGTTGAGGTAATTGGTGGCTTTTCCCACCGTGCTACTGCTGTTAATATTTGCATCAAAACCAATCAAATTATATCCTTTTATCTTTACCCTATAAGCACCGTTATAGAAATCGTTATCGTACGAATTCGTTGATTCGTTCCACGCGCCCGCCGTACCGACAGGTATTAAATTTTCGGTGCCGTTCATATCATGGTTGCCTTTTACAATATATAACTTCGTAGTGTTAAATAAGCCCTCAGCTTTAAGTTTATTGTATACTTTTGTAAGTTCACCCATCCACACATATTCATTGGCATTGTTACCGCCAGTAATGTCGCCAGGCTGCACCAATACGTCGGCCTGCGGGAATACTTTCAGGGCTTTTCTATAATCTGCTTCCACGCGCGCGATTGTACTGGGATTTGCAGAGATTTCCGGGTCGCTGCTATCCGCTATATTTAAATCGGCGGGAGTTAATGTTTTATTGCTTTTTTGATAGATGAATATAGCATTGTTTAGTTCACGTTCGTAATAATTGATGGTTTCCTGTGTATATAATTTTACTTTTTGCGTTGTTGCAACCGTAGCTGCCGTATTCAAAACCTTTTTCAAATAATCAAAATCGGTTTGGCTGAAGCCGCTGCCGAGACCGCCTGCTACTATTGTATTTGCTTCTGATATTGTGTCGTTAAGTGCTTTCATATCTACTTTATTTAAACCGTAACCATTATAGTTAGCTTGAACTACATCACTGCTTAATGCACCTCTCCAAACCTTCAGATCAGCGATATCGAGTGAATTAGCACCATTGCCGCCCAATCCGTCGCTGCCTATATTTAATGGGTTCGATGTATCTAAAGTTCCGATCCCCAGCGAAGTTTCAGCCATTTCGTAACCATCAATATACAACGACCCGAGCATTTTATCTCTGTCTACAACAAATGTCACGTAACGCCAAGTGGAAGCATTAAACGTGTCGCGGCCAAATTTTACTGATGTGGTC
>NZ_WHOA01000151.1 GCF_013141715.1 Paenibacillus phytorum | reverse complement strand
TGCCAACCCTGTTATGGCAGCAGGCGCTGTGATGCTCATGAGATTCGGAGCACGTACTACTTCAACGCTAATGCTTGTTGTCATTGGTACATTGTTCGGGTTTAGGACATACTCAGGCAGCCTTACCGTTCCTGGTACCGTGAAGGTCTGCGCCGTCGTGTCAGTTGGATCGTAGCTTGCACTATTTAAATCCCACTTCACACTGGCATCCACAATTCCCGTATCGGTTACAAGGGCTACTTTTGCCGGCAATCCAAGAGCTGCCGCTGTCTTCGCCGTTCCGTTGGCCACGCCTGTGATGGCTGCCGGCGCTGTTATGCTCGTGAGTTTCGATATCGGAGCATATACTTCAAACTCAGCAACCTGACCGTTCGTACCCCCGTCATTCCAAGTAAATTTCAGCTGTACATATCTTGTAGTTGCTAGACCCATTGGTATGGTTACGATATTACTGTTTGCAGGATCAAAGAAGTAACTTTTTGAAGCTGCCAACTCATTATAGGTTACGTTATCACTACTTCCCAAGACGGAGAACGTCTGCGTTCTGCTTCCCCAAGTTGCACCCAGTTTGATGACAACTTGTTCTACACTTCGCGGAGTTCCGAGATCTACTGTCAATGTACTAGGATATACAAAGTTTAAACCTTCCCAAATAGAATCTAGATTTCCGTCATTAGCCATAGTGACCTTATAAAGACCATGAGTAGTGTTTGCTGTTATGGTTTTATTAAGTGCGAGGTTAGCGCTACTTTTTACTACTTCAACGTTAATGCTTGTTGTCAAAGGCACGTTATTAGGATTTACCACCCCAGTAGGCAAAGTTAGAGTTCCATTTACAGTGAAGGTCTGTGTAGACATTACAGTGGGATCATAGTTTGAAGCATCTACATTCCATGTCACATTGGCATCCCCCACGCCTTCATCGGTAAAAATGGATAATGTCCTTGGCAATCCAAGGGCGTCCGCTGTCTTCGCCGTTCCGTTAGCCACCCCTGATTTATCAGCAGGAGCAATGAATCTTTTAAAATTACCAGTGTTAACCTTAAAGTCAATGTCCTGCGACGAACGGTTATACATGGAATCGTCGACGAATACCCTGATTTTATATGGAGTATTCGCCGACAAACCTGTAAACTTATAATGTCTGTATACATCATATGGTTTGTCCATCGGATACGAAAGGCTGTTAAACGATTTGTCTACTTTCCCAGTGAGCTTGTTGATAAGCTGAATATTATATTCAAAATTGCGCACATTGTCGTTTGCTTGATTGATTGTAAAAGCAACTTCGTTGTTATTGAAGGAATCGATCTTAATGTCCTCGTCGAACTGCGGAGCTATGAGATCTCTTGTATCGCTCCTGCTATAGGTAAAGGCATCTTTGCCTTCGCCAACGACTTTTACAGAAGGTATGCCTACATATTCATCTGTACCTAAATTATACTGTTTGATGATCAATTTCGTACCGTAAACCTCTAAGAAATTCACGATGCGAGGTGTGGTATGATAGCTTCCATACGAGCCTTCTATATATCCGCCGTACGGACCGTCATCTTGATAACTGGAGTATGAACTCGCACCGCTTTCGAGAAACGTAGCCGAACCTTGATAGTGTGAACGTTCGTCGGTCGGGTCGTATTGCGTATGACCTGACATATATACCACCTGCGAGAAGTTATTGTTAGCAAGAAATTGTCCCATAGCATTACTTGCCCCGCTGCTCCATGCCGATCCCCAAATGGTTCCGCCTACAGGGAAGTGAGAAGATACAAATATGGGTTTGGTTGGATCGTAATCCGCTTCATTTTTAATTTGGTTGAGGAGATTGGTGGCTTTTCCCACCGTATTGCTGTTGTTAATATTTCCGTCAAAACCCACAAAATTATATCCTTTTACATTCACCCTATAAGCACTGTTATAGAAATGGTTTTCATATGAATTCGTTGAGGGGTTCCACGCGCCCGCCGAACCGATAGGAATATAATTTTGGGAACCGACCCCATCATGGTTGCCTTTTACCATGTACCACTTCGTATTGTTTAACTTACCCTCATTTGTAAGTTGAGTGTGTATTTTTTGCATACCTTTCATAGCCACATCATTATCTCCGCCAGTAATGTCGCCAGGAATAAACATTACGTCGGCCTGTGGGAATAAACTCAGTTCTTTTGTGTACTTATTTACATTGTTCGCGATTGTTACGGGATCATCACCGACTTCCGGGTCGCTGTCTACAATCACATTTAAACCGGCGGGAGTTAATGTTTTATTGCTTTTTTCATAGATGAAGATGGCGTTGCTTAGTTCACGTATGTAATAATTGATGGTTTCCTGTGTATATAATTTTACATTTTGCGTTGTTGCAACCGCAGCTGCCGTATTGAAAACCTTTTGCAAATAATCAAAATCGGTTTGGCTGAAGCCGTTGCCAAGACCGCCTGCTATTAGTGTATTTGCTTTGGATATTGTGTCGTTAAGTGCTTCCATATCTACTTTATTTACACCGTAACTAGTAAAATTAGCTTGAACTACATCACTGCTTAATGCGCCTTTCCAAATCTTCAGATCAGCGATATCGAATGAATTATTACCATTGCCGCCCACTCCGTCGCTGCCTATATTTAATGGGTTTGATGTATCTAAAGATCCGATCCCCAGCGAAGTTTCAGCCATTTCGTAACCATCAATATACAACGACCCGAGCATGTTATCTCTGTCTACAACAAATGTCACGTGACGCCAAGCGGAAGCATTAAACGTATCGCGCCCAAATTTTTCTGATGTGGTC
>NZ_WHOA01000150.1 GCF_013141715.1 Paenibacillus phytorum | reverse complement strand
GACAGGTGAAATAATAAAACCAGTTGCTGTAAGGGGAGCTTCTTCATGTCAAAAAGAAAATATGGTGCTGCGGAAAAACTTATTATCCTTAATGAAGTATCAAGTGGACAACTCGGTTTTCTGGCCGCAGCTAAGAAATATGAGATCAACAAAACGACTTTGATGAAGTGGCAACGTCGTTACAAGCTGTATGGTTACGAAGGACTCGAGAGTCGTGCCCATAATCGAAGTTATAGTGCTGAGCTTAAGCTGGGCGCGGTGAAGGACTACCTTGAGGGGGGATTGTCTCAGTATCAGATCATTGATAAATACAAGATTGCTAGTACAAAACAACTATCCAATTGGATTAAGAAGTATAATGGTCATAGCAGCTTAAATGCCTACAAAGGGGAAGCAAAAGCTATGACAGAGGGTCGCTCTACAACATATCAAGAACGGATCGATATTGTTCAATACTGCCTGGCACATCAGCATAATTACCAAAAGACAGCGGGGCAGTTTAAGGTCTCCTACCAGCAAGTGTATCAATGGGTCAAGAAATTCGAAACTGGCGGTCAAGGGGCATTACAGGATGGTCGAGGACGGAAGAAAGCTCCCGAAGAGTTAACGGAGGCCGATCAACAGAAACTCGAGATGAAGAAGATGGAATACGAAATGGAACGGCTTCGGGCGGAAAATGCATTTTTAAAAAAGCTACAGGAATTACAAAGGAGGCGAAGTTAAGCCAATATCGCCATGAGAATGTCTACCTTGCCATTCAAGCGCTTCAGGAAGAAGCGTCAATTAGCGTTCAGCTTCTGTGCGAAATTGCAGGAATTGCACGCTCAAGCTATTATAAATGGCTAAATCGCAAACCCAGTGCTCGTGAGATGGAGAATGAGCAGCTGACGCAGGTGATGATGACCATCTACGAGAAAGTTGAGCGTATCTTTGGCTATCGTCAATTAACCCTGCATATGCGCAAACAAACCGAAAAATCCATCAATCATAAGCGTGTGTACCGGCTTATGAAGGTAAAGGGGATCCAGTCAGTGATCCGCAGAAAGAAAAAGAAATATGCGCATTCCACACCGCAGCAGGTAGCCGACAACCTGTTAAATCGTAAGTTTCAAGCAGCAGTACCCAATGAAAAGTGGGTAACAGATGTAACAGAATTCAAATACGGCCATGGTCAGAAAGCGTATCTAAGCGCTATTCTTGATCTTCATGATAAATCCATCGTTTCCTACGTATTGGGGCATTCCAATAACAATCCACTGGTATTCCAGACATTGAAACTAGCCTTGCAAGCTGCTCCAGGAAGTAAGCCGATGCTTCATAGCGACAGGGGATTTCAATACACGTCGCTGGACTTCAAAGCGCTCTTGGACGAAAACAACCTGTCTCAGAGCATGTCCCGAGTTGGGCGGTGCATCGATAATGGCCCCATGGAATCTTTCTGGGGGACACTGAAATGCGAGAAGTATTATTTACACACGTACCATACCTTCGAGGAACTCGAGAAGGACGTAACTTTCTATATCCACTTTTACAATAACGAACGATTACAAGCAAAACTAAACGGCCTCAGTCCGATGGAATTCAGGACCAAGGCCGCTTAATTCATTTTATTTTTTGTACTGTC
>NZ_WHOA01000149.1 GCF_013141715.1 Paenibacillus phytorum | reverse complement strand
GCTTTATATTTTTCAAATTCCTTCTTCTCTACAAACTCCGAGTTAAAGTGTAACATATCATAAAGTCGGTCCAAGTTTCTCACCTCAATTTCTCTCTTGATATCTTATAATCTTATCATAACCTACGAAGCACCCTCAACATGCCAAACCTTATTCTTATTAGATGGTTTCGATAAATGAATCTAGTCCTGCAACATCCATGAAAAGCAAAAGAACCATCAGAAGCGCTACCAGTACGCAACTGATGATACTGTCGTAATGATTGGTAATGTAGGGTTTTGAACCCCTGTCCAGTACTTTAATGTTGTGGTTTTGCATGACTAGGGTTCAAAAAAGTGAACAATAGCTTGCCAAAACCACAATCCCTCGCAGCATGCTGCTTAGGTTTTTTTGGGAGGTTGCATAACAGTGAAAAGCCATAGGGGCGAAATAATTCCACTCTCCGAAATCTGGCCAATCGAACCCTGCCGACATTGCAAGTAAATGTTCTATCGTAATGCGGGATTTCCAATCATCCTCCTGAATACCGATAAGGTGTCTGCTCTCTTAGCCATCATTTCATTATTGTCAATCATAGATCACACTCCGCTTTGGATATATTTACTCTATTCTACGTCATAACCAGGAACAAGGTAATGTTCGATTTTAACAGTTTGTTGGTCTTTGTCTCTCCCTACAACCTACCATGCCATCATAAAATCTGTCATTCGTCACAGGATGCTACCAGTTAGCGTAACAATAATGCTCTTGCAATGGCTCTGTCGGAAATGAGATCAAGTTCTTGTCAGACAAGAACTTGATCCCATAAAATAAAAAAACCGCGATTTACGCGTTAATTAATGAGATAATGTTCCTGTCACCCGACACTTCTGTGATAATAAATATAATTAAGAATAGAATACTATCCCATTTTTTTCAAGAAAATTGAACATAACAATAAAGTTATGGGAATGAACCCCATAAAGAGTCTTTCATTTATTGACTCCCATATGATGTTTTTGGTTTTTATTTCAGTAGTGCTATCTTTTTCTAGTACCTGAATTTATTACCGCAGTATACTGCCCGTTACTTGAATGAACAAAAAAAAGGAGCTGTC
>NZ_WHOA01000148.1 GCF_013141715.1 Paenibacillus phytorum | reverse complement strand
CTCTAATTTAAGGGGGAATCGCTATTCCGCGAGAAAACATCAGAAATAACGGGAGATTTTCCATGTAAACTAGCTTTTTATGAGAAATACCCAAATTAACGGTAGGTTTTCCATGTAGTGCAACAGTGAAAACAGAGGCAGCCTAAAGATGAACGCCTTATGGGACAGCCCCTTTTTATGTGGGATTATATGGCTGTGCCTATAAAAAAGTAGCGATAGGAACTGGCTGAAGGAACTAGCTAAAGGGACCGGCAAAAGGAACTGGCAAATGGAACTAGGAGGCGCTATTTGTCCAAATATCCGCCAATATTCGTGTGAACGGAACTAGGAGGCGTTATTTTGCTGTTCTTGGTGGAAAATATGGCATTCTGCACTTCTGTCAATAGTGTAGACACAAAATCAAGGAACAACCGTTGTATTAGGCCGACTGACTTTTATAGTAAAGTTGCTCATAATGATGAGCCGACTCGTACCCTAAAGTTGAGTGAGCTCGAAGTCGATTATAATCAAATTCAATATAGGCATAGAGTTCTCTCATAGCTTGTTTACGGGTCTTAAATTTTGTTTGATACACAAATTCTTTTTTCAACGTACTATGAAAAGATTCTATACACGCATTATCGTAGCAATTTCCCTTGCGACTCATACTGCCAATCATTTGGTAGGTCTGTAACTTTTTACGATACTCATGACAGGCGTACTGCGAGCCGCGATCAGAGTGATGGATTAATCCGGGTGCGGGCTTGCGGCGCTTATATGCCTTCTCTAATGCGTCTAAAACTAACTCCCTTGTCATCCGAGCTCCCATCGCAAATCCTACGATTTTGCGAGAATATAAGTCCATTACGCTGGCCAAATACAACCAACCTTCACCTGTTGCAATGTAGGTGATATCCGTTACCCAAGCTTTATTCGGTGCTAGCGCTTTAAACTGGCGATTTAACACATTGTCGTACACCGGCAAATGGTGTTTAGAATTTGTTGTAGCCTTGATTTTCCTAACCGTTATCGACTTTAACCCAAGTTTTCTCATGAGTCGGCTGACCGTTTTGGAAGAAACAGCTACTCCCTTTTTTCTTAAGACTTCCGTAATTGTCGGACTTCCCGCACGCTTTTTATAGTAGTTAAACAGACTTCGAATCTGCTTTTCTAGCACTTTTAGACGCTTTTCACGGGCGCTAGGTTCACGTTGTATCCATTTGTAATATCCGCTTTTAGAAACCTTTAATATTGTGCACATCTTCTCGACCCTATACTGGAAGCGTTGTTTATAAATAAACGGGTAAATCAGCGCGGGTCCTTTGTGAAGAAGTGCATCGCCTTTTTTAAAATATCATTCTCTTCTTGTAGTTCTAGGTATTGTTTTTCCAATTTTTTGAGGCGTTCATAATCTACAAAAACCTGGGACTGCGTTTCAATCGCACCCGAGCCATACCGTTTGATCCAGCGACTTAGGGTACTTTTAGGAATGTTTAATTCCCTGGCTATTTGTGTGGGTTTCTTACCTGAAGACTCCATGTGTTCAATCGTATTACGTTTAAATTCTTCATCATAACTTTCTCTTTGTTCGCTCACAGGGGACACCTCAACCTTTATTAGATAAATTTATTATAAAGGTTGTTCCTTAGTCTATGTCTACTGTTTAGTCTAACTTCATTCGAAGGGAAATAAGTGATTGACGTTCCGTTTCGTAAGTAAAAATAGCGATTTTCGAGCAAAATAAGGCATTGACGTTCCGCTCATGAAGCTTCAAGGTGGGGGCATTATGAAAGTGATAGCCATTCATAGTATATGAATCAGTTGATATCTCGCACCGAGGTCCTTCCGCCCGCATTTACTGGTTCGACACGAAGTAGCTGAAGCAAATAAGTAAAAGCCTTCATTTCCCAAGTGGGATTGAAGGCTTTTACGCTATTTTGAAGCTCTCACTATCGCTTAGCAAACACATTCAGCAGAAGCTCATCCTTCACAGGATCTTGAACATCCCAGGCTGTAGCGAATTTAACTTGGTGAGAAACGCCGACAATTTCGTACTTCTGAACGAGATGTTGGCGGGCGGAGCCGATAATGAGCGAATGCAGCCGCAGCTGCTTCTTCTGACCAAGAGCGCCAAGCTTCTGCAGCGTTGCTTTGGAGATTTGGCCGACACCATCGGTGACCATCACGAAGTCGGCATCGTGAAACTGCCGCTCGTGCTGTACGATGTCCATGCCTCTACTCAGCGGCGCGTCGAAGTTCGTGCCGCCTCCGAATGCGAGCTGAGCCAGACCATAGAAGCGGTCCCAATCCGGCCGCTTATAAGACAGCACATGCTCGATGAGCTCGCCTTTCGCTCCGAACAGGAGCAGGACGAAGTCCCGCCGCTCGAGGAGGGAGAAGGAGGCGAAGGTCGCCGTAAACAGCTGCGCAAGCCGCAGCTTGCTGCCCCGCATGGAGTGGGAGGTATCGAGCATGCAGATAACAGGGCCTTTCTGCGGCTCTTCAACAGAGCCGGTGTAATTGTAGGTCATGAGCTTATTTTCCATCCATTTGACGAGAAAGTAAGGCTCAAAATCTTCGTCAGCGAGCAGGCTGGCTTCGCTCGGAAGCAGATGCGCGATGTCGCCAGATTGGCGTAAATCATCGTAGGCTTCTGGAACGTAAGGCGAGCGCAGCTTCTTACGCTGCACCCGAAGGTGATGGATGTTCCGTCCCACCTCCTGCAAGAAAGACACCAGATCCTTGCTGCGCTTCAGTTTCTCAATCCACTGCACGTAGTGCTCAAACGTCTGCCGCCGCAATTTCCCCAGCTCGCTGCCCCAGCGCCGGTTCGCGAGCCTTTGACTTGCTTGCACGAGCTCGTGCACATTGAAGCTGTCCGCCTCTTCGAGGGACAGCGTCTCCTTCAAAGCCTGTCCGAGCCAGTCGCCGAGCTCGGCTTCAATCTCCTTCATGGCCGCGAGGTCGCGCGCGCTCATGCGGTCCAGCTGCCGCTCGCGGCGCTCGAGTTCCTCTTCCGCCTTGCGCAGCTTCGCCTTCAGCTTATCGCGCTTCATGAACTCGGTGCGCATCTCGCTTTGCAGCTCTGTAATGCGCTGCTTCAGCGCGCGTATCTCCTCCGCGATGAGCGGCCGCGAATCTACGGCTTCCTGCTTGTCTTCGACGGCGCGCTTCCCTTGCTGCAGCGTGTAGCCAACGAGCCTCAGCTTCTCGATTTGCTTCTCGGTGAGACGCTCACTGACGCTCTTTTCCTCTTGTCCGCTCATCTGCTGCTTCTTCTCGAAGCCGAAGCCGCTCATTTTCTGTTCCTTTTGTCTGCGTTTGACTTCTTTCTCATAAGTCTCGGTAAGCCACATCAGCGCCTTAAGCGCTGTTTTGAATGAGGCATTCACTTGTCCGATTGTACGTGGGTGAATGGACATATAAAAGTACTGCTTGCGCAGCGTTAAGACCATCCAGCGGTGGAAGGGGGTTTCCTCTACAGTGCCGTCCACTTCAGGCTTCGTTAAATAAAAGCACATGAAAAAATCAGCAAAAAGTTCAAGCGTAAACCAAGGGGCTTGCCTTACGGCCTCGCGCATCCATTCTTGTGCAACACGCGATGAGTGTACGTAGCCCTCGAACACATACCTGTCAACCCGAGTGCAGCGTATGATCATATAGGTAACCTCTTATAACGTATAGTCGTATATGATTCCCGGGATTTCCCGGTCAAACAGTGTGCGATATAAGCCTTGGATGGATTGTAAAATACGCTCTCCCTGAATGCGCAGGTGCGTAAATTTAACGGCATACTGCTCAGGGTGCTGCAGAAAGATAGATTGGGAAGCAATCCATTCCGGCAGTTTCTTTTCTTTCTCCTGCCAGGAGACAAGTCTGCCGCGTAGGCTTCTGGCTGTTTCCTCCAGCTCCGTTCGGCAATCTTCCAAAGTCGCTTTCAATCGCTCGGCTGCATCCTTGTTTAAAGCGCCGCCGATTTCTTTTTTGAATTGGAAGGCATGTAATTCATCTTCTTTTTCCAACCATTTCTTAACCGTCAAGTTATATTGAAGCAGCGGGAGTTCTTGTTCCATTTCTCGTTTGAGCATGTCCTGGAATAAGGTGTCGAAGATGGCTTTGAGCTCTACCAAATCTTCAGGGAAATCCCACAGCATATGCGGGGTAAGTACGGTATCCCACACATTGACAGCGCTGCGCCCATGGATAGCTGCTGAAATCTTCCACGAATGGCCAATCTTGTGGTAGCGTCGATCCGAAAGTACATATTCTTTCTCTTCAAGAGCTGTCTTCAATTGAAATAGCATGTATACCAGCGCATCTGGCAATTGAACCTCGGCCGCTTGTGATTTTAATTGTTTCACTAAATCCGTTGATAAAAGAGTAGGTAAAGGTGTGTTTGGTGCCTGAAACATGAGTTCAAAGCTGGATATTTGCTTGACATATTCGACTTCAAATCGGTACAGGAAACGGTCGTACAGTGCTGCTAATTGTTCGTTATCTTCGGGTAATTCATTGGATGCTGCCATTAAAAATAGAAGGGGAGATTGCTGCTTCTGCCGTCCATTGAAGAAGACACGTTCATTCAAGACAGAAAGAAGCGCATTAAGTATGGCGCTGTTCGCTTTGAATATTTCATCGAGGAAAGCGAAGCGAGCGCTTGGTAAGTAGCCGTCTGTGAGCCTTACATACTCATCATTTTTAAGCTTTTGTAAGGAGACAGGCCCGAATAATTCGTCTGGTGTTGTGAATCGGGTCAATAAATAATCATAATAAGGCTCGTTACCGAATAGTTCGGCAGCGGCACGTGCTAATTGAGATTTGGCTGAACCGGGAGGTCCAACCAATAAGACATGTTCGCCACTCATGATAGCGAGCAGTAAGACACGAATGAGCTCTTCCCGTTCCATGAACCGTTTTTCGAGATGACCCATAGCTTCTCTTAATTTGTTCTGTATGACGATGGGTTCTTTCACATTGTTGTCCCCCTTGGCGTAATCAAGCTCGTATGATTATATTGTATCAAACTGCCCGGTAAACATCGAATATGCTACAATAAGACCTGTAGTGTCTACACTACTTTTAACTCTGCGCATGCAGCTAACAGTCTTCTAAGAAAATACAAAGGAGCGTTACCTATGCCCCAAATGATCTTTAGAGGAATTAGTGTTCCTCAAATTCAATCCATTAGTACGGCGTTAATTGAAGAACTAGCTCAAGTATGCTCGTGCGGAACGGACAATTTTATGCTGGAATGTCTCCCCACAGTCTCTATATTTGAAGGAAAGCAAGTCCATACATACCCTTTTATTGAAGTAGGTTGGTTCGAGAGAGGGCAAGAAACACGTGACGAGTATGCTAGCGTGCTGACCAAACACGTTCTTTCGCTAGGCATTCCTGAGGTGGAGATCGCTTTTCGGGTATACCGGGAGGACAGCTACTACTGGAACGGGAAGTTAATTTGAGCGAATTCATAGCTAACAGATTTTACGAAGGAGTGGTCCATATGCGGATTGGTGTGATTTCGGATACTCATTTATCACCTCGGGTTCAAAAATTACCTGATGCCTTAATTGCAGGTTTACAAGGTGTAGATCTTATTATTCATGCCGGAGATTGGGTGAGTGAGCACGTTGTTGAATTGGTTGAGCGAATCGCACCCTGTGAATCTGTAGCCGGTAACAATGACGGATCTGACATCATTGAACGATTCGGCTTGAGGAAAATACTGACACTCGGCGACTACCGAATTGGTCTTATCCATGGAGACGGCTTTCGCAAAACGACAGAGGAAAGAGCCCGAGAAGCGTTCCAGGCCGAGCGGCCGGATATCGTCATCTTCGGACATTCCCATGTTCCATACCAGCAAACGATTAACGGAATTCTCATGTTTAACCCAGGCTCGCCTACGGATAAAAGAAGGCAGCCGCAATATTCCTACGGCATCATCGAGCTCGGTGATAGCATTCATGCGAAGCATTTCTATTATGACAGTAAAGCTTAACCTTTGACTTGGCAAAGTCCTGCTTTACCCGCCGGAGACAGCCTGGAAAACGATGAGCTGATCACCTTGCTGCAGCGTTAAATTTAAGTCATCCAGCCATGCGATATTCGTATCATTGTAATAGAGCAGGACATGCTTTCGGACTTGTCCGGTTTCGGTCCAAAGATGAACGCGCAGCAGGGGATAGCTTGATATAAGTTGATTTAGTGCTTCCTGTAACGTAAGCGCATCCAATTGAAATTTGACGTTTCCCCCTGTGCAATCACGCAGCAAGGAGGGGACGCTGACGGTAATAAGCATGCTAGTCCTCCAAAATCATTGGCTTCACAGTTAGGATTCGTGATAACTGTCCTGGAAGGCGTTCCCAGCTTTCTCCACGATCCAATGAGCAGTAAATTTCGCCTGAGGTTGTTCCAAAATAAAGCCCATAAGGCTCAAGAGCATCCACAGCCATTGCATCTCGCAGTACGCTGACATGTCGTTCTTCTTCTGGGAGAACATCCCCTATAGGCTTCCAGGTATCTTCACCGCGTGCCATTCTGTAAACAATTAACTTGCCGTCACGCATAGAGCGTTGTTCGCTGCTTTCCAGCGGGATAAGAAATAAATCACCTGTTGGTGAAATGCTAATCGGGAAACCAAACGGGGCATCGCCGTCACGTAGTGTGAGGCCTTCCTCGATAGGATACCAGCTGTCAGCGCCGTCGATGGATTTGAACACCCCACTATGCTCCTGCATATAGAGAACATCGGAGTTTTCTGGGTCGAGCACCATCTTGTGCACACAGTATCCGACACGCTCATCAGGCTGACCTGTTGGTATTCGGTTCAGTCCGTTGTTACAGGGCTTCCAGCTAATCCCTCCATCAAGTGTACGGAAGACACCGACAGCGGATATTCCGATCCACATGCGCTGCGAATTCCTTGGATCGATGAGAATGGTATGCAAGCACATACCGCCGGCTCCGGGAAACCACTCCGGACGTGTGGGGTGCTTCGTTAAACCATCTAACTCTTGCCATGTCTGACCGCTATCGCGGCTAACGAATAATCCCGCTTCTTCGACACCCGCAAAAAGAGTTTCGGGCTGAGACGCAAGACCAGGCACCAACTGCCAAATACGGTTTAGTGAAAAACCGCTCTCCTCAGAGTACCTTGGACTATCCGCAATCTGTTCCCACGTTTCACCGCCATTGCTGGACACACGTATGGTTGCTCCATAAGCGGCATGAGATGTTCCGGCATACAACGTACTTACTGTTCGTGTATCCCCAAGAACACTATAAGCTTCCCATCCTGGTAAAAAAGGTCCTTGCATGGACCAGTTCCGTCTTTCAGTCGTTGAGGAATAAATGAAAATGCCTTTATTGGTGCCGACAAGCAGTTGAACGCGCTTTGACATACGTGCCCTCCTTTAATCATACTCCTTGGATAAATTCGACATATGGTAAATAATCCCTTCACTTAAAATGTGTCTTTTACTTAGATTGTTTAGGTATCCACCGTGTTTGCAAGAGTAAGAGGGACATACACTATCATAGTTCTATTATTCGAATGGCGGTGATTCGATGCGTACTACGGTAGGTGTCCTATTGGACTTGGAAACTTATTTGGGTATTGCAAGAGGAAGAACAGGAAATGAACGCTTAGCCCTGTATAACAAAGCAGGAAAGATGCTTGGATTAAGGCCTTTTTATATGTGTTTACAGCGTGTAAACGGTAAATCTGCTTTGGGTTATTACTATGAAAATAATGCGTATAGGCTTGTTAGACGTTCTATTCCTCGTGTGACACATAACCGAGCCATTAGCTTATCTCCCTATTTAAGAAAAAAGTTAAAAGAGCTTTCCCAATCGAGCATCGTTTTCAATAGGCAAAATCGTTACGACAAACATCGCATACATCAACTCTTATACGCCAACCATTCGCTGCGTAAGTATCTGCCTGATTCTATTAAATATTCGCGGGAAAAATTAGAAGACTCCATGAAGAAGTACTCCTCGCTGTTCATCAAGCCAACAAACAGCAGTATAGGTGACGGGATTATTAAAATATCCAGGCAGGAGAGTGGGGGGTGGAATCTGTATTGGATGAAAGGAAAACCAAAGCTTGTATCCAAGAAGCAAGTAATTTCTTTCATTGCGAAGAAAGTGGGTAAACAAAATTACATGATTCAGGAAGCAATCCAGTTAGCAACTTATAAGGAAAGGCCTTATGATCTACGTGTATCGGTTCAACGTGGAGGTAGTGGGCAATGGCAAGTTACAGGTATGATTGGGAAAGTCGCAGCTTCAGGCCGTCATGTGACTAATGTGGCAAAGGGAGGGAAAGTTAAACGGTGCGAGCAGCTGTTTGAGTCCAGTAGTTTTAATTCCGCCCAAATGAAGCAAGAATTACAGCAAGTATCTCTGGCAATTGCCCAATATATTGGCGTTAAATTGCCTCATATGGCTGATATCGGATTAGATGTGGGCGTTGATCAGGATGGCCGCATCAAATTGATCGAAGTAAACGGCAGAGACCAACGCTATACCTTTAAAAAAGCAGGCTTAGAAACGACTTTTTATCGCACATATGAAACACCAATGCGATATGCAAAGTTTCTTTTGAATCAATCCAATTAACTGCATGATAAATTCGCCCCAGTTTTCTGGGGCTTTTGAATAAGAAAATATCCAGTTCTTCAAACTATGTAGTGACTGGTTTACAGGGAAATTCTCATTCATTTCTCATCTAAATAGCTTATACTTAGAGGATTAACGAGACAAGGGAGATATCGATGAAACGGGTATTAATTATAGAAGACGAAAAAAACCTAGTTCGTTTTATTCAACTGGAGCTGGAGCACGAATCCTTCGAAGTACAGACAGCTTACGATGGAAAAACCGGATTAGCATTAGCCCTTCAAGATCATTGGGACTTGATATTGTTAGATATTATGCTGCCAGAGCTGAACGGAATTGAGGTTTGTCGCCGTATTCGTGCAGCGAAGAAGACCCCAATTCTCATGCTAACAGCAAGAGATAGTGTTGTCGATCGTGTATCAGGCTTAGATAGTGGTGCCGATGATTATATGCCCAAACCTTTTGCCATTGAGGAATTATTGGCTAGGATAAGGGCTATTTTCCGTCGTATCGAACTCGATGGAAAAGACTCGCATGCTATGCTTTCTTTTCAACATATTGATGTCGATATGGATGCCCGGATGGTTTATAAAGACAAGCAAATCGTTGAGCTTACTAAACGTGAGTTCGACTTATTAGTGATGTTCATGAAAAACCATAATCTCGTGCTGACGCGCGATATGCTTTTGGATCATGTATGGGGATATGATTCGTTAGTGGAGACGAATGTAGTCGATGTTTATGTAAGGTATTTGAGGAATAAGTTAGATCAAGCTGGCGAGAATAGCTGTATTCAAACGGTTCGGGGAATTGGATACGTGATGCGATGATGGAACGATTAACTCGTTTAATTCGACAACTCCCCATCAAATGGAAGCTCATGTTAGGAGCAACTACACTCATCTTCCTGTTATTTGCAACCTATAATTTCTCCCAATATTTAGTTCTCAAGCAGTGGATGATGAATCAAGAGAAAGACAAAATTCAAGTTAGTATGGCGCAGCTTCAAGACTTTTTACATGAAAAATCCAATACTATGGATGCCTTGCTGATAACGGAAGCTCGACCCTACATAGAAAAAATGATTGGAAAAAATCAATTAGTACGCATTATCGGAAAGAATGGAGAGCCACTCCTGACGGTATCGAATCATTTTGATGAAAATTGGGTTACACCTAGGACAGTGGCAGCACCAGAATTATATGATACTACCCACCAGGAAGATCACATTCTCATTTATAGGAGTCCATTCATAACGACCCAGTTTGTTGGAACCTTAGAGTTCGCAAGTAATCTAGAAACGTTCGATCATTTTAGTCAGACGTTATTTTGGGTAATGCTGATCGGTGGGGTATTGGCTGTTTTCATAAGTGCAATTAGTGGCTTAGCTATCGCGAGGCAGTTGATGCGCCCAATTCGGGCATTGTCAGCTACAATTCGAAGTGTGAAGGAGAAAGGACTGACGGAGCGCGTTAGCAACATAGAAAATGGAGATGAATTATCCAGTTTAGCGCAGCTATTTAATGAATTGATGAATCAGCTGGAAGTCTCCTTTCGCCAACAAAAGCAATTTGTTGAGGATGCCTCGCATGAGCTGAGAACACCAATCACGATATTGGAAGGTCACTTGTCCCTCTTAAATCGCTGGGGTAAATCGAATCCTGAAGTCTTAGATGAATCCTTGCAAGCTTCACTACAAGAGACAAGGCGCTTGAAAGGGATCGTCGAAGAACTTCTGACCCTAACAATGGTAGAAACTCACCTCGATTCTGAAATCAATGAGCCCGTTCAAATCGAACCCGTTATCCAAGAGACGCTCAAAAGATTTGAGGTTCTCAATCCTGAATTTGTATTTCAAGTGAATACGGAGAAAATGAGGGATGCCCTGGTATCCATAAGCCCGCTGCACCTGGAGCAAATTCTTCTGATCATTCTGGATAACGCGGTTAAATACACCATGCATGATAGAAGGATCGTTATTGTGGGACAACGATTGATAAATGAAGTGCAAATTACCATAGAAGATCATGGAATAGGCATTCCGCAAGACGAATTGCCTTATGTATTTGATCGGTTCTATCGTGTTGATAAAGCAAGAAATCGAGAGATTGCGGGTACAGGGCTGGGGTTGTCCATTGCCAAGCAATTCGTACACAAGTATCAGGGGGAAATAACCATCCGAAGCAAGGAAAACGAAGGGACCACAGTTATAATAAAATTACCTATGAATCAAATTATCAAATAGTACATTTCTCATTTTGTTCTCATCTTCATCATGTAAAGTCAATGTAAATGCTTCTTTTTAGAGCATTCAGTATAAATAAAGGAATGATGAAGATGAACTTTACTCAGTTGGATTATCATTGGTTTCAACTTATTAATCAATTCGGGAGTACCCTGCCCATTCTAAACCCAATTATGCGTTTGTTAGCTTCTTATGCGGAGTACGTGTTTTACATCGGGATTGTCATTTATTGGTTTACTAGGCATGATGGCAAGCGTAGAATGGTCGCTGAATCCCTTCTATCCGCATGTGTGGCAGTTTCTTTCAGTGGTCTACTTGCGCATTTCTTCTACCGTGATCGCCCGTTTGTCACACATAATGTCATTCAACTGATCTCTCATCCGGCCAATGCCTCCTTCCCAAGTGACCATGCAATCGGCGCTTTCGTAATAGCTACATCCATTTGGATACACCATAGAAAAGATGGCAAGTTATGGCTTGTACTAGCTGCAGGTATTGCTTTCTCAAGAATATGGACAGGGGTTCATTATCCATCTGATGTTATTGCAGGTGCTGTAATTGGAATTACTGCCGCGGTTCTCATAAATCAGGTATTTAGGCGTTCGTCGCTGGCACTGAAATGGTTGACGAAATTCATCTATTGGTATGAAGCTGTCGAGTCAAGGATTTGGCGCAGGAACGAAGCGCCGCAATCTTCGGTAAACAAATTATGAATACATTCTGGGCGAAGGACCGTAAATGGGTGATTCTTAGTCTTGGAATTACACTGTTGATCGTACTTTTTGGTTTATGGACAATGTTCCATACACCATCTGTACAGTGGCATGATCGCACGTTCAAAGGTTTATATAAAAACTATGGATCTCAAGCAAGAATTTTATTATTTGCCGTTCTGGCGTACTATGTGCTCAAAACAATTATACAGAGACGATGGGTGGAACAATGGCTTATACTGAAAAGAAGTAGTATTACCCTTTTGAGAATAACTCGGAAATTCCATACGCCTATCGCCATTCTTGCAATCGGCGTCATTTTTTTGCATATCGTGGGTGCTTTTCTATATGGTATCAAGCTAGACTTTGCTAATATCAGTGGACTGCTCGCAGGACTTGCCCTATTACCTGTACCGATTGCAGGGGTATTTCGATCCCGAGGACTTGATCGGAAATGGCATTTGCGATTAGGGCTAATCTTCGCTGTTTTATTTTTGATTCATGCATTCCTTTGATAAGAGGGGAATAAAGGGAGGACACCAATTGAAAAAAACATATATGGCAGTATCGCTTCTCATGCTAGTGGTGACAGCTTGTTCCAATCCGGATCAAGGTCATGTAGCGACATCAACCCAACCACAAACTCAAAAAGCGACTCCCGCTGCATCACCAAAGGCTTCCCCTGTAAATACGAATAAACCTGTTGCACAAGAAGTACCAATACCGACCTTAACACCTTCACCTAGTCCGTTGTCCACGGCTTCAGCTCCATCGAAAGTGCCTAATCCGGCAGTTTCCGAAGGGGGTAAACCCGACCATGTTGTTATAGTGGTAGAAGAGAATCATTCCTATGAGAAATTGATTGGCAATGCCTCAGCTCCTTATATCAATACGTTGGCTGAACAGGGTGCATTCTTCACTCATTCCTATGCGGTAACACATCCAAGTCAGCCTAATTATTTCGTCCTATTTTCCGGTTCAGACCAAGGTGTTAAAGATAATTCTTGCGGCCATGCATTTAAAACAGCTAATTTGGCAAGCGAACTAGTTAAGGCAGGCTATTCTTTCGCAGGCTACTCGGAGGATTTACCTGTGATGGGTTCAACCGCTTGTACGAATCACCAATATGGCCGAAAACACAGTCCATGGGTGAGTTTCTCCAATGTTGCCAAAGAGAGTAATCAACCTTTTGACCAATTCCCTAAAGACTTTAACAAACTGCCAACGGTTTCTTTCGTCATCCCTAATTTGGATAATGACATGCATGACGGGACCATTCTAGACGCAGATGATTGGCTGAAAAAACATATAGGTCCTTATGTAACCTGGGCTCAAAGCCATAACAGCTTGCTCATTCTAACGTGGGACGAAGATGATAATTCCAAAGACAATCATATCCCTACAATCTTTGTAGGACCTATGATCAAACCGGCGAAATATGATCAACATATTACGCATTTGAATGTATTACGTACGTTAGAAGAGATGTATAAACTGCCTTATTTGGGCGGTACAGCTGATGTTACTACTATTCAAGGTATTTGGAAGTAAAGATAAAACATAATAACTCACAGTTCATAGGTAAGCAGTATGCAAATCCGTTTAGATGCTAAACGGGTTTTTCTTTTTGTGGACAGAGAGTTAAGAAAGATTTAAGAAATGCTTCACAAGCACTTCACTTTTGCTGACTAAGATGTAGTTGTAAGCCCAGACTTTGAGTTCCACTCAAAGATCCCAAAGCGGAGAGACTTTGAGCTACACTCAAAGATCCCTATATTAGGAGGAAAAAATGAAAAAGAAATGGTTAATGTTAGGTAGCGCTGTTGGAATCAGTAGTATTGTCATGGTGACGACTGGGTTTAGTGCATTGGCGAGTACATCTGGGTATGATGCCTATAAATCTGCTCTGAAAAACACCAAAACCGTTCAAAATGTAGCTGTACAAGCGTCAGCAGCCTTACAAGATAACGGTAATGTGCTTGCAAGTGCAAATGGAAGCTTCAAAGTGAGCCTGGATACGAAAACGGCAAGCGGAAGTGCAGATGTGTTAGCGAATGGTACCCAACAATCGCTCAGCTTCTATAAGCAAAATGATCAAACCGTACTTAAATCAAACGCTAGCGATGTGTATTTCGTGAAACAAGAAGGCGGAAAGAAACACAAAGCCGAGAAAAAGCTGAATGAAACTGACATTCCTCAGCAAGTAGAGACGGTCATCGACGCTTTAGTTGGTAATCTGAAGGACTATGTGGCTGTTGATACGAAAGCAGATGGGTCTAAAGAGATCGCCATTCAACTTGACAACGCTCAGATTCCTACTGTAGTTAACGCTCTTGCACCGATTGCTATTAAACAAGCAACCAAAGAAGAGAATGACGGTGAGACTAATGATGACGCCTTAAAAGCAAATGAGCTGCCGTTCAAAGAAGATTTCTTGAAAAACGCGGCTCCACAGCTGACGCAAGATATCAAAATCGATAAAGTATCCATTAAGGCAACCGTAAATGCTAATAATTATATCTCTCATCAAGAAGCAGATTTAACGGTCTCTGGTAAAGATGATAGTGGTGCGGTGCACCAAGTTACGCTTCACCTTCAAGCGGATCTGTCCGGTTATAACAGCACAGCACCTGAAACCATTGATCTGACTGGTAAAACCGTACAAACATTAAAGCATGATCACCAAGGTAAACAAGGCGATAACGAATAATAATCAGCATTTGTAAACCTATTAGGTAACAGCAGATAGGCTTCCCTGTCCAAGCCTATCTGCTTTATCTTACCACATAAGAAAGTATAAGTTTTCGGTTCACGAAACCGCTTTCTTATTGGCGATAAAACCTACCTCTAAACGCGGTCGCTCATCTTTGAATGGCCTCGATAGAGATTTTCTCATAAGAAAAGGGGAATCTTAGTGAACACCATATTAGAGACGGCTCATTTAAGCAAAGTATATGGCAATGACCGGGGAATTCGTGATATGAGTCTCCAGCTGCATGCAGGAGATGTATATGGATTACTTGGGCCAAATGGCGCTGGAAAAACAACGTTTCTAAAGCTAATAACAGGTTTAATACGTCCAGATCAAGGGATGATCACATTGTTTAATGCCAATATCGTTGAACAATTCGAACAAGGTATGCAGCACGTTGGCAGCATGATTGAATCGGCAGATTTTCATGATTTTCTTAGCGCATGGCAGTACTTAGAACTAGTCGCCCGGTTCTATCCGAATGTCACGCCAAAGCGAATTGAAGAAGTCTTGGATCTTGTGGGCTTGTTCAAAGTTCGTAAGGAGAAAATCAAAGGCTATTCCACAGGTATGAAACAAAAGCTAGCACTTGCCGCGGCTATCCTGCCGGAACCTAAGCTTGTCATCCTGGATGAGCCTACGAACGGGCTGGATATCGAAGGTACGGTGATGTTTCGAAAGTTGATTAAGCAGCTGTCCGATGAGAAGGGAACGTCTTTCTTAATCTCAAGCCATATGATACACGAGCTAGAGCAGCTATGTAATCGGGTGGGGATTGTTGTAGAAGGACATTTGAAGAAAGAAGGGTACGTATCCGAACTGCTGCAAAGCAATCAATCCTTAGAGCAATTCTATATAGACGAACTTCAGCTTTCCAAGGAGGACAAAGATTGTGCATAGATGGCGCGCTGGATACTTAAATGAACTTTACTTGCTGTTGTATCGGAAGAAAGTAGTTATGTTCGCTATCTTTTCAGCGATTCTTCCTGTTCTGCTTGCCATTTCTCTCAATGCCTTACAGCCAATTCTCGGGCTTATTGCCGTAAGCCAGTCCTTTCCAATTGAGATGTTAACGATTTATACAAGTATATGGATTCCACTGTTTATTTTAACGGTTACTGGCGATTTATTTCCAAATGAAGTGGCATCAAGAACGCTGAAGCTTGCATTACTTCGTCCGAATTCACGCTTTCAAGTTTATGGAACAAAAGTCGCAGCTCTTGGTACAGGTATTGCTGGAATTCTGATTCTACTCGGCATTGTTACCTTTATCTGCAACCTATTCGCTGGGACATCAGCCAATTTCACGGATTCGTTCCATATGTTGAAAGCTTACATCGCTGCAGTTGTCTCCATGTTTGCTTTGTCAGCCTTGTTTGTATTCGTTTCTCAGTTCTTCAAAAGTGCCAGCACCTTCATGGTCTTTTCACTCGTGCTATACGCGGCTGCCAAAATTGCTCCATTCTTGATGAGCTCTATTGCTGCGTTTTCACCTGCCTCCTATACGGATTGGCATATGTTATGGCTCAGTCAAACCGTTTCCGCGGGTAAGCTATTGACTACGTCTTTGTTCCTGATTTCCAGTTGTATGTTGTTTTTGGCACTTGGTTACTATAAATTTGATAGAAAAGAAGTATAAAAACGGGGAATCTACTCATGTCCATTCGTCTGAAGTTATTGCTTTCCTATGCGGCGATGCTGCTAATTCCACTTGTTATGATGATGATTACAGCTGTTCTATTGGTCGTTGTTTTTAAAGGCGATTTCCAAAGTATCCGTGATCAATATGGGTCTGGTATCGGGCTATTCGAGAATCAGAATGTGGAACATACGCTTAAAGATATGAAACGTTCCTCGGAGAAAAATCCGTCCATCTTAGCCGACTCAACGTACCTAGCGGATATTGATCAAGAGCTTCAGTTAAGTAACTCAAAGCTGGTTGTACGTAAGGATAATACGTTAGTCTATGTTTCTCCGACCTTGCAAGGATCAGATGTACTCCAGCAGCTGCCTGCTTTCAAGCACCCTGGACATCCAGAGCGGGAAGATGCCAAGCGGTATGGGAGAGAGTTACTGGGAGTAACCTCTTTCGATTTTTACAATGTCGGACAACAACCGGGAAGTGTTTTCATTATTACGACGGTGAATCCGATCGTCAATTTCACGCAGAAATTTTTCCCTATTCTTTTTATCACTTTACTTATTATTCTGATTCTCACGCATACCTTATTAACCTATTTTGTCTCAAAAAGTATCATTACCCCTCTCCGAAAGTTAAAAAATGCTATGAAAAGGATTCAATCTGGTGATCTTGATTTCCAAGTACAGATCACAAGTAAGGATGAAATTGGGCAACTCAGCATAGCCTTTGAACAAATGCGAAAACAATTGCGAGAGTCTATTCATACGCAAATTCAATACGAAGAAAATCGTAAAGAGCTTATCTCTAACATTTCACACGATATTCGGACACCTCTTACAGCGATTAGAGGCTATGTAGATGGTCTAGGTGACGGAATAGCCGATACCCCTGACAAAAAACAAAAATACATCGAAATCATTTCGTCCAAGGCTGAAGAGATGGATCATTTAATTGATGAATTATTTCTATATTCCAAATTGGATTTGAAGCGGATGCCCTTCAATTTTGAAGTCGTTGATTTCGCATCTTTTTTAGAAGATTGGTCCGATGAACTTGAATTTGAACTTGGCAAACAAGGCGTTCATTATAAGTCAGATATCGCGTTACACAAGCATATTGAGGTCTCGATTGATCGGGATAAAATGAAACGCGTTTTCACTAACATAATGGACAATAGCTTAAAATATATGAATAAACCAGAGAAACATATTGGTCTGATCGCTAGGATAGCTGGGGAACATGTCATCATTGAAATTACAGATAATGGAGTAGGTATGGATGCTGAGGCGCTTCCGCATATTTTTGATCGCTTTTACCGAGCAGATCCGTCCAGGAACAGTAATAATGGGGGGAGCGGTTTGGGGTTAGCGATTTCGAAGCAAATGATCGAAGGTCATGGCGGAACCATTGGGGCTCGCAGTATGAAAGGTGAAGGGACTTGTATGACTATCAACTTGCCGCTTAGAAGGCACAAAGACGGTGAAAACGAATGAAACGACTATTAATTGTAGAAGATGAACAACTTATTGCTGAACTCGAACGTGATTATTTGGAAGTGAGTGGCTTTAAAGTGGATATCGCGATGGATGGCGAGCAAGGTTTGAAGCTAGGACTCAGTGGAGAGTATGATCTAATCATTCTTGATGTCATGCTCCCTCTATTGAACGGATTCGAAGTATGCAAGCAAATTCGCGAGAAGCATCAAATTCCTATCCTGATGGTAACTGCAAAAAAAGAGGATATCGATGTAATTAGGGGCCTTGGTCTTGGAGCAGATGACTATATTACAAAGCCGTTTAAACCTGGAGAACTGGTTGCAAGAGTCAAAGCGCATTTGGCACGCTATGAGCGATTAATAGGCACCAAAGAAAACAGCGAAGAAATTCGCATACATGGTCTTTTAATTGATTACGGTTCACGTCGCGTTTTCGTTCATGAGCAGGAAATTAGCCTTACGACGAAGGAATTTGATTTACTCTATTTTCTAGCTATGAATCCGAATCGTGTGTACAGCAAAGATCACCTTTTTGACCGTATATGGGGAATGGATGCGATGGGAGATCCACAGACTGTTACGGTCCATATTCGTAAAATAAGAGAGAAGATTGAATTAGATGCATCCAACGCTCAATATATTGAAACGGTATGGGGTGCAGGTTATCGTTTTCGCCTATAAACGTATGCGATGAAAGGTGGTTTTTCCTTGAGCATGAATGTGAATCCTCGTGTATTGATACTTACAGCTAGCTATGGTAACGGACATCTACAAGCTTCAAAAGCCTTGCAGCAGCAATTCTTGAGGCAAGGTGTAGATCAGGTGAAGATTGTCAATCTGATGCAAGAAGGCCATCCATTCATTAACTTAATTACTACCTCGCTAATAAACAAAAGCACAAAAAGTTCTCGCATAGGACTTGATTATTACGGCTGGAGCTATTACTTAACCCGTGAAACCAAACGGACCGCTTTATTCCAGAGATCCATGACCTATCTTGGTAAAAAGAAGCTGAGAGAACTTATTCATCATGAGCGTCCGGATGTTGTTGTTAACACCTTTCCATTCGGCGCATCGCCTGAAGTGTGCAGTTCTATGGGCATTACGAATTTCACTGTACTTACGGATTATGCTTTACATGCCAGTTGGTTACACCCGAATGTTGATAAATATTATGTGGCTACGGAAGAATTAAAGCAGCAAATCATTTTCAAAGGGTTCAGTAAGGACCGTATTGAGGTTAGCGGAATCCCGTTGCGACAAGAGTTCGCAAATGAGAGGAATAGCAACGCCAAAAGTCAAAAAAAGAAGATCATTCTTATCATGGCATCAGACAGCGGTGTCACCAGCTATTTAGAGGAAATGTTGAATGGTTTAGCTGTTCTAGATAATTGTCAATTGGTCGTTGTTTGTGGCCGAAATGAGAGGTTGAAAGGTAAGCTTGAAGACGAATTTGCTGCTTTTCCGGGTATAACGATTCTTGGATTTGTTGACAATGTGCATGAATGGATGTCTCAGGCAACTTGTATTGTAACGAAAGCAGGGGGATTAACATTAACAGAGGCCATTGTTTTACGACTGCCTATCTTTATTTATAGGCCCTATGCCGGTCAAGAAAAGGAAAATGCCCTGTATCTCTCTAGCCGCGGGATGGCATCGATTTCTACGAATATGAAGGAATTTATCAGTAAAATCACTTATTTAATCAATCATCCAAGCTTGCATGAAGAAATAAAAGAACGCATGAGAACATTGCAACGAAGTCAAGCGGCTGTTCACATCGTGAATGATATGATGCTAAGTATGAATAATTCGAATAATAAACCAGTTTCGCTATCCTTATAAGATGAGAGGATTGATCCGGATGAAGGAGAGTCTAGATGATTTTTTGCAAACGATCTATGAACTTGAAGAAAAAGTAGTCCATCTAATTCACCAATCGAATTTATCTGATGTAGAGAAGAAGTTTATCTTAGACCATATTCTTATCATTCCCGGAAAAAGCGGAGATCATGAAGAAAGTAAAGTCATTTAATGCAAAAAACTCCTTCAGATGGATATCTGGAAGGAGTTTTTTGCAAGTAAGGCTTAATTCAACACGCGGCGAGCAGTTTTGTAATTTTTGTTCCACCAACCGGAATTCATATCTGAAATCGTTACGCCAGGCTTGCCGTACGTGTGAAGAACCTTACCATTACCCATATAAATACCGACGTGATGAATGGGTGAATAGAAGAAGACAAGGTCTCCTGGCTGCAGCTGATTTCTAGGCACGAATGTACCTACCTGTGATTGCTGCTTGGATGAACGGGGCAAACTAATCCCATTCTTCCCATATACATATTGCGTAAAAGACGAGCAGTCAAATGAACTTGTAGTGCTTTTCTGTGCTCCGAAATTGTATCTCACGCCAAGGTACTGTTGACCAGTAGAGATAATACTATTTGCTTTCCCAGACATGGCTGTTGAAGCTGCTGTTATAGAAGCTGCGCTTGCAGCATGTGCGGATTGCGGCGCAGCTATGAGATTAGCTGATGCAAATAAGGATACACTAAGTGTAATTCCTAATAGCGATTTACTTAGGCGGTTCTTTCTCATGTTGTTCATGATTGATGTCCTCCTTCAGGATCGTGTTTTAGGCTTCCACCTGGGATAACCTTAACACATCCAGTATGACCTATAGATTACCAACGATAGGGGAATACTAGGTCAAATCAGGAGGATACGAGGTTTATTAGAAAACCATGAGAATCCAATGAGGCCAAAAACCTTGACAAGAAAGGTTTATTTCTTTATTCATCCTACTCTCATGCTCTTCTCACATTCCTATGGTACGATTATTACGAGGCAGGTGAACAAAAATGAATCATCATACTATGATTAATTTAATCACCCATTATAGCTATCCGGGTATATTTTTGTTACTTTTCATTGGCATTGTTGGCATACCGCTTCCGGTTGAGATTATTCTGCTAGGAGCAGGATATATAGCATTAAAAGCTAATCTACACATAGGTGGCATCATCGGCTTTGCTTGGCTTGGTGCTTGTGCAGGGATGACACTTAATTACCTGCTTGGACAAAGCATTGGTTTGAAGCGTATCAGCAAGGTTACCAAGTGGATTAAGCTTTCCGAGAACAGATTAGAAAAGTGGGCAGAACTTTTTAAAAAGCATGGTGCCATTTTACTTTTAGTTGGCTATTATGTAGCTGGGCTAAGGCATGCTGCTCCTTTCATTGCAGGGGCTACGAGAATGCGGTTCACCAAATTCATGAGTATCTCGTACTTTGGCGCATTGGCTTGGATTTTGGTTATTGTTCTTCTTGGTCAAAAGCTTGGAAAAGCGTGGCACCACATCTATACACAATTCCATCATCCAATATGGATTATTGTCGCGGTTATTATTATAGGTCTTGGCTTATTAACTAAGATGATGGTACACCAGCGCCGAGTAACCTCATAAAGCAAATAAACCTCCAGTCCCATTCAAGTGGGATTGGAGGTTTTTACTAACCTTAGGAAACAAGAGTTACTTACGTTTTTTGGGTAAGAATCGGCCGTTTGCTCGCGAATAACGCAGAACTTTGAAGAACATTTTTTTATCTTTTAATTGGTTAAATATAAAGGGGTCAGGTGCTGTGTTTACTTCTATGACCCATGGTTTTAAATTTTTATCAATACCGATATCTACACCAATTTCATTAAATCTCGGATAAACCTTCTGGTAATGCGTTGCGATTTGATATCCTAGATGTCGCAAGCTTTTGATATAATCATCTTTCTTCTGATTCTTTAAGTAGGGAGCAAGTAATAATTCTAATGGCAGCGGTTTGCCGCTATTATGAAAGTTCGTTACTATTTTTTGTGGATGAGCAACTCGACCAATATAACCAGTAGCTTCCCAAGTTTTCTTAGGGCTTTTTTGTACCATTATACGTGTGTCGAAAATTCTCTTTTGATGGGTTAAGAGATGAATGCCTTGCTGAACCAAATAGGATCTAGATAACTTGGCTTTGTTTAGGGCACCGAATAAACCTAAAAAAGTTCGAAAAGATTTAGCTGCTTTACCGGACTGAAATCGATAAGTCTCATTTTTCTCTACACGAATAACGCCCTGCCCGAAAGTGCCATTGATGGGTTTGACATAAACCATCTTATGTTTATTTAGCATATCAAGCAGGTTCTTTTGACTATAGATTCTTGTTTCCGGAACAAATTTGCGAAGTTCTTTGTTTAATAAAAGAACTTTCGTCTTGACCCATTTGCTGCCTACTGTTCTAGCTCGATTCATGGACATAACAGCCCCTCTACGTGGAATTTTTCGTCGTATAAATCTTTTCTAATTTGCTTGCTGTGGCTCGCCAACTAAATTTTCTCGTTACATCTAGTCGGGCTTGCTTGGCCAGTCTTTTGGCCTTAGAAGGGTCTTTGGCTAGTTTAATAATTTCTTTGGCAAAAGCCTCTGGGCTTCGATAATTCGCCACTAAAAGTCCGTTATGCTCATGCCGAATAATTTCAGGAATCCCGCCATTTCTGGAGGCGATCGCTGGAATGCCGGATGCCATCGCCTCCACATTCACTAAGCCAAACGCTTCATGACCTTGAGACGGGCAAACGAAACAATCCCCGGACTGATAGAATCGAGGCATTTGACTGCGTGAAACGTAACCCTTGAACGTTACTGGGATTCGAAGTGAGGAAGCTAATTTTTTCAAATATTGCTTGTAGCTTGGCTTACCAGTCCCGCCAGCTATGTGAAGCCTCGCTGAAGGGATGGATTTTCTAACGATTTGTGTAGCTTTCATCAGGACGGGAATTCCTTTCCTCGGAATCAACCTGCCTGCAAATAGAATGACAAATGGCCGGCGACCGCCAGTTGAATGCTTTTTCTCTTTACGAGGACGGAATTGAGCGAGATCGACGCCCAGATGAACGTAACGAACTTTATGACTGATATTTGGGAAGGTTCGTTTCAGGTGATTTTGCAGCGAAAGACTGTTGCCAATGATGCGATTAGCCCCACTGAGATCGATTGCTGCTTGCTTTCTGGATGTCATTGGCGGGGATATAAATGTCGTTGAATGCAAAAAAACAGAGATAGGCGTATGTGGGAATACTTTTCTCACGGCATGCACAAATCTAGGGCGGTTATCGATTTGAATCCTATCGTAATGATGCCCTTTGACAGTCTTCAGCACATTAGATAAATAAGCTTTTTTATTAGCACCGTGTACTCGAATAATCGTAATATGACCTAATCTGCTTGTCTTTGGGTAGTTGGAGCGCAGCCGACTTATTATGGTCACTTTATGCTTGGAGGATATTTTTTTGGCAATTTGGTATATACAATGCTCCACAGAGCCTCCGACGGGAGGAGGGACGGGGATTTGTTCAGGAGCAATAATCAGAATATGCATAATAAGAACCTTCACCTCTTGGCTTCAATTGATGTTTCCAGTTATCATATTCAAAGGAAGTGAAGATACTTGGAGTAAAGTCTACTTGGTAAAATAAAATTTTCGATCGTTACCATATTGCAGCCATTTATAAAGTGGGATACACTGAGGCGACAGATTCTGATCTACTTAGAAAGTTCAATTAAGGAGCGATACTCTCTTGAAGACATTAATTATTGCGGAAAAACCCGATATGGGACGTAATATAGCCGCCGCAATAGAGCCCAAAGCCAAAAATATGAGGTCCCATCTAGAAGGTGAACAATATATCATCACCTGGGCGATTGGACACTTAATTGAGTTGGCTGAACCTGATCAATATGATGATAAATATAAAAAATGGAATATTAATCACTTGCCAATTATTCCTGATGAATTTAAGCTGATTCCAAACCCGCGGACGTACGATCAGCTTAAGGTGATTGCTGAGCTTGCGAAGAAATGCGACATGCTTGTTAATGCGTGCGATGCGGGGAGAGAAGGACAGCACATCTTCTCGCTTATTCAGCGGCATCTTAAACTGAATCAGCCTGTTAAGCGACTCTGGATTTCCGATTTAACCTCGGAGACGATTCGAAATGGCTTCGCTACATTAAAAGACGGTGCTGAATACGAAAATTTAACGCGCGCCGCGCGCTCACGCAGTGAAGCGGATTGGCTAATCGGTATGAATGGCTCACGTGCATTCACAACGAAGCATAACGTTCTGCTTTCCGTTGGCCGAGTTCAAACGCCCGTGCTTGCGCTTATTTATGACCGCCAGAAGCAGATTGAAGCCTTCTCTTCGCTCAAATTTTATGAGCTGGAGGGGCACTTTACACAAGGCGAGACGACGTATAGAGGCATGTGGCAGGGAGAGCGCATGACGGACGGACCGAAGGTCGAGGCGCTTGCTGCCAAGGTCAAAGAGAAACCTGCACGGATTATTTCCTATGAAGTGAAAGAGACGAAGGAATACCCGTTCAAATTGTATGATTTGACGCTGCTGCAGCGTGAGGCAAATGGGAAATACGCCTTCTCGGCGAAGAAGACGCTGGATACGGCTCAGGCACTTTATGAGAAGCATAAGGTCATTTCCTATCCTAGAACCAATTCCAACTATGTGACTGAGCAAAATATTCCGGAAATGCACAAGTCCTTATCCGCTTTACAAGGAACGGCTTACCATGAGCTTGTGCAAGGGGCAAACCGAAATCTAGTGCACAAAAATAACAAGTTTATTTGCAATCCGAGCAAAGTTGAAGATCACCATGCGATTCTTCCGACGAATCGCAAAGCTTCAGGACTGAGTCCGGATGAACAGAAATTGTACGATCTGATTGTAAGGCGTTTCTTATCCCAGTTCTACCCACCGGCTGAGTATAAAGTTCATACAGTTATGACTGAAGTCGAACAAGAAATGTTTAAAACAACGGTCAAAGAACTACTCCAATTAGGTTGGAAGGTCATTTACGCCGATCAGAAAAAGGAAAAGGCGAAGAGCACGAAGGGCAAGGAGAAGGAAGAGGAAGAAGACGAAGAGGTTGAAGTAAACGAGCCTTTCTCCATCGATCCGCAGGGGAATGTCCTTTGCCATGACGCGATCGTGAAGGAAAAAGATACGCAGCCGCCTAAGCATTTTAACGAAGGAACGCTGCTCAAAGCCATGGAAAGCGCCGGCAAGCAGATTGAGGATGAGGAACTCCGCGATGCGATGAAGGATTCGGGACTCGGGACTCCGGCAACTCGTGCAGCGACCATCGAGCGTCTCAAGAAGGTTGGTTATATCGATATGCAGGGTAAGAAAATCGTCCTGACCCAGAAGGGGCGAACGGTTGTTGAACTAATTCGCGGCGCAGGCATTGAGCTGTTAACTTCACCTGAGATGACTGGGCAATGGGAGCGCAGGCTGAACGAAATTTCCCGAGGTACAGCTTCGGACGAGCAGTTTATGCATAACGTCAAAAGATTCGCAACACTTATCGTTGATAAGGTTCGCGTGCAGACTAGAGCTTCCAAAACAGCTTTCGAAGGCGAGACGCCTCCTGCAGCTGCACCCAAACGCGGTTCTGCACGATCGAGTGCGGCATCAACAGGTGGCACCAAAACAGCAGTTGCAGCTAAGAAAACGGCTCCTGCTAAACAAACAGATGGAGCTAGTACGTTCATAGCTACTTGTCCAAGACCAGGGTGCGGAGGCTCCCTTTTCATGGGACGTAAAGGTTACGGCTGCTCGCATTATAAGGAAGGCTGCAAATTCGTCATCTGGAAAGAAAGCTTTGGCCGGAATCTAACGGACGCTCAAGTTCAAGCGCTTGTAAATAAAGGGAAAACGACGAAGCTGAAGCTCGTACTTGCTGATGGTACAGCTGCGGATGGACGAATCGTGCTGAGAAATATCGATACTGGAGAGCTCGGTACGGAAACGGAGTGATAGGAAGGTGAATGGTGAGCCATTTAACGAACGACTGGGCTTCTTTGTTGGGATCTGAGTTTCAAGAGCCCTATTTCCATGCTTTGCAAAAATTTCTCAATGATGAAAATACGTCACAAACCATTTTTCCTGAGCAAAATGAGATTTATAGTGCACTTCATTTAACATCTTATGCGAATACCAAAGTCGTTATTTTGGGACAAGATCCCTATCACGGTAGAGGCCAAGCCCATGGCCTCAGTTTTTCCGTTAAACCGGGTATACCGACACCGCCATCTTTGCAAAATATGTATAAAGAATTACAGTCTGACCTTGGCTGCTGTATCCCTGATAACGGCTACTTGAAGGCTTGGGCAGAACAAGGCGTGCTGCTATTGAACACGGTTCTAACGGTAAGAGCAGACATGCCGAATTCGCATAAGGGAAAAGGGTGGGAACGTTTTACAGACAAAATCATAACGACGCTAAGTGATCGGGAGAAGCCGATCATTTTTGTACTGTGGGGAAGTCATGCACAGGCCAAGGAGCGTCTCATCAATACAACGAAGCATGCTATCATAAAATCAGTTCATCCAAGTCCGCTTTCTTCGTATCGCGGATTTTTTGGCAGTAAGCCTTTTTCGCAAGCGAATGCCTATCTTAGAGATCTTGGGAGTTCGGAAATTGATTGGCAAATACCAAATTTATTTGTGAAGGAGCGGGAGTCATGAGCGAAAATAAAGAATTTATTTATGTCTTACGATTAAAACCTGCTTTTCTAGACCGCAGTGTTTGGACAGAAAGAGAAGAAAAAATTGTTGAAGAGCACTTTCAATACCTTTTACAGTTGAAAGAGGAGGGGGAACTTATTTTAGCAGGAAGAACACAAACTTTTGACGAAAAAACATTTGGCATTGTTATCCTGAGGGTGGATAATGAGTTAGAAGCTACACTGATCATGGAACAAGACCCTGCTGTTGCTAATCAACTTATGACCAGTGAATTGTTTCCCTACAGTATTGCAGTTATGTAAGTAGGCTGCCAGTTTTCCTGGCTAAAAACTCAAAGGAGTGAAACCAATGAAATTTCAAGAATTTAAGTACGAAAGACCCGACTTTAGCGCTTTTGAAATTAAATTTAAGGAGCTTTTAGAGGCGTTTAAACAAGCAAATTCGTTTGGCGATCAAGACCAAGCGATGGAAGCCATCGTTAGCCTGCGAAGTGAATTGGAATCTATGGAATCTATTGGGCGGATTCGTCACAGTGTGGATACCAACGATGAATTTTACAAAGCTGAGCAAGAGTATTTCGATGAAATTGAGCCTTTATATCAAGGGTTGATTACAGAGTTTTATAAAGCACTCATTGAATCCTCCTATCGTTCAGAGTTAGAAGTCAAATGGGGGAAGCAGCTGTTTACGATTGCCTCCTTATCATTGAAAACGTTTTCGCCGGAAATTGTTGAAGATCTCGTACAAGAAAACAAACTGGCCAGTGAATATTCGAAGCTGCTTGCTTCTGCGAAGCTCATTTATGCAGGGGAAGAACGAAATTTATCCCAACTCGTGCCTTTTCAATTATCAACAGACCGAAAAGTCCGTAAAGAAGCGAATGATGTGAAATATAGCTTTTTTATAGAGAATGAAGCGAAATTGGATGAACTGTATGACCAATTAGTGAAGATTCGTGCTGTCATCGCTAAGAAGCTCGGATACAACAATTTTGTTGAACTCGCATACGCTCGTTTGAACCGCTCTGATTATAATGCCAAAGACGTGGAAGTATTTAGGAATCAAGTTCTTGAACACATTGTACCGGTGGCATCCAAACTAAAGGAACGGCAGAAGGCTAGAATTGGCGTAGACTCGCTGCACTATTATGATGACAAGTTTGGTTTCGCCTCAGGGAATGCAACGCCAAAAGGTGATGCGGATTGGATTGTGGAACAAGCTCGTAAGATGTATGCAGAGCTATCCCCAGAAACGGATAAGTTCTTTACCTTTATGATCGAGAACGGTTTGATGGATCTAGTGGCTAAGAAGGGAAAACGCGTAGGTGGTTATTGCTCATATATTAGTACATACAAAGCACCGTACATTTTCTCTAACTTTAACGGAACTTCAGGTGACATTGATGTCTTAACGCACGAAGTAGGACATGCTTTCCAGGGCTATAGCAGCCGAGAGTTTCAAGTACCTGAATACATATTCCCCACCTTGGAAGCCTGTGAAATCCACTCCATGAGCATGGAGTTTCTCGCTTGGCCTTGGATGTCGTTGTTCTTCGAGGAAGATACAGATAAGTATAAATTCAAGCATCTAAGTGAATCGCTCTTATTCATTCCATACGGTGTTGCGGTAGATGAATTTCAACACCGGATCTATGAGCAGCCGGAACTGACATCCGCTGAGCGTAAGCTAGTTTGGCGCGAGGTTGAGCGCAAATATTTGCCGCATCGTGTCTACGAGGATAACGACTATTTGGATAGAGGGGGCTTTTGGCAGCAGCAGGCCCACATTTACAAAAGCCCGTTTTACTACATTGATTACACGCTTGCGCAAGTGTGTGCGTTTCAATTCTGGAAACGAGCTAATGAAAATCCAGAATTAGCTTGGGAGGATTACTTAAGACTTTGTCAGCAAGGCGGAAGTCTGAATTTCACAGAGCTTGTTCAAGTAGCGAAGCTAATTTCACCCTTCAAAGAAGGCTGCGTGGCATCGGTAATTGGTCATATCGATTCATGGCTTGATCAGGTTGATGATGCTAAGCTTTAAATCATAGGCTGGACATGAGTGATTTGCAGTCCGCTGTCACAGTCCTTACCGGTTTCATAGGAGCGATTACCGAGAACTTCTTCTAAGGCTTGGTAATCAGCCGAAGAACCTCGTTGTAAGGCTTGTATGGCTGCCTGGAGGACGATTTGTCCATCTTCCATCGCAATATCCCATAAGTCCCAAATGCTGTATGTGTATGTTTCATCTAATGATGTAGGACAATTCCAAACCGTCTTGGCTTCGTTTAAATAATCAAGCGGAGCCGGATGCTTGGTATAGACCAACGGAGAGATTTGACCGAAGGTGAATAACCGTTTGATTCCTTTCGGATCGTGGAACAAGCGTTGAGCTCGAATCATGTCGATGTAAGCATCGTTCCAATCCTTCTCAGAAACCTGCGATGCATGGTCAGGATAGTGAATGGCAGCAGCGTGGGCAAGCGCTGGAACAATACCGAGGGACAGAGCTTCTCCAACATATATTTCTTTCCATACAGGCGTATTCCATGTCTGTAGTCCAAGTTTGCGACGAACAATGAGTGTGTCCATAATAATCTCAAATCGTTGGTGATCCCATTTCTTGAAGCCTGATTTGTAAAAAACGTAGGGATGCATGTTGCGATCGAGAATATGGTGTGTAAGGAATCCAAGTGCATAAACAACAGCGGGATTATACAAGCCCCTGCCTTGCATATGGGAAATCAGATCCATCAAGAACGGACCGCATGCTTTCGTATGCATAAGACTTCCCAATTGATTGAGTTTCTTATCTTTTTTCCAAGGTAAGAAGTTATGATAGAACAAGAAATCGGGTCCTTGGCAGCCCAGGGAGAAAACATGTCGCAGCTGCTTATCACTAAGCATATTGGAATGCCCCAATTGGTTCATTAATTCTTGACCGAAAATCAGATGTGTCCAGATGTTAGGCAATTGTGCCCCTCCTAATTAGTGATGTACGAACATACATGAAAGAACCATTTTATTTTATCATAAAGAGGAATTTCAAGGGCACATTTCATGAACTATTTGATCAACCAAGAGCTGTTACGGGAGGAATAATCTTTACATCGTCGAATTCAAACATTTGATGATGGAAACCATCCATGTATGTTTAAGATGGGGGATAAATGAATGGATATGCTTTCGAGAACGGAACCGTCATTTGCCACGGTATTCGAATTCACAACGATGGGCATGGCGATTATTTCGCTCAATGGTCAATGGATGAAAATGAATCACAGCCTTAGCGCGATAACTGGATATTCGGAAGAAGAATTATTATATACGGATATAACTACGATCTTTTTGTCCGAAGAGAACGACAAACTGATTCGACACTTAGAGCAATTGTTGTCCGGGGATTTGCGCTCTTTTCAGATCGAACAAAGAATGAAGTCAAAAGAGGGGACAATTATAAGGGTGGAATGCGGGATTTCACTAATTAGAAACTCTGATAATGAACCTCTTTATTATATGGCCCAGATGAAAGATCTCTCGATAAAGTCCGAGATGGAACGTAAACTTGCGGAGAGTGAACAGCGGTATAATTCATTAATTGAGCATAATCCAGCGGGGATCTTGACAAGTGATTTGAATGGTTTGATCTTAAGTGTGAATCCTGCTATGGAACGGATTTTGGGTTACACGAAAACGGATATGGTGGGACAGTCCATCCATCATTTCTGGGAACAAGAAGATCAAGCAGAATACCTGACCGATAGTGTGCTCTTGCAGACGGATAATTACATGCTTCGGGTTACGCATAAGAGTGGCGATAAGATTGAATTAGGTTTAAAAAATGTGCCGATTATTGTGAATGGGATAACGGAAGGCGTTTATATTATCGCTAGAGATATCACCCAGCATAATAAAGACCGTGAGTCATTGAGAGTTGCGCAGCAGGACCTGCATGACACTGTTCGCAGACAGCAAGGAATGACCATGAAGTTCAGACAAATGCGAGGGAAATTCATTCATACCTTATGTGATGGTGAACTTCTGTATAGACTCGGCTATAAACCATCGCATATCCTTGGCAACGGCTTATACGAGATATGGCCATTTTATATGGCTTCCAATATCGATAAGTATTACCGCAGGGCATGGAGCGGGGAAGAAAATGTCATGTATGAAGCCACATTCCGGGGGATTACGTATTTGACATCTTTACGTCCCATTTTTGAAAATGGCCGCGTGGTTGAAGTGATCGGCTCTTGTGTGGACATTACGGAACGTAAACAGATGGAAACGGAGCTTAGAGGAACGAAGGAGCTGCTGGAATCTTTTATTAATAATACAACAGATGCCATCTGCGTACTTGATCAACGGTTTAAGGTTATTTCTGTCAATTCCGCTTATGAGAAAGTATTTGGCTGGAATCAGGATGAGCTTCTAAACCAACTATTGCCCATATATCCAGATTTCTTGGAAGAGCATCATAAAGAAATTCAGGACCTATTGAAAGCAGGTAATCAAATTTCGGGGTTAGAGACTGTTCGGGTTCGTAAAGATGGACAGCTCATTCATGTAAGTGTGACCAAAACGCCAATTAAGAATGAGAAGGGCGAGATTATCGGGTTCGCTGGTATTACGCGAGATATTACTGAACGGAAACGAACGGAGGAATTGTTGCGTAAATCGGATAAACTATCTGTTGCAGGCCAGTTAGCAGCAGGGCTTGCTCATGAAATTAGAAATCCGCTCACGTCACTCCGAGGCTTCTTACAGCTGCTGCAGAACGATATGAAGGGGAAACAGCACTATTTTGACATCATGCTGTCCGAACTGGATCGGATTAATTTCATCGTTAGCGAATTCCTCGTCATTGCGAAACCGGAAGCTATTCAATACAAAAGAAGTGATTTGATAAATATATTACAAACCGTGATTGCGCTGTTGGATACACAGGCTAATCTTTGCAATGTGCAGCTTTTGCTCGAGTTTGAGTCTGATATTCCGGAGTTCATTTGTTCTGAGATGCATCTTAAGCAATTGTTTATTAATTTGGTGAAAAATGCGATTGAAGCCATAACGAAAGATGGACAAATTAAGATTACCGTTTCCATGCAGGGCAGCGAGATGATCCGAGTGAGGACTCAGGATAATGGATGCGGCATCCCAGAGGAGCGGGTTAAGCAATTAGGTGAACCTTTCTATACAACGAAGGAAAAGGGTACAGGACTCGGTCTAATGATGTGTTTCAAGATCGTTGAAGCGCACAAAGGCACAATGTCGATTCAGAGCCAAATTGGAGAAGGAACCATAATTGATGTGTTTTTGCCGACGCAGACGATAAGTAAGGACATGAGTGAATTCGAATAGTATGAATGTAAAAACCGCCAGACCTGTCAAGTAACAGGAACTGGCGGTTTATTCATTTCTAAAAACGGATACTAAATTCATTCGTTTCTCTGGAATGCCATTTGGTCATCGAGGAGTCCTGTTCACAATGAATTTGTACTTCATCAGGTGTATATTTTACGATAAAACCCGAATTTACCTGATAATAAACGCCTAATGAATCTAACGACCAAACATAAACAGGTGTTTTTGTAAGAGCGGCAATGAAAATTTCTGTATCTGTTTCCAGTAGTTTGGTTCCGTAAATCATCTTCACACCTCTGTCTTATTATTTTGAAAAAGCAGCGCTTATTACTAGTGACAGCATGAACTTACAAACAATCACAAACTGTACCTATTTTTTTGTAGCGTTTCGGTTTTATACCAAGTACAATCAAAGTTGTGCAATTTTGAATATGATTGACAGGGAGAATCAGCATGAAATTCGCAGTTCAATATATATCATTTTTCGTGATCCAAGGGGAAGGTGCCGACGCGGCATCGGCTAAAAATTATCGCCATTATCAGACTTTGGACGAGAACGATTATGAAGACAGTGCTTTACAACAATTCCTAGATGGTGAGTTCGCGCGAATCGCTAAACGCAAAGTAGAGCGTAACCCGAGAGCTGAGCAGGTGCCTACGAAAATAGGGCGTTTCATTACTGAGCCAGGCTTCTAATTAGAAAGCAATCCGAATTATAATCTATTCGCGCGTCTGCGCTATGCAGAGAACAAACAGGACTTTCTTAATGTCAGTGATGAACTTTTGAATGCTTTTCTGAACACAAGCGCGGTCAGGGGCGGAGCTTTTCTTGTCGCAAGCGCGAAGCTTAATCAATATTTCGATGATCCATTTGTATTTATCCTAAAATGTGATTTTGAGCCCAAAATTGCACGAATAACCGATGAAAAGAGCTTATTGAATCAAGTGGAAATGGCGATCAATGCGAAAAACATGAAATCGATCCAATATCCGTTTATGCCTGAGGAAGGCATGTTAGAACCTTCAGAGCTCAAAATTCACCAAGCTTCACATGCTCGTTACTTTGAGGATTTCCTAAAATATGTAGAATATGAGCAGTCCATGCCAGAAATATTGCATCATCAAGTACTAGGGCTCGTTCAGCAGCAGTTAGAGAGAGACTATGAGCATAAACCTGAGGAACGTGAGCAGGAAGAAAAGGATTTGGAAATCTGGGCAGCCAGTGAAAAGAGCGAGCTTCAGGAGAAGTGGACACCGACGCAGGTCATGGATGCCGCCAATTATTTGGCCCAGCAGAAGCCGGATCTGGAAATGCGCATCAAGCTTGATCATATCAGTGTGAAGGCGCAGCTTGCCGATTATGGGCGCAAGGTTCACATTGCCAGACAAGGTGAACGGTATGTCATCCTGATTGAAGGCGATTATTTACACTTTGAAAAAGGCGTATCACCAGTAGAATTACTAAGACCAGATGATCTTCACGCTGTCATTGAGCGGATTACAAGAGAAGAAGAAAACGATAGATAAAGGTAAAAAAATAGGGTTCCCACCACTATGAATTCCTTGTATAATAGGGAAGCTTTGCAAGAATTGACTGACGGTTAATTAGGAATGGGCAGAAGGAGAAAGGGGTCAATGGCTGTGATCGTGGTTGGGGGAATGATTGGTCTAGGTAAAACATCTGTATCGACTTTGCTTGGACAAGAATTAAATTCAAATGTTTATTATGAAAGTGTCGATGATAATCCGATACTTCCGCTTTTTTATACGGCAACTCCGGAAGAAATTGAGAAGAAGCGATATCCGTTTTTACTTCAATTGCACTTCTTGAATACAAGATTTAAGGCAATTAAACAAGCGTTAGTACATAATCGAAATGTACTGGATAGAAGTATCTATGAGGATTGGTACTTTGCCAAAGTGAATCGGGAGTTAGGTCGTATTTCACAGCTGGAATTTGATGTTTATGAGGGGCTTGCGGACAATATGATGTCTGAGCTTGCCGAGCTTCCTAAGAAAGCGCCGGACCTCATGGTTTATCTAAAAGCTTCCTTCGAAACGGTTATGTACCGCATCGGACTGCGGGGACGCAGCTTCGAGCAAGATCAATCTTTAGTTGATTATTATCGGCAGCTTTGGTCAGGTTATGATGACTGGGTGATGAATCATTATCATGCCTCTGAGGTGTTGATTGTAGATATGGATCGTGTTGATGTTGTGAATCGTTCCGAAGATGCGATCGAATTAGTTGAGCAGGTACGTGCCAAGCTTTCCGAATTAGTCATCGTTTAATATGGAAATATCGAAAGACCCCCTCATACCGAGGGGGTCTTTCGAATTATGTAGGAGTTTAAATGGGTTTAGACATTGAAGTTGTTCTAGATCTTTCCTTTTTACTTTCATTTGGTTATAAAGTCCTGTGAAATTACATATACTATCGAAATATGACGGTATTTATCTTTATTTGTTGTATCTCAAGTAAAATTATTGTATGATACATTATGTATCAGGCAAAGATGTGAATTCTTCAATGGAAGAGTAGGTGATGAGTTTGTTATTTATCGTATGTTACAGAGGAAAGCCTATGTGCCCGCCACTTTCTAAATTGGCAGCAAATGAGAAAATGATGAAGTTAAGCCGATTTTTCTCGAATCTTGAGATCGTTGAGGTTAAACAACAATTAGTTGCAACATAACATAATATAAACTTCATACCCTCATAATAACGCACCTCCTTAACCATTGGTTTTAGGAGGTTTTTGTCTGGACTGGATTATGTTACAGTAGATGGAAATGGTTGTTGGTTATGGAGGGCAGCGTGAATAATATCTTAGCTACTACTAGGAAAGCCATTATCATTGGAGCTGGAATTGGTGGATTAACGACAGCGCTTTTCTTACAAAAGCAAGGTTGGGAAGTTGTCATCTACGAGAAAAAGAAAGAGCTATCCGAGTTCGGTGCCGGAATTGTATTAGCTGCGAATGCCATGCATGTATTAACGGAGCTTGGCTGTGATGAACAAGTGAGGGTAGCAGGCGCTAAAGTTGGCATGGCTGAAATTCGCTCATGGGATGGTAAACCGATTACTTCAGTTCCTGTTTCGAAGCAAGCTGCTCAATATAGAACTTATAGCTACCTTATTCATCGCGCTAAGCTTCAAATGATTTTATTTCAACAACTAAATGAACGAACAACCGTTTATTTGAATAAAAAGCTGATATCTTTTGAACAGGATCCGCATCAGGTTGTTGTCCATTTTGATGATGGAACAGAAGATACCGGACATGTCTTAATCGGTGCAGATGGCATTCATTCACAAGTTGCTCATCTATTATTTGGCATTGAACAGCTGCGATATTCAGGTTTTAGAGCTTTCCGAGGTATTACTACGTTCTTGGATAAGCGATATATTCCTGAGATCGGTGGAGGATTTGAGGCATGGGGGAGAGGACGACGATTCGGTTTTTCCCAGATTGGCGAGGGACAAGTTTTTTGGTTTGCAGCAATCAACGCAGCTCCAGGGACAGGTGTGGATAGTAAGAAGGAATACGTTCTTAAGCAATTTGAGGGCTGGCATAACCCGATTGAGCAGGCTATCCAGTCAACCGATGAGGGGTCCATATTAACGCATGACATTCATGATCGTAAACCACTTGAAAGATGGAGCCGAGGGAGAGTAACACTGCTGGGTGATGCGGCTCATCCTATGCTGCCTAATCTCGGGCAAGGAGGCGCACAGGCGATGGAGGATGCTCTGGTATTAGCTAGATTTCTTGAGGGAATATCAATGTTTTCATTAAGCAGCGTGGCAGCTGCATTTCATTCTTATGAAAGTAATCGAAAACCGCGAACCAATCAAGTTGTGCATCAATCTAGACGAATGGCACGCATCGTGCAAATGAGTAATCCGGTTGCTATTATGCTGCGTAATCAGGTGCTTAGACTTCTTCCTGATGATGTCCAAATGAAGCAATTGGATTGGCTTCTGGGTTATCGCGTGTAATTGGAAAATAATTTTTTCAAAATGTGTGAAATTCAATAGAATAGATGGAAAACACCGAATATAATGGAATAGTATACTTTGAGAAAAAGAAAGAGGTGCCGTCTATGTATGATTCTTCGGATATTCAAAGTAATAAGGGAATGGCCATCATTGCATACATCTTGTTTTTTATCCCGCTCATCGCTGCAAAGGATTCAAAGTTTGCATGGTATCACGCTAACCAAGGTCTTACGTTATTACTGGCCGCTGTCATCGTGAATGTTGTTTTGGGTATCATTCCGGTTATTGGTTGGATTCTATTGCCTTTAGCGAATTTGGCCGTGTTTGTTTTAGCCATTCTAGGTATTGTTGCTGCGGCTCAAGGCCAAGTAAAACCACTTCCGTTTATCGGAGGCTACACATTATTGAAGTAGCAGGACATACATATGAGAAGCAGGTTGCCATTTGTGGCAGCCTGCTTTTTCGATTGTAAACAAAACGGTGATAATTCAGATAGAAGAAGCTGCCAATTCAGCAATACGTTGATTTACGTTGTCTGTGTACAATCCGCCGTGATAACAAATAACAGCATCGATGTCGTATTCGCTGAACTTCTTAAGTGATTGCATCGCTAACTCATAGTTAACAGAGTACTCCGGTATGGGTCCGAGAAGTTGACCCTCTGAAACAACCAAGGCATCAGCCGCAATCAATGTTTTGCTCTGTTTGTGGTACAGACTGACATGTCCCGGAGTATGACCCGGGGTATGTATGACGACAATCCCTCCACAGCCCGCAAGTTCGAGTCCATCATCAAGAATGTCATTGACCGGACCTTTAGGCGGATTCTCCAAAGCCGATCGAAAAGCTTTTCGCCATTCCGGTGAAATATCCGCAGGTAAGCTAGCGACCGCTTGTTCGATCGATTCTGGGGTGATTTTGATCAACATCTTCTCACCTTGAATATAAGGTTTCTCAATTTCACTGGCAAGGATATCAAGCTTATGCGGAGATTTGCTTATGAAATCTGGTAAGCTTCCAATATGATCTATATCTTGATGGGTAATAATAATCGTCTTCAAGTGACGGAATGGAACGTTATGTTCCTCCATGGCTTTCTGAATAAGCGGTAATAAACCAGGATATCCGGTGTCCACCAAAATGGCGCCTTCTTCATCGGAAAAAAGGGTTGGGTGTATGACATCGATACGCCCCATGACAGGAACTGACAGTTCAAGCATATAAATACCGTTTGCAATCCGCATTTGAATCCCTCCAAAGAGAAATGATAGTGAAATAACAGTGCTATCATACCTAGAATGGATCTATTTTGTCAAACAAATATTTTATTATACCACATAATCCGATTGAAGTCAAGGTGAATTTAATTGTGAATTTGACGTACTTTATTTTGTCCAAATTTTGATCAACGTGTGAATAAAATATGAACAAATTTTGGATTTGTGATATACTATGTTTATAAAGCACTTACATTGAAGGTTTGGAGTGATAATTATGGCAAATAGAGCTGTTTTGATCAGTAGTAATGAACGCAGTGAGCGCGATGTGATGCCACTAGTCAAGATGATGACAATAGCGGCATGGGCTTTGCTAGGCATAGGATTACTATTAAGCTTGTTGAATATGGATCATTTTAGTGATCGCAATGCTTCTTTGATGGTTGGAATTGGCTTCATGGTAGGTAGTGTTCATATCTATGTCATTCGGACAGCAATTCACTTGGTGCATTCACGTGCAGCTTCAAAGAATGAATGATTTCAATGTTTTAAGAGCAGTTAAAAAGCCTTTCAAGTGACAACTTGAAGGGCTTTTTCATTTTCATGTGTTTTCATACATTTTTATAATAGTCAACAAACGTTCTGTGACATTTGTTTTACAGTAAAACGTCGATCCTTTGACGTATTTGTTAAGTTGCGTTTGCGACAGTGTACTTTTATCAACGAGATGATATCTTGATAATAGATCAGATTTGTTGATAGGGAGGTTAAGTAGGATGAAGAAGAGAACACTCGTACAAGCTATGCTGCCCTTCATGATGGTCGCCATCATTGTTTTATTGGCAGGCTGCAGTAATCAAGCTATGGTACTGGATCCCAAAGGACCTGTGGGTGCAGAACAGAAAGATTTAATTGTGATTTCCACTATTCTATGCACGGTAATCCTCGTTCCTGTACTTGCGCTAACCGCATGGATCGTTTGGCGGTATCGTGATAAAGAAGGCAATAAAGCATCTTATAAGCCGAATTGGGCGCACAGCACGACCTTAGAAATCGTTTGGTGGTCAATTCCCATCATTATTATTGTAGCCTTGGCTGTCATAACTATTCGTTATACGCACGCACTGGAGCCTTCTAAGCCGTTGAAATCCAATAAACCACCCGTCACCATTCAAGTGACATCACTGGATTGGAAATGGTTGTTTACGTATCCAGAGCAGGGCATAGCAACAGTCAACTATTTGCAAATTCCAGAGGATACACCGATTAAATTTGAGCTGACCTCTGATGCTCCGATGAACTCGTTCTGGATCCCGCAGTTGGGTGGACAGATCTATACGATGTCAGGTATGGCGATGACGCTGTATTTACAAGCCGATGAAATCGGGCATTACTTCGGGACGGGAGCGAATTTCAGCGGTGAGCATTTCGCAGATATGACGTTCGATGTGAATGCGACATCTCAGAGCGATTTCGATGCTTTCGTAGCCAAAACGAAAAAGGTACCGACAAAACTTACGATGGAAAGCTATGAAGCATTAGCAAAGCCTGGGAAGTCGGATGTGCAATATTTCTCCTCAGTGCCTGATGGTCTTTTCGAAAAGATTGTAACGAAATATACGAATGGTCAATCCATTCACAGTGGTCATGGCAGTACAGAATCCGTGAAAGAGACGAGTAAGCCTCAATCAACGGACAAAAATGCCCCTATGAACCATAATGATCACAGTCAAATGAAAATGACAAAATGATCGATCAAAGTTTTTGAGAAAGGGAGATCTGCTCATGTTGGATAAAATAAAGCAATTTGCATCAGAGTTTTTCGTAACGGGCGATCCACTCATCCTGGGTGCTCAGGTTAGTATCGGACTCTCGATGATCGCTATGATATTCGTGCTGTCTTATTTCAGAAAGTGGGGCTGGCTCTGGCGTGAATGGTTAACAAGTGTTGACCATAAACGAATCGGGATCATGTATATCATTTGTTCGATCATGATGCTGTTCCGCGGTGGTGTGGATGCGCTTCTAATGCGTCTGCAGTTAGCGATGCCAAATAGCGAATTTTTACAAGCAGAGCACTATAATCAAATCTTCACAACGCATGGCGTGATCATGATTTTATTCATGGCTATGCCATTGATGTTCGGGTTATTTAATATAGTAGTCCCTCTGCAAATTGGAGCTCGAGACGTTGCTTATCCGTTCTTGAACTCACTTAGCTTCTGGATGTTCTTCTGGGGTGCTATGCTTTTCAACGTATCATTCGTCATCGGTGGATCACCGGATGCAGGATGGCTTAGCTATCCGCCGCTTTCGGAAATGTCCCATAGTCCTGGCGTCGGACAGAACTTCTATATCTGGGGTATTCAAATATCCGGTATCGGTAGTTTGGCAACAGGAATTAACTTTATCGTGACCATTTTGAAAATGCGTGCGCCTGGCATGAAGTTGATGAAGATGCCGATGTTTACATGGTCCGTATTTTCAAGCTGTATTATGATTATCTTTGCTTTCCCAATCCTTACAGTGACGTTGGCCTTATTGTTCCTTGACCGTTTCCTTGGTGCTCATTTCTTCACGTTGGATGGCGGCGGGAATCCGATGATGTACATCAATTTGATCTGGATGTGGGGTCACCCTGAGGTCTACATTGTTGTCGTTCCGGCTTTCGGGATTTTCTCGGAAATTGTATCTACTTTCTCCAAAAAGAAATTGTTTGGTTACAAATCGATGGTTTTCGCCATGCTGATCATAAGTTTATTGTCCTTCTTCACATGGGCGCATCACTTCTTTACGATGGGGTCTGGCGCGAATGTTAATGCCTTTTTCGCCATTAGTACGATGTTGATTGCGATACCGACTGGGGCCAAAGTATTTAACTGGTTATTCACCATGTTCCGCGGTAAGATTCGTTTTACGACTCCCATGATGTGGACGATTGCCTTCATTCCATGTTTCGTTGTTGGGGGCATGACAGGGGTATTGTTATCTGTTGCGCCAGCTGATTTTCAATTCCATAATAGCTACTTCCTAATTGCGCATTTCCATCAAGTCTTAATTGGTGGCGTAGCTTTCGGTTACTTCGCTGGACTTTACTACTGGTGGCCGAAAATGTTCGGCTTTAAGCTGAACGAACACTTAGGTAAATGGGCATTCTGGCTGTGGAACATTGGATTCTATGTTTGTTTCATGCCGCAATATTTCTTAGGCTTAGATGGTATGACACGTCGTACGTACACGTACGATTTCGATATGGGCTGGGGACCGTTAAATCTCGTATCAACCGTTGGTGGTTTCCTTATGGGTGTCGGGTTCATTTTCCAAGTATGGCAAATTGCCCACTCGATTAAATTCAGAGAACCGGATGTATCCGGGGATCCATGGGATGGCCGAACATTAGAGTGGTCGATTCCTTCGCCAGCTCCAATTTATAACTTTGCTGTATTGCCAGAAGTAAACGAGGCAGATGCATGGTGGGAACAAAAGCAGAAGCAAAGCTTATCTACCAAGCAACCAGCCAAGATTGTGTATGAACCGATTCACATGCCTAAGAACTCTTCCATTCCATTCCTAATGTCCGCTCTATGGTTTTTCGCTGGATTTGGTTTTGTATTTAATTGGATGTGGCTGACGATTCCGGCCTTAATTGGGGTCGCGATCACGATGATTGCACGTTCGTTCAGCTATGATACGGATTATTATATTCCTGCTGATGAAGTGAAACGTACGGAAGCCGCATTGAAAGGGGCGAAAGTATAATGGCACATGCAGCTACGCAAGGTGGGCATCACGCCCACGATCATGAACATGATCACGAGTCGCTCAAAACGTTCGGATTCTGGATATTTCTAATCACGGACTGTATCTTATTTGGATCTTTATTTGCTACTTACATGGTTCTTCATCAAAATACGAACGGGGGTCCAACCCCGGAAGAATTGTTTAAGATGCCAGGTATCATTGCGGAAACCTTTATCTTGCTTACCAGCAGCTTCACGAGCGGTTTAGCCGTGCTTGGCATGCACAAAGGGAACATGAAACAGTTAATCGGATGGCTCGCTGTAACGGTACTTCTAGGAGCGTCATTCGTTGGGCTCGAGTTAATGGAATTCTTTAGCATGGTTAATCATGAAGGTGCAACAATTAGTACGAGCGCATTTTTATCAGCTTTCTTTGCATTAGTAGGAACACACGGCTTACACGTTTCGGTTGGTTTGATCTGGATGGTCGGCTTGATGCTGCAATTGAAACGCCGCGGCATCACAGCAGTAACCAAACGCAAAGTGGCTGTCATTTCCTTGTACTGGCATTTCCTTGACGTTGTTTGGATCTTCGTATTTACAGTCGTCTATTTGATGGGGGTGATGTAAGATGAGTCAACCGCATACAGGTTCACATGAAAACCATGACGCTCATGGTTCATTGAAATCTTATATCATTGGCTTTGCTCTCTCGATCATTCTGACTATCATTCCACTTGTTGCCGTCATGAACCATATGTTGAGCAAAACAGGCACAATTGTCTTGATCCTCATCATGGCTGTCCTACAATTTGGTGTTCAATTGTTCTTCTTCATGCATGTGAAAGAAGGCGAGAACGCACGCTGGAATATCATGGCGCTGATCTTTGGTCTTGTCATCTTACTGACGATCGTGGCCGGTTCGATTTGGATTATGACTTATAATCAAGTGGCTCATTAAGAAAAGGAAAGACGTTTTCACCACGTTTGGCGTGGTGGGAACGTCTTTTTTGCATGTTGTGTTGGACTGCACCAGTGATCGGACAGGAGGCAGTCTAGGAAGAACTTTGGAAATGTCAGCTGGAACGATGAATTTTCATCGCTAAAGTACATGGAGTACCTAAAATTCCCGCCATAGCGATGAAAAACATCCTTATCGTCGCTGACTCAGCCTAAATACTCTGAAGATGGCAGCTGTAACGATGAATTTCATCGCTAAAGTACATGGAGTATCAGAAATTACCTCCATAGCGATGAAAAACATCCTTATAGTCGCCGGCTCAGCCTAAATCCTCTGAAGATGGCAGCTGGAACGATGAATTTCATCGCTAAAGTACATGGAGTACCTGAAATTTCCGCCATAACGATGAAAAACATCCTTATAGACACCAGAACAGCCTAAATCTCAGAAGATTTCACCTGAGACGGTGAATTTCATCTATCCATCTAGCATGTCGGTTTGTTTCGTTCCTTAGCTTCTCGTTTCTCTTGTTGTACCGCTTTTTCTCCGAATTGATCTAAGCGAGAAGGGCTGCCTGCAGGTCCATTGTTCTTAGGTTTACTATTTCTTCCACTCATGATTGATCACCTCCGTCGATTCAGCTTTTGCTAAATGATTATGGTTCATTCAGTAAGGTAAAAGGTAATAAATAGTTGTCTTTCTATCTTTAGCGTGATACATTATGTATCAGAGATACTAATTGTATCATTCATCTAGAATGGACAAGCTATTCTATTGAACGGAGAGGAGCCGAATGATTCGCAGAAGCCAACGATTTCGTAACCATCTCGACGATAATCTAATTCATCTGCATAAGAACTTGTTCATTAGCCCTTCTGATCCACAATATTATGAGAAAGTGATCCGATATATTGATGCTAATTCACCGGAAGCTCATTATAAGATCGGGCAAAAATTTCACTTAAAAGGGAATTTGAAAAGGGCGATTTTTCATTACAAAGAAGTTCTTCGAACGTATCCATCGCCATTTTATTCTGCTGCTAATCGAGCTATTCGTGAATTGGATCAGCAACATGCGGAACATGCAGCAAGTATGCAAAAGGCTTTCCCAGAGGCTGAAAAGCGGTTGTTACCTCCATTTATGAAAACAATGCTTATCGTTCTCTTTGTACTTAATTTGATGTTAGTCTTCTTGTTTGTTGGAGATGCCCCGGTCTATAAAGCGATTTCGAAAATGAAAGTCTGGAGCGTTGGAAGTGACGTTACGTATGAGACGATGGATGTCCCATTTATTATGTACATTGATCCAGAAACCAAAAATGAAGATATTGAAACAGCGCTGCATAAGCAGGCTTTGGAATTAGCCAAGGAGATGCCGAATTCCAGCATTCTTATTTATGGCATCGTTTCACAAGATAACGTGAACAAAGGGAAAACGATGCTTCTCACGAATGATGAGTTGACGAAGAGCGCCATTGTTATCGCTCAATATCATCCCGCGACGGATCGCACAGTGAGAATTCGCTTTCTGAATTCCGAATTTGAAAAGCACCAACCGCTTAGTGCGATTGGTGCTAATTTAGTTCGTACAGCTTTGGAATCGTACCGCAAAGATTATGGAAGGGCCCCCGTTCATCTGAATGATCTCCTACAAGATTATCCAAATAATTATTTGAGTTTCATTCCATTAGAGGCGGTCACAAGTTCTAATGACACTTCCACGGTGTTTAACGGGCGAGGGGGATGGGTCTATGATTCAAGCGCGGCTGATGTCGAGCAGATGTTTTATGCGAATGCAGCAGGCGTTGGTCGAGTCCCTTATGAGCCTGTACATATTGAAATCAACAAGGCTGAACATCAATTGAAACTGGTTAGCGGCAGCTATTTACTATGGGTTAAAGATATTGGACTTGGCGCCAACGGGAGTACCCCCCAAGGAGATTTCCGGGTGATGGATCGTGTTCAGCAGCCCAAAGGGAAACATGCAAAGGTTTATGGGGACGCCGGCTTGGGACTTGGAGCGATCGCGCTTCATGGAACATTCGATGAGAGCTCAATCGGCACTGATCAATCGTTGGGATGTATACGACTGACGAATCCGGATGTGCAGCAATTATTTCAATTTGTTCCTAAAGGCACAGAGGTTCAAATAAATCCTGCCAAATGGGCTACGATCCATAATGAGCAAGTGAAGGACAACACGTTATTGCTAATTCCAATTAATCTGCCATCCATTAATGAATCGCCTGAACAGGTATTTCATTGGCTTGGTTAATCACACTTTGTTAATGGCATTACCTATTATTTCCTGTGAATCTCATGGAAAAAGCAGCCAAGGCTTACCGAGGTTAGTCGGAAGCAGCAGCTGCTTTTTTAAATTAACTACATTAAGTTTTCTGGGTTGAGTTTTTCCAGTTCAGGGATGACGAAGCGTCCGTCTTTGCGAATGAGAACATCATCAAAGTAGATTTCGCCGCCACCATACTCGGGACGTTGGATAAGCACCATATCCCAGTGAACGGAGGAGCGGTTCGTATTATCCGCTGTCTCATAAGCTTGACCTGGTGTGAAGTGAATGCTGCCATCAATTTTCTCATCAAATAAAATATCTTTCATTGGATGTTGGATGTACGGGTTTACGCCAATTGCAAATTCGCCAATATATCGAGCACCGTCATCGGTATCCAGGATATCATTCAATTTCTTCGTGTCATTGCTGGTAGCTTCAATAATACGTCCATTTTCGAATCGTAATACAATGTTTTCAAAAGAAGTGCCAGAATATATCGTAGGTGTGTTATAGCTGATTACACCATTAACGGAGTCTTTCACAGGCGCTGTGTATACTTCACCATCAGGTATGTTTCTTAGGCCAGAGCAAGGCACGGCGCCAATATTTTTGATGGAGAAGCTAACATCGGTTCCTTTGGCAACAAGGCGAACACGGTCTGTACGGTTCATCAGGTCGACAAGTGATTCCATAGCGACTGCCATTTTGCTGTAATCGAGATTACATACATTGAAATAGAAATCTTCGAAAGCCTCGGTGCTTTTGCCGGCTAGCTGAGCCATAGACGGATTCGGATAACGCATGACGCACCATTTCGTATTATTAATGCGTTCGTCGAAGAGAGGACGCTGGAAGTATTTCAAATAGAGCCGCATCTGATCATCGGGTACATCGGACGATTCGGTAATATTATCACCACTGCGGACAGCTACATAAGCATCCATCTGCTTCATCCGCGCAAGCTCAAATTCGGACCATTGGGTAAATAGCTCTTGCGTACCTGTCATCTGTAAGCTTCTCATGATTGCAGGATCACGCAGCTCGATGAATGGTTTACCGCCTACAGCGTACACTTCTTCAATGAAGCATTTGGCGAGTTCGGGGTCTTTGACTCCAATCATTTCAATTAGAATGTTCTCTCCAGGTTGAAGGCTTACTGAATAACGGATTATATTGCGGGCAAAAGTTTGAAGTCTTGGATCTCTCATTCTATAGGTCTCCCTTAATTGAATATAGGTACTTACAAATTATATCGCAACAGGCGTTCTTAAGCCAATAATGACTAATGATTTCGTGGAACTTAGTGGGGTATGCTACAATATGTCAAGGAATGACAGACAACAGAAATTACAACTAGAGGAGGACGCAATGGCAAGAGATCAGATTAAAGTACCATTCGGGTACGAACCTCCGGCGGAGACTCATAAAGGAACCGTCTTTTTATTTGAAACATTTGAAGACTGGACGGAGACAGAACTGCACGCTTTTACCAGATGGGCTGAGGAAAGGAAGTTCGTTCGAGCTATCTTTTATCCCCAGCATGAGGAAACGCTTCGGAGAATGGATATACCTTGTCAGCTGCCCTATTATGCCCGTGTGAAGCATTTGGAAAGCCTTCTGGAACAAGTGGATACCACCCTTCAGTTGGACTTGGATAAGTGGGAAGGGAAGCGTAAGAAGTACACACCGATAGATACATCTTTGAAATTTTTGACGGATAAAACGCCCGCTCCCCATTTTGTGTGCATGAGTGACCGGTATGCGAATCTATTCGTTACGTATCCTTCCTTCAAGGAATGGATAAAAAAAGTAAGACTCGTCATCATTAACCAATTCCATGTCCCTCTCCATGGTAAACTGAATGATTACGCCGAGAGATGGGAAGTTGTGGATTTTGGAAATGGCTCTTAAACAACGGATCGCTAGTAACAAATTAATCATATTAATTATGGTCGTTATCGTGGCAGGGATGAGTCAAGGTATGCTCCTGCCGCTGCTAACGATCCTTTTGGATCGTTCGGGTGTTTCGACGGAAGCCAATGGTCTGAATGCGGCAGCGCTTTATATTGGTATTTTCTCCACGATGTTCTTCATAGAAAGGCCTGTGCGAAGATACGGATATAAGCCGGTCATCATGGTCGGGATGGGACTGGTCATCATGGCAACTTGTTTGTTCCCGGTATGGCAGCAGATTGGTTTTTGGTTTGTACTTCGTTTGCTTGTAGGGATTGGGGATAGCGCCCTGCATTATGCGACGCAGTTATGGATCGTTACGTCAAGCCCTAAAGAGCGTAGAGGACGTAATATCTCTTTATACGGCATGGCTTATGGCGTTGGTTTTAGCTTAGGACCTATAGGAATTACCTTGCTCAAAGCAGGAAGTTGGGTTCCCTTTTTGACGACCAGCTGCTTTTTCTTAATCGTTCTGACGCTTGTACTGCAGTTGACCAATGAGAAGCCAGAGCAACTGGACAAAGTGGAGGCGGTGCATAAGCGTGCTTCAAAGGTTTTGGCAATCGCTTGGTTCCCGCTCATTACCTCCTTACTCTATGGCTATATGGAAGCCTCGATGAACAGCAATTTTCCGATTTATGGGCTGCGTGCAGGTCTTACGGAATCTAATATTGGTGTTCTGCTGCCCATCATGGGGGTAGGGGGTCTCATCATGCAGCTGCCGCTAGGGATTTGGAGTGATCGCGTGGGGCGGAGAAGTATCCTTATTGTGAGTGGCCTCATTGGCTCCATTGCATTTCTGTGTATTCCGTTCGCGGGCTCGAATCTTTGGTTGATTGGACTCTGTTTCGGTGTTGCCGGGGGCATGGTGGGCTCGTTTTTCTCGCTAGGTTTGGCCTATGCGGCAGACATTCTGCCCAGACATTTAGTACCTACTGCGAATGTACTTGCTTCTATCCAGTACAGTTTAGGGAGTATAGCTGGCCCTTTAATGGGAGGACTAGCTATACGCTATATAAGCACGGCCAGTATTTTTTACTTGATAAGCTTTATCTATGTCTTATTTGCCCTATCTGGGTTTACTTTTCGACGTCAATCTGTATGAGAAAAGGACACTGAACCTAAAAACTAGGTTTGGTGTCCTTTTTCATTTGCACTTCATTTAGCCTATTTCATAGCTCGCAGCTTGATCCGTCATATACCGCTCTGTCAAAATAGTCAACATCGAAATGCCAATTTGATTTTCTCCGCCCTCAGGAATAATAATGTCAGCATATTTCTTGGACGGTTCAATAAATGCGTCATGCATCGGCTTAACCGTCGTCAAATATTGATCAAAGACAGATTGCAGCGTACGTCCTCGTTCATTAATATCTCGGGATAGGCGGCGCAGAATACGGACGTCCGGGTCTGTATCAACGAACACCTTGATGTTCAAAGCGCCGCGCAGCTCTTCGTCTGTTAAGACATGAATGCCTTCGAGCAGCACAATCGGCTTTACCTCGATACGAATCGTTTCTTCTGAGCGCGCATGCTGCGAGAAATCGTACACAGGAATGTCCACGGCATTGCCGCTTTTCAATTCGTTTAAATGCTTGAGCAGCAAGGCGTTCTCGAAGGCACGGGGATGATCATAATTGATACGTTCCCGTTCTTCAAAAGTCAGACCACTATGATGAAGATAATAATTATCTTGTGAAATTAAAGTCACGTTCGTGGACCCTAGCTTGGTAATGATGGATCGAGCTACTGTTGTTTTTCCTGAACCGGTACCACCGGCAATTCCGATAACGAGCATGAAATGTAGTGCCTCCCCAAATAACTTGAAAACCTTCCTCCGTAGTTTAACATAATGTTCGTATAAAAAGAAAAAGCGATCGAATTTCGATCACCTTTTGCAGAGAATAATAGTCTTATCGAATTTGCTTCGGGGTATGGAACTTCTCTTGATTGGCCTCGATATCTTGTGAAGCTTGCGTCAATTGTTCCATGGTTTGCTGTATCTGCTGTCCATACTCATCGTTATTAAAAGCTTGAAGCTGCTCATGTGCTTCGTGAACTTGCTGCTTAGCCTCTGTAAGAGCTGCATTTGCAGATTGTATAGAGCGAGGGTTTGCTTGTGAAATGGCTACTTGCAGTTGATGCTCAGCGTCTTGAGCTTGGAGTATCGCATGATCTGCTGCGTCAATGGCGTGCTGAAGCGGCTGCTGATGCTGATGGGTTTCTGTCATAGGGGAATGCCTCCTAAGGATAATTGTTATGGGTAAAAAAGAACAGCGACTTTACTACATTGCTCCAAAACTGGGGAAATCATTCTTCGTTTGGGAAATGAAATTATTTCCTGGGGAAGCGCAAAATGTGAGCGCACTTATGATATTTCGACATTAAAAGTCAGAAAATTTCGAATACAAAATCAATTGTACAAAAAGGCTATTGTTTCCAAAATAAAAGTGGACAAACCGCTTGAATATTCATAAGCTAGAGAAGATAGCTTTTTTTTGCCATGATTAGACAATTAGGGTCTAAATAGGGGATGAAACGATGAGAACATGGAAAGGTTTTTGTATAATTGCAGCTGTTACACTAAGTATTTCCGGATGTGGATCATCCAAAACCAATACAACACCGGCAAATTCGTTCACGCCTACCTTAGAGGCAAGTACCACTGTTAATGGAGATTCAGCAACCCTTCGAATTACAACGGACCTTATGCTTTCCAAAGAGCATTATGATCAACAGCGCAAGCAAGGGGAAGGGCACGTGCATGTTTCCTTGGACAAAGCAGAAAAAGAAATCATGACGACTACTGAAAAAAAATATGAGAATTTAAGCAAAGGCCCTCACGAATTAAAAGTTTCCTTACATAATAACGATCATACACCTTACGATGTAAGCAAGACGATCACGTTTGAAGTGAAGTAGGAGCAACCCATGCCATTTCTTAAAAAGAGATTGAGCTTACAGAAAAGAATTGTTTTCGTCGTAACGGCTGTTACGGTCAGTATGCTCTCAACCATGTTGATCTTCGACACCATAAGTTTAAATCAATCCATTCGAGAAGCCTATGTGAGTCAAATAAGCGGCATGACAATTGCCATCAATGGACGCTATGAAGAATCTCGTTCCGTTACCGATGTGCAGCAAATATTTGATTATATTCAATACAAAAATACGCGTGTTCTCGAAATGAAGTTATACGATAAACAAGGCATTGTTCTCGCGGCTTCCAATCGTTCTGAAGTTGGCAATCATATGCCTCTTTCTAGGGTAGTCGTTCCTAAGCAGGATCAAACCATTGTTGACCGTGTGCCTATGGCGGAAACGGATAAACCGGTTGTCCGTCTAACGGCGCCTCTTCAGGAGGATGGCCTTGTTGTAGGTGCGGTAGAAGTTATTTTTGATTCCTCCGAGGAAGCCGCGCTGCTGACAAAGCGAACGAAACTTATTCTGATTGTGGGCTTTAGTGTTGCTATTGTTATGTCAACATTACTATGGCTTATTTTGCGAAGGATTGTTATTCGTCCGTTAAGTCGGCTTCGTGAAGCCGCGCTTATTGTGAAGCAAGGAGGAGACCTTCCTAAACTGCAGTTCAAAGCTTCTCCTGAAATCGCTGAGGTGTCTGAAGCTTTTAATGACATGGTCAAAAATTTGGATGAGCGCTACCATGAACTTCAACAGGTGCTAAATACGCTGCAAGTGACACAGGACCACCTTGTCCAATCGGAAAAAATGGGGGCTTTGGGTAATTTGGTTGCCGGGGTTTCACACGAAATCAATACACCAATCGGGATCGGTGTAACCGCAATTAGTTATTTGGATCAAAAGACGAAGGAATTTAAGAGCCTGTATGAGACTGGGAAGATGAAAAAGTCTGACCTTGAACAGTTCCTATCCATTACCCAAGAGACGAATGCCATGGTGCAGACCAATTTGGAACGCGCTTCTTCCTTGGTGCGCAGTTTTAAACAAATTTCTGTTGATCAAAGTGTTGAAGTAAAGCGCACGTTTCACTTGAAAGAGTATTTAGAGGGAATCATTTCAAGCTTGAAACCTACGCTCAAGAAAACAAGGCTCCGAGTAGATGTATATTGCGATAATGAGCTGATGCTTTACACATACCCAGGCGCTTTATCACAAATTATTACGAATTTAGTTATGAATTCTTTGAACCATGCTTATGCATTAGAAGAAGAAGGCAGTTTAACGATACGTGTTGAAGATCATCAAGACTATATTATCCTTGCCTATACAGATGACGGTAAAGGGATGACACAAGAAGTTCTAGATCAAATTTTTGATCCTTTCTTCACGACGAGCCGCGGCAAAGGCGGAACTGGGTTAGGGATGAATATTGTCTATAATCTCGTTACACAATCACTGAATGGAACCATCGATGGTTCCAGTACCTTGGGACAAGGAAGTTTATTTACCATTACAATTCCGAAAGAGGAGGAGGCCGTGCAATGACAGGACAAGATGGGTTAATGGACCAGGATGAGCTTCTTTTTGCTGAGGAAGAAGAGACCGATTCAGCTAAGGAAGTAACGATCGAACAAGACCCTTGGGTCGTACTTATTGTTGATGATGAGAAACAAATCCATCAAGTGACGAAAATGGTTCTGCAAGATTTCGAATTTGATGGAAAGAAGCTGGAATTCCATAGTGCTTATTCGGCTTTAGAAGCCAAACAGCTATTGAAACAACAACCGAATGCCTCCTTAGTTCTTTTAGATGTTGTTATGGAGCAAGATGATGCGGGGCTGCAAATTGTTAAGTACATACGCGAAGAATTGAATAATCAGGCGATACGTATTATTTTGCGGACAGGTCAGCCAGGTCAAGCGCCTGAACGCACGGTCATCATGGATTATGACATTAATGATTATAAAGAAAAGACAGAACTCACAACACAGAAGCTGTTCACCACAGTGGTAACGGCGCTGCGTTCCTATCGTGATATTAAAACAATTGAGAAAAGCAGATCAGGCCTGGAGGAGATTATTAAATCATCTGCTTCGCTATTCGAGCTGCAATCTATGAAGAAATTCGCTTCTGGTGTTTTAACACAAATGACATCCATCGTTAACTTACATAAAAATGCGCTACATTGCAGCTTTGCTGTTACCAAAGGTGTTGAAGATATTTATATCCTAGCAGCGAGCGGAGATTATGCATCCAATCAAGACGAACGAGCAAGGGATGTTGTTCCTGCAGATGTACTCGAAGAGATTGAACATGCCTTTCATTCCAAAAAAAGCAGCTTCGCATCAGATCGCTTTGTGATTTATTTTCAAAGTAAGATGGGGATGGAAAATGTCATCTATATGAATGGATTCAAAGCACTCAGCGAGTGGGAGCATTATTTAGTTGATATTTATTGTGCGAATGTTTCTGTGGCTTTCGAAAATATTTATTTGAATGAAGAGCTGGAAAGCACACAGCAAGAAATTATTTATACGATGGGCGAAATCACAGAAACGAGATCAAAGGAAACGGGACACCATGTAAAAAGAGTTGCTGAATACTCCCGTTTACTGGCCATCAAGTATGGTTTATCCGAGCAGGAAGCCGAAGTCATTCGCTTAGCTTCACCGATGCATGATGTGGGTAAAGTTGGCATACCAGATGCGATTTTAAATAAGCCTGGATCGCTTACAAGTGAAGAATTCGACGTTATGAAAACCCATTCGAATCTTGGATACGAAATGCTTAAGCATTCGAACAAGCAAGTCTTAAATGCTGCAGCTATCATTGCCCAGCAGCATCATGAGCGTTACGATGGAACAGGGTATCCCCAAGGACTTCGCGGCGACGAGATCCATCTCTATGGTCGTATAACCGCATTAGCTGATGTATTTGACGCTCTATGCAGTGATCGTGTTTATAAGAAAGCTTGGGAACTTGATCGCGTGATGGATTTGCTTAAAACGGAACGCGGTCGTCATTTCGATCCTGTAATCGTAGATCTCTTCATTAAGCATTTGGATGAGTTTCTGGTCATTAAAGAGTTCTACAAGGAACAGCGTTAATGGCATTAATTGCCTGAATAGCCTTCTCATACTAGCAAGACCAGACCCTAAATGAACGCGGAGCCCTTGTCCTTGGACAGGGGCTTTTTTGTGTTGCGTATAAAGATTGGTTTTGTTATTCCACTATCTTTTGATGGGTTTGGTGTCGATCACGACAGTGGCTTCATTCGAAGCTTTCCTATTGTCGCCGACCAATGGACTGATCATCCGTAAAATTCGCCAAAAACGTGGATTATCAGGGGTAATTCCTGAATCCGTCTAATAAAGTGGTATGAAATCTGCTTCTTTGTCTCTTTTACGGAGATGGAGGAGCATTTCTTTTAATTTACATTTCCTGTATGCTAGAAAGGGGCTAGAGACAGAGAGAAAGAGAAAGAAGGTGTGGCCATGGAAGGAATTGGACTCGTACTGGAAGGCGGAGGTATGCGAGGCGTATACACCGCAGGAGTCTTGGAATACTTTATGGAACAGGATTTATATTTTCCTTATGTGGTTGGTGTATCGGCAGGGGCATGCAACGCCGTTTCATATATTTCCAAACAACCCGGGCGTAATAAAAAAGTAACGATTGGTTATATTAGGGATCACCGATATTTAAGCTATCGCAATTTATTCCGTCATAAAAGCATATTTGGGATGGATTTCATATTTAATGAGCTGCCAAATAAGCTGGTGCCGTTTGATTACGATGCTTTCTATAACTCGCCGCAGCAGTTCGCTATCGGTACAACCGATGCGCATACAGGCGAACCCATTTATTACACGAAGCATCAGCTCATGCAGCAAACCATGCCGATTGTTCAAGCTTCAAGCTCATTGCCTTTTGTAGCGACACCCATTCATTATGAAGGTCGAACCTTATTTGACGGTGGCTTAGTGGATCCGATTCCTGTGAAGAAGTCTCTTGCTGACGGGAATAAAAAGCATGTTATCGTACTAACCAAAGAAAAAGGTTATCGCAAGACCCCATTTAAACAGCGATGGTTAGCTAAAAGCTTTTATCCGGCTTATAACGGTCTAGTAAATGTACTTGTCAATCGAAGCGAAATCTATAATGGAACCTTAGAAACCATTGAACGAATGGAAGCAGATGGAAGTGCGATCGTTATACGACCTTCGTCTAAAGTAGTAGTAGGCCGTATGGAAAAGGATCCAAAGAAACTAGAAGCGCTGCACGAGCTTGGGTATCAGGATGCGAAACGAATGGGATCACAGATGAAAGAATGGCTACTTAATTGATTGGAAGGAGTTGTGTTCGTGGAAAAATCAAATCAAAAAATAACGACATTTTTAATGTTTTCTGGCCAAGCTGAGGAAGCCATGAATTTCTATACGTCTTTATTTGACCATTCCGAGATATTGACCATAAAGCGCTATGGAGCGGGTGAGGCTGGCCCCGAGGGAAGTGTTCTGCACGCCACATTTTCACTTCATGGACAGGTATTTATGTGCATAGATAGCTATGTGAAGCATGATTTCACTTTTACACCTGCGATTTCATTGTATGTCACATGTGATAGTGAAGAGGAAATTGATCGTGTGTATGAGAAGTTAGCGCAAGACGGCACCGTGCTCATGCCATTAGGAGCCTACCCATTTAGTGAAAAGTTTGGTTGGGTTGGTGATCGTTTTGGAGTCACATGGCAATTGACTCTTGTGAAAAAATAGGTAGATGATTAAAGGCCACTGTTCATTAAGTGAAGCGCCCCAATAAGAATAGGCATTGGAAAAACCCCTGGGTTAAACCAATGAAAATTCTAGGGGGGCATGATCATGAAGTGAATGGTGGTTTTTTCTTGTTTAAAGGTTGGTGAAGGATTGGATCCAGACTCTTGTTGGTTGATGTTGTAGAAAGTACAACAATGGCAGCCGATATTGCGCCTATTGCGATAAGTTGTTGTATTACGTGCAACATTTTGGACCCATACAGGTCATTTTTCCCTAAATGGACTAAAAGTGTTGTACAAAATACAACTTCATCTTAAAAAATAGCCTTTGAAAGCGGAAAATGTTGCAGAAAATACAACATCGGTAACCATGGATGCCCACATACATGTACTTAGACTTTGAACAACTTTAATGCAACAAGCGTATTTTGAACAAAAATGAGAACGTTCGTAAAACCTCACAAAAGCTGTACATGTATCATAATACCGTCATGTAACTATCATTTCTGTTTGCAATAAGTACGAACATGAGGTATGGTATAAACAAACCAATAAGAACCCACGGGAGCTTGAGAAGTCAGGCTGAGATTGTGACCGTCATTGTCACTCACCGTTAATCTGATCTGGGTAATGCCAGCGTAGAGAACTTACATAAATGCACGTTCATTCGATCTGTTTCGAATGGGTTTATCATTTTCTACACATGGCGCTCCCGGATAACGGGGGCTTTTTCTTGTGGTTAAAAAGAGGTGTGGAGAGGGGAAACAAAGAATGAAATGGAAGAAAATTGCACCACTTATGCTAGTTAGCTTAACAGTCGCCTTGGCAGGTTGCGGCAATAAGATGGCAGAGCAGCCAGCAAAACAAACGCCCAAGCCGTTAACGAACGTGAAGGTCGTTCTGGACTGGACACCAAATACGAACCATACAGGGTTATACGTCGCAAAGGATCAAGGCTTTTTTGAAAAAGAGGGACTGAATGTAGAAATTATTGCTCCAGGCGAAGGCGGAGCCGATGCGATGGTTGCTTCAGGGGCTGCGGAATTCGGTGTCAGTTATCAAGAAAGCATTACACAAGGACGGATTCAAGGTGTGCCATTGGTTTCCATTGCTGCTGTGATTCAGCATAACACATCCGGTTTTGCTTCGCCGGTAGCGAAGAATATCAAGTCGCCAAAAGATTTCGAGGGAAAAACGTATGGCGGTTGGGGTGCTCCTGTAGAAAGCTCAATGATCGAATCGCTAATGCAATCCGAGAAAGCGGATCCGAGCAAAGTGAAGATTGTGAACATCGGTGATGCCGATTATTTCACAGCTGTGAAACGCGATATTGATTTCGCTTGGATTTACTATGCTTGGACAGGTGTAGATGCCGAGCTGCGCGGCGAGCCGATGAATATGATTTATTTGAACAAATATTCGGATAAACTGGATTACTATACACCGGTTCTTGCGACGAATGAGAAAATGATCAAAGAGAAGCCTGAGCTCGTGAAAGCCTTCATGGCTGCCGCATCGAAAGGGTACCAATTTGCTATCAGCAAGCCTGAAGACGCTGCTAATATTTTGATCAAAGCGGTTCCTGATCTAGATAAAAAACTTGTGCTTGCCAGTCAAAAATGGCTCAGCCCTCGTTATCAAGATGATGCTGCTCGTTGGGGAGAACAAAAAAAATCCGTATGGGAAAACTATGCGAATTGGATGCTAGATCATAAGCTGCTCGAGAAAAATATCGATGCAGATGCTGCATTCACGAACAAATTCTTACCGGAAAACTCAAAATAACATGATTAGTTGGAGGAGGCACTTATAGTGGCTAATGCACTTGTCAGTATTCAAATCATCCCGAAAACGAAAAACAATGAAGATGTAATCCCCTATGTAGATCGTGCAATTGAAGTCATTGCTAAGTCTGGTGTGAAGTATTTTGTATCTCCGCTGGAAACGACGATGGAAGGGGAGCTCGACCAACTTCTGGCGATCATTCAAGACATGAATGCCGCGATGATTGAGATGGGCAGCCCTAATGTTATTTCACAGGTGAAAATATACTTCAACCCGTCGGGTGCTTCTATGGACAAGCTGACGGAGAAATATAGATAATGAAACAGCATCGCTGGTTCAAAGCGGGGTGGCCACCAATTGTTGTGGTCATCCTTCTGCTGCTTTTATGGCAGCTTGCCGTGACTTGGGGAGGTACAGCAAGCTGGTTGCTGCCTAGTCCGCTCAAAATATGGAAAGACGGCACAACGGATATGCCCAGAGTATGGATGCACACTTTCGCCACACTTCGTTTGATGTTGATTGGGTTTAGTGTTGGTGTAACAGGCGGCGTGTTTGTTGCTAGCTGCTTACATCGGGTGCCTGCGTTAAAGGCTGGTTTTTACCCGCTCCTTATTTTATCTCAAAATGTCCCAACTATTGCGCTGGGGCCGCTGCTCATCATTTTATTTGGTTTTGGCATTTTACCTAAAATCCTATTAATTTCACTTGTTTGCTTTTTTCCTGTAACGATGTCCACCTTGGATGGCTTCATGCAAACGGACCGCAGTATGTACAACTACATGCAGATGATCGGCGCCAGCAAACGGCAAATCTTTTATAAATTAGAGCTGCCGCATGCTTTGCCATTTCTCTTCACGGGACTCAAAATATCGGCTACATACAGTGTGATGGGGGCCGTGATTGCCGAATGGCTTGGTGGAGGCGTTGGACTGGGCTATTATATGATTTTGCAAAAATCGGCGTTCCGTGCTGATCGCGAATTTGTCGCTATTCTGATGATTGTCACGCTCAGCTTATTCTTCTTCTGGCTCATCGCGGGGCTTGAGAAGCTCGTCATTCGATGGAACGCGAAACGGTCATCTTAAAGAAAGGAGAGATGAGTTCATGAGTAAATTAGAACTTAGAGGCATTCATCAAACGTTCCCTGGTAAAAAACAGCGTGTATCCGTGCTTGCGGATATTTCTTTACATGTTAAAGAGGGGGAGTTCGTTTCACTTATCGGCCCATCAGGTAGCGGAAAGAGCACCCTTTTTCACATTATTGGCGGGCTTGTAAAGCCTACTTCAGGGGAAGTATGGTTGGACGGCGTGAATGTGACAGGCTCTAAGGGCCTAATCTCTTATATGCCGCAGCAGCCTGCCTTGTTCCCTTGGCGTTCTATTGAGTCCAACGTAGCACTTGCTCAGGAAGTTGCAGGAGAAACGCGAACAGAAGCGCTAGCCAAAGCAAGAGAGTGGCTGCCCAAGGTTGGACTAGGCGGCTATGAGCAAGAGCTTCCGCATGTACTTTCAGGAGGTATGCAGCAGCGTGTCTCTTTTCTGAGAGCTTTGCTCAGTCCACAGGAACTCATGTGTCTGGACGAGCCGTTCGGCTCCTTAGACGCACTTACTCGGCAAGACATGCAGGCGTGGCTGCTTAATATATGGGAACAGAATAAGCGCTCCATTCTATTTGTGACGCATAGCATTGAAGAAGCGCTGTTTCTATCAGATCGTATCTATGTACTGTCTAACAAACCTGCCAGAATCATAGAAGAGCTGGTTATTCCGTTTGCAAGGCCGCGTCAAGAGTCCGTCATGCTTGACCCGAAATTTCAAGAGCTTCGACAGTTTATTCAGAGGCTTTTGCGTCAGGAGATTACGTATGATAAAAGCGATTGATGCCCATATTCATCTCGATATGTACATGGAAACAGATGCAACGACTCTGTTAGCGGAATTAGCAGAGTGCCACATCGAGGGGCTTATAGCAGTGTCGAGACATCTGGACTCTTGTAAGTCAACTGAGTGGCTGCTGAAGCAAGCCCCAGATCAAGTTTTTGCAGCCTATGGTTTCCATCCTGAACAAGAATTGCCTACGGAAGGTCAGTTGAATGATTTAATCGGATGGATTCGTGAGCATTCGTCTAGGATGATCGCTGTTGGTGAAATTGGTTTGCCTTATTATATGAGGCTTGATGCTGAAGCAAAGGGACGTGTTTTTGAATTAGCGCCTTACATTGCACTGCTTGAGAGCTTCTTGAAGATAGCAGCGGATTTGGATAAACCGGTCGTCTTGCACGCTGTGTACGAGGATGCTGACGTTGTGTGCGACTTACTTGAGAAGCATGGCATTAAAAAGGCGCATTTCCATTGGTTCAAAGGGTCACATTCAACGGTGGAGCGAATGATTCAAGCTGGCTACTTTATCTCCATAACACCGGACGTTCTCTACGAAGAAGAAATACGAATACTTGTTCGTAACTATCCTATTACGCACTTGATGGTCGAAACGGATGGCCCATGGCCTTTCGAGGGGCCCTTTGAGGGGCAGCAGACGCATCCGCGTATGATCCATGCTGTCATTGAACAGATAGCTCTTCTAAAAGGACTGCCAGTGGAAGAAGCGGCAACTACGCTATTAAATAATACCAAACAATTCTATGGCATTCCTTCACCTTACTTATTCTAATTAAATCTAACTGGACATCTATTCGTATAGGTTTTATAATAATACAGAACGCATGTTCGATTTCTAGATAAGGTGAGTGTTTAAATGACTATTAGATGCGGTTGGGTTAATGAAGATCCGTTATATATCGATTACCATGATCATGAATGGGGTGTTCCTGTCCATGATGACCGGCATTTGTTCGAGATGCTTAATCTGGAAGGCGCACAAGCGGGACTGAGCTGGTATACGATTCTGAAGAAGCGACAGAGCTATCGGGAAGCGTTCGATGGGTTTGATCCGCACATCATAGTGAACTATGACGATAAGAAACTGAATGAACTTCTTGAGAATTCAGGTATCGTTCGCAATCGCTTGAAAATTGCATCCGTTGTTCAGAATGCGAAAGCCTTTCTAAAGGTGCAGCAAGAGTTTGGCACGTTTGATTCCTATATCTGGGGGTTCGTTGGTGGGAAGCCGATCAACAATCAATGGACGGATATGAGTCAAGTGCCTGCTACATCAGAAATCTCTGATGCCATGAGTAAAGACTTAAAGAAGCGTGGTTTCAAGTTTGTGGGTTCGACGATTTGTTATGCTTATATGCAAGCGGTTGGCATGGTGAACGATCACAACCAAACCTGTTTTCGATATAAATAAAGTGTAGAGAAAAGGCCATCTGATAGGACGATCGTCCAAATCAGATGGCCTTTTTGTGCTTCAATCAGGCGTATTGGAGTTGCTTCTCCATTAGATTGGTTTTAATTAAATAAATACGCTTGCGAATGTAGAAGTCATATACGGCTCCAGTTAGTTCGCGAGGTTTAATGCGATTATTTGTGTCGTTATCTATGATTGTCACCGAACCATCGTCATAAAACTTGAACGTATAATCGGCGTAGTGGGTGTGTGCTTCGTCAAGCATGGCGTCAATCTGTCCGGGAAGAAGATGGTCAGTGTCACACAATGCCTTGTGGTACCAATAATCTCTCTCGATAAAACGGAAATTGTGACTGGTGTTCATCATGTTAACTACCTCCTCATCTAATTGGAACATTTGTTCTTATTTACATTATAGCAAACAAGTGTTCGTAATGGAAGAGGAATCTATGAAAAATGGGAAATATTTTCATATGATAAAAAACCTCCAATCAATTGGATTGGAGGTTCATTCTGGAAACGATATGCTTCGTGATAGCCAGACCATGCATACGGCCAGTTTCTATGAAAATTTCGTTCGCATCATATTTAGATGAAGCGACAACACCAGCAACATATAAACCAGGGATGTTCGTTTCCATCGTGTCAGGTTGAACGAGAGGAGCGTTGGTTTCTTCGTGAAATTGTACACCGATGGAGGTCAGAAGCCCACGATCCGGTCGAAATCCGGTTAGGGCAAGAACGAAGTCATTGTCTAAAGTGATGTGTTCGGTTGCTTTTCGCACGGTAATGGTATGCTCATCAATACGTTCCACTTTGGAATCGAACCACATGCGAATACGACCTTTATTCACCATACTTTCAAAAATCGGTCGAACCCAAGGTTTGATGTTGGCTGAGAAGTCCTTGCCGCGGTAAACCACCGTAACTTCAGCGCCAACTCTGAGCAAATCCATGGCTGCATCGACCGCGGAGTTGTTTCCGCCAATAACGGCTACTTTTGCCCCTGCATAAGGATGGGCTTCTTTATAATAATGCGTTGTCTTTGGCAGTTCTTCACCAGGAATACCGAGCAAATTAGGATGATCAAAGTAGCCGGTAGCTACGATGACATTGCGAGTGCTATACGCCGCCTTTTTCCCGAATTGGTCCTCTGTATGGACTTTAAATCCCGTCTCTAATTGTTCGATAGAAACAACTTCCTCATAAGAAAAAATTCGCAGCTGTTCTCTACGCGCAACCTCTCTGTAGTAGACCAAAGCTTCTTGGCGATAAGGTTTTTCATGAGGTGTTGTGAACGGATAACCGCCAATTTCCAACAACTCTGGCGTGCTGAAAAATTGTAAATAGGTTGGATATAAATAAATGGCATTAACGATACAGCTTTTTTCTATAAGTAAAGGTGAAAGGCCTTCGCGCTGTAAGGCGATAGCGGCTGACAAACCGCAAGGACCCGCACCTATGACGATGACTTGTTCCATTAGAACAACCTCCCCAAGACTAAATACTCATTACATAGTATCGCAAGCTGAGGAAGATGCCAAGTTTAGCTAAGGGAAAAAAGAGCAGACAACTACCCCCTTGATGTAGGAAATAGTATGCTGCTCTGAATCTAAGATGACCCTTACTTCTGATTCAATTGTCGTTCTTCGTTACCTTCGCTAATGTCGTCTTCCGCTATGTTGACAGGTGTCGTATTGGGGGCATTTTCTAACGTGTCGTTCACGAAAGCCATATCTTGATTTTTCGCATTCATGTTCGTTGTGCCTTTGTATTTGCCTCTATGCTTCTCGTTTTCCATGTCGTTCATCCTTTCAAGGGCAGGTTAGCGTTCAGCTTTAACGTGTACAATTGAGGTTGTTTTTATTCTCCATAAAAAGGAAAGTTGATGAAACCAAAGAAAGCTGGGCGTCGTCTAGTAGAGTAGATGAATTGTGTAAGGGATGGTGGAATATGATTCAAGAGCTTGTGCAAAGATTGGCAGCAGCCAAAGAAAATGGCCGCTTGCAAGCAGTTTGGTCGGCCCGGCTAGCGGATTTAGAAAGAGAATGGAGTAACTCAAAAGATCATATTGTCATTTGGGAAGAACAGCTCATCAAAGAAAAAAGAGATGTAGAAAAATTGAAAACTCACAGCTTTACCAGCTTTCTGTATGATTTAATGAACAAGAAAGCAGAGAAGCTGGCTGTTGAGGAACAAGAACTGCTGGAACTGAAATTTAGATATAATGAAGCTGTTCGTCGAAGGGATCATCTTGAGCAAGAGATACAAGAAATGCGGAACAAGCTCCATTCCGTGCGATTTTGGGACTTAGAAGTGGAAGATTTGACCCTGAAAATTGAATCTTATATTCATGTTAATGACTCAGGCAAGAGCAGGCAGCTGCGGGAGCTCTCTGAACGGATAGCGGAATTTCAATTACAAATCAAAGAGCTTAAAGAAGCGTTAAGTGCAGGAGACTCAGTCCTGAAATATTTGCAATTAGCAGCTGAATCACTTCGTTCTGCACGTAATTGGGGCACTTATGATATGCTCGGCGGCGGCATGCTGTCAACGCATATCAAACATGGAAAAATTGATGAAGCCATGGATCATGTACACGCTGCTCAGAGTAGACTAAGCCGTTTTGAGAAGGAACTTAAGGATGTCCATATGACGTTATCTATAGATAGCCATATTAGCGAATTTCTCAAATTCTCAGATTACTTCTTTGACGGATTATTAACGGATTGGTTGGTTCAAGGTAAGATTCACGAAACTTCAAAACAAGTAGAAGATAAAGCGATGGAAGTGAATCGACTGTGTAATGAATTAGAGCAAGCTTTAAGTAAGTCGGAGTCGAGCATGGAAGAAGCAAAGAGGTTATATAGTTCGTTGATACAAAATCCGCTATAATGGATAGAAAGATGGAGAAAAAAGGAGAAGAGAGACCTATGAATCAAGCAAGTATCAAACATATGGTGATATTTAATTTACACGCAGGTAAAGATACGCTGGAAGCCGAACAATTTCTAAAAAGCAGTGCTCAGGAACTTGCGGCAATACCTGGGGTTGAGCAATTTGAAGTGTTTCGTCAAGTTAGCACAAAGACAGATTATGATTTCGGATTTTCAATGGTATTTGCAGATAGAGCAGCTTATGAAGCTTACAATGTTCATCCGATACATACCCATTATGTTGCGGAGCGTTGGGTAAAAGAAGTAAGCCGGTTTCAAGAAATCGATTTGTCTATTTTTGAGTGAGGTGCTCTTATGAAACCATTGAAATTAGCGAAAGAAGAGAAGGAATTGTTGATTGAGGATTTGCAAGGCCATCTGGAATTGGACCATAATATTGAATTAGGACGTTTGGCCACGGAACAATTAATCGATTATATGCTTCAACAATTGGCTGCACCTATTTATAACCAGGCCATAGAAGATGCAGGCAAGACCTTGATGGAAAGAATGAGTTCATTGGAAGAAGACCTCTATGCCATGAAAATGACGAAAAAAATAATACGCAGGTAGCAGGTACATAGAAGGTTCTGAGGGGAGAACATGAGTAATTTGAACAAGTCCGAAGAGCTGTTTGATATCTATGATGAAAAGATGAATAAGCTTGGGGTTGCTCCGCGCTCAGAAGTGCACGCGAAAGGGCTGTGGCATCGAACTTTTCAGTGTTGGATCGTTAGCCTAGAAGGGAAGAAACCTAGTCTCTTACTCCAGTTAAGACATCCAGAGAAGGATCTGTTTCCGAACTTGCTGGACATTTCTTGCGCTGGGCATCTTGCAGCCGGAGAAACCACAGAAGACGGTGTGAGGGAGCTAGAGGAAGAGCTTGGGCTGAAGGTCGATTTCAGTGATTTAATCCCTTGCGGGGTATTTGCAGAAGAAGATCTGATTTCGGATCAACTGATTGATCGTGAGTTTTGTCATGTGTTTATATATCGCTGCGACCAACCACTGAATCGTTATATTCTTCAGCCAGAAGAAGTAAGTGGTCTGTACGCAGTAAGTGTCGTAGACCTTGAGCGCTTAGCTCATCAAGAAACAAAAGAAATAATGGCAAGTGGTTATAAAATGGGGATCGAAAGCGAGCTAGATCAAACAAATCTGCTTCTGACCCTAAATCATTTGGTGCCGCATCCAGTCGCCTATTTTGATCTTGTGTTTCGTACACTAAGGGAAAATGGATGGTCTGAATGAAAAAGAACCGTATCGGGTGACCCAATCGGTTCTCATTGCGTACATATTATTTTTAGACGAAATACTTGGTCGCTATGTAAGCATATGCGATATAACAGACAATGGAGAGTCCGATACAGACAATACCAAGAGCTATTTTCCGCTTAAACAAAAGCAAGAATCCGGCACTAAATGCTGATCCCATAACTAGCATTGAAATAAAAGTTAGAACACCCATCGCTATTTATCTCCTTAACCTTTGTTTACGTAATCACGCACCATGTCTTCAGTTACATAAGAACGGAGCGGAGAAATACCTTCTTTGGCATGGGCGATGATTTGGGCTGTTACGGCGTTGATCGCATCAACGCTAAAAGGGAGCCCGCTTCTGCACAGATCGACAGCAGCGTCAATAGCTTGCTCACGCTGTGCATCTAGCTCTGCAAACCTAACGAGATGTAGGTGCTGTGCATTCGAATGTTTGGATATCGCTTCATGTACATTCATCTTAAAGTTCTCCTTTAGTGACCAGATTCTAATCTAGTATACACGATTGAATAGGTGAGGAACAGTTTTTGTAAGAGGAAATCCGAACAATAATCGACATTATAAACTCGCCTCATTAATAATTAATGTCATTAATTGAATGAGTCCAGACTTGAAATGACGGAAACCCGCTCGAAACGCATGGAGCAAGCGATAACAAGACTGACAGAAGCCTCGGAGTGAAAACTAATGAACTCGTTACCGATTGAAACCGTGCTTCCTCAATTGAAAGAAGCCTTACTAACAAATCCATGCACAATATTGGTCGCTCAGCCTGGTGCGGGCAAAACAACGCAAGTACCGTTAGCTATTCTACAAGAGTCTTGGCTGCAAAACCAAAAGATACTCATGCTTGAGCCTAGAAGACTGGCAGCTCGTGCGGCTGCTCGATATATGTCTAAGCTTCGTGGTGAAGAAGTTGGGCAGACCATTGGCTATCGAGTGAAAAATGACACGAGGGTTGGACCGAACACGCGAATTGAAGTGATAACGGAAGGTGTGCTTACGCGCATGCTTCAAACAGATCCTGCCTTGGAAGGGGTGGGGGCTGTTATTTTTGATGAGTTTCATGAGCGCAGCTTACATGCAGATTTGGGGTTGGCACTTAGCAGGCAATCACAAACCCTTTTGCGTGAGGATCTGCGAATTCTGATTATGTCGGCTACGATTGAGGCTAACACGGTTTCGGCCATGCTGGATCATGCACCGATTATTCAAAGTGAAGGGCGAACTTATCCTGTTGTCACTCAATATCTGGATGCGAAAATGACGAGTAGAATAGAACAGGTTGTAGTAACAAACATCCAACGGGCCTTGCAAATGAATGAAGGCAGCTTGCTTGTTTTTCTCCCTGGAGCAGCTGAAATTCATCGTGTTGCTAACAACCTTGCTGCACTTAAATTAGGAAAAGAGATAGAGATCGCACCTCTGTATGGTAATCTCTCCCAAGAGGCACAGGATCAAGCACTGGCAGTATGTTCGCCAGGGCACCGGAAGGTTGTGCTGGCCACTTCAATTGCCGAGACAAGCTTGACCGTCGAAGGCGTCACGGTCGTTATCGACAGCGGGCTCATGCGCGTGCCCCGCTTCTCGCCACGCACCGGCATGACTCGTCTGACGACGGTGCCTGTGTCTGTCGCCTCTGCGGATCAGCGCAGAGGCCGTGCCGGTCGGCTCGGTCCAGGCGTGTGTTACCGCCTGTGGACCGAGACCGAGCAGCGGCAGCTCCCGCTGAGCAGTACGCCAGAAATCCGCGAAGCGGATCTGGCACCGCTCGCGCTGGAGTTGGCCGCCTGGGGCGTGCCAGACCCAGCTTCGCTGGTCTGGCTAGACCCGCCGCCTGCTGCTGCGTATCAGCAGGCGCGGGAATTGCTCGTGCAGCTGGGCGCGCTGCACGAGGACGGGGGCTTGAGCGCGCACGGCAAACGCCTAGCGTCGCTCCCGCTGCACCCGCGGCTTGCGCATATGGTGCTGCAAGCCATACCGCTTGAGCTCGGCGCGCTAGCGTGCGAGCTCGCCGTAATGCTTGGGGAGCGCGATTTCATGCGCGCTGCTGAGGGCCGAGATGCGGATATTCGTACCCGCATCGAAGTGCTCTGGCGCGCTGCGCAGGGCGAGCAGCGCGTAGACGTTGACTTTGGCTTATGCCGCCGCATCGCGGCGGAAGCCAAAGTGCTCATGCAGCAGCTCGGCATCCGTCCGAGCGGGAATAAAGCGAATGCGAGCGGATTGCTGCTCGCATTCGCTTATCCCGACCGCGTCGCGCAGCGGCGGTCGACAGGTCGGTTCTTGCTCAGCAGCGGGCGCGGCGCTGTGCTGCCCGAGCTGCAGTCGCTCTCGAACGAGCGTTATCTCGTCGCCGCCGAGCTGGACGATAACGGTGCGGAGAGCCGTATTTATTTGGCAGTCCCCATTCAGGAGGAAGAGCTATTTGAAGCCTTTGAGGACCGCTTGCTGAAAGAGCAAGAAGTGGTATGGGAACAGACAACGGGTTCCGTTAAAGCAAGACAGCGCCTTCGGTTAGGTGCCATCATCCTCAAAGAAAACCCATTACAGGATCCAAACCCAGACTTGGTGATGCAAGCTTTGATATCCGGAATTCAGGCAGAATCTTTGGAGCTGCTGCCTTGGACTCGGAGTGCGAGGCAGCTTCAACAGCGTGTTATGTTTTTACATCGATTTGATGTAGAATGGCCAGATATGGGGGACGCCAATTTGCTTGCTTCCTTAGAGGACTGGCTGGGGCCCCATCTTTACGGTTTGAAAAGCAAGGGGGCTTTAGGGCGTCTTAACTTGACAAGTATATTAGAAGAAATGCTAACATGGGAGCAGCGTCGATGGTTAGAAGAATGGGCGCCAACGCACATTCAGGTACCCAGCGGTTCCCGAATTCCCGTTGATTATAGCGTCAGTGAGTCGCCTGCTTTATCGGTTCGATTACAAGAAATGTTTGGTTTAGCCGATACCCCTCGGATCGCAAAGGGGAGGGTGCCCGTGACCTTACACTTATTATCGCCTGCTCAGCGTCCTGTACAGGTGACGAAGGATTTGGCGAGCTTCTGGCGGGATGCTTATTTCGAAGTCAAAAAAGATCTCAAAGGCCGATACCCTAAGCATTACTGGCCGGACGATCCGATGGCGGCGATGCCGACAAATCGAGCTAAACCGCGTTCCTAACCTAATTTGCACGAGAAGGGAACTGAGCAAGCCATGACAATCCACTCCGAACCGGAGGAATTCGTCATTTATGTATCTGCTGGTTTTGCCACAGCGCCTTATTTCCTCGATGCTTTCGCCGCGGAACTAGCTGCTCGTTTTGAACAAGCAGGTTCACGTGTCCAAGTCGTTATTCATTATCCGTATGGCGATTGGACGAGGCGAAAGCAAGTGCAGCTCCGAGAAATTACCAGTGATCTATGGAACAATGCACATCGGAAGAGGTCTCATTATGGCGGCAAAAGCTTGTTGAAGTTGATTAACGACAACCTTGTCCCTAAACAGCAGTTGCTGCTAATCGGACATAGTGCAGGGGCTGTGGCTTCTATTCTGGCGGCCGATGCCCTTATGAAAGAGGGGGTTTCCATCCTCGGTGTGGTCCAAATTGGATCGCCGAAATGTGCGATTCCTCCATCGTTAAAGAGCCGTGTTCTTTATCTTGATGCTGCTAATCAGTTGGATAAATCCAATGATCCAGTTCCTAGACTGGGCACATGGGGTGGCTGGATGAGAACACGCTTGGGATTGCGCCGTTGGAATGGCATGAAACATGCTCCTTCTCATCGGCAAACTTTACCGTTAATAGGTGGACATGCCGATTATTTCAGAGATCACAATCCCTATATATGGAATGAAGCAACGAACCTGCAGACCACGATGAACACGATTTGGACTTGGTTACAACGAATAGAAAAGGATGATGAACATGATTGAAATACTAAAAGCGAGCATGGAACACAGCAAAGAAGAAGGCTACCTCGGGCAAGTTCAATTCAAGGTGGAAGGCCATGAGCATCCGTACGAAATTACCCTGCAAAGCAAACGAGGTAAAGATGACTGGAGCTACGCCCTTCACTTTTTACAGGAATCAGGAAAAGAAGAGGATATTGAAGCTGTTGAAGACTTGCTGGAAGACGACGAGTGGTTTGATATGCTAGTGGACGCTGCTCAAAAAACCCTAGTGAAGTAATACATTCAGCTTACATATCGATCGTTTGGATGGGAGAAAACGCCGATGGATCCTGAGATAAAGGCAACGCTCAAGATGAGCTATGATCAACAGGCTAGATTGCGGGATGGGGATACAGTTCAGTCGTGGAAAGTAGATGAGATGGATCGTTTTTTGGCTAGGCTGCAGGCAGCTGATAAGGGTAGTGGGCAACGGATTTTGGATCTTGGAAGCGGTTCTGGCCATCAAGCGATTTATTTGAAAAATCATGGATGCCAAGTCACTTGCGTTGATTTATCCGATGAGATGGTGAACATTTGCCTTCAAAAAGGACTTGAAGCCTTTGCCATGGATTTCTACACCTTGGATTTGGAGCCGGAATCCTTTGACGCAATTTGGACGATGAATGCTCTGCTTCATGTACCAAAGGATAGTTTTCTACAAGTTCTAGCCAATATGGAGCGAGTCCTGAAGCCAGTCGGTTTCTTGTACTTGGGCCTGTATGGAGGTTACGAAAGCGAAGGGATTTGGGAGAATGACACGTACAGACCTCAACGCTTTTTCGCCTTCTATGAAGATGAGCACATTCAGAGAAAAGTAAGTGAGGTATTCGATATCGAACACTTTTCTGTTCTACCGATGGAGGGCATGCAGGCCGATTACCAATCGATCTTCGCCAAGAAAAAACAACCAAACCTTCTCTCAGTACCGAAGTAATACAAACGCCGAAATGGTTTCGTGAAAAAGATAATCCTAATTAGTTCAGAACTTGCTGAACTAATTAGGATTATTTTCGTTACTAATTCCTCGCGAACCATGGTACTTTGAGATGAGGTAAAGACTTTTGCTGTTCATGATGATCGCATCAATCTTAGCCAATCTTATTGTTTGGTTTATGCCCAAGCGACTGACTCGTCTTGCTTCTTTTTTAAGAAGAAATAGCAAAAAAGCCTTATGAATAATATTCCAAGAATCCTCGTTAAAAATAAGAGTCATGCTGCATTCGCAACATGACTCACCCTCATTTAGAATAATCTCCTGGCCGTAACAAAACGCTTTTTCCATTTTTCATCGAAGTCAGTGATGTGAACGCCGAGCTCTTTCGAATAAGTTTGAAGGATTTTCCCGTCTCCCGCATAGATGCCTACGTGGCCGATATCGAGCCCACGAGCGCTGAAGAACAGTAGATCGCCTTTGCGTATTTGGTCGATTCCAATTTCTTTCCCTTTCTGTGCTTGGTCGTAAGATACTCTTGGCAGATCGATGGATAGCACTTCGTTAAAAACATGTCGGACGAAAGAAGAGCAATCGAACGTATTGGTTTGGCCGGAAGCGGCACCGAACTCGTAAGGGGTTCCCAGAAATTTGGACCCGAAAGTGATCAACTCATCCGCTTTCTTCTCGGCCAACGCCGGGCTTGTGTAATCGGAATACATCGGTGTGGCCGAGATGAAGCCAATTGTATTGTCTTTGGTCTGCACCTCCAGCCAATTTCCGTCGATTTCTCGGATTACGTGGACTTTCTCGTTTTTCGGAAGCATACGGAGGACGCGGGTATCCGTATCTTTACCTGGAGAGTCACGCAGGTTGACGCCATATTCGATAGTGGTTTCATAGTCATGAGCTGATGAAATCGTAATCGAACGGGAATATTCATGCCATTTCACGAGATTGCCTAGCGTTTCGCTAATAAATCGCACCGGAACCATAGTAAACCCGTCTATAATTTTGCCTGGCACAGGTATCTCCAGCCGTTCTTGGTTTTTATAAGCAGCTGTTTCTCCGATTCGGTATGTAAGGACAATGCCATCTTTAATGGCAGTAACTGTTCTTGTATTCTCATCCCAAGAAATTTTTGCACCCTCAGCCTCAAAAATGGCACGCATCGGGACGAGGCTATAGCCGTTTTCGATAACGGGAGGAGTCTGGAAGGACATCGGATGCCCATCCAGAAATACAGAAGGCGATGGATTCTCAGCGGCTTGTGCCGATGTTGCCTGAAGTAACATCACGGACAGCAGCGTAAACGTTGTGCCTTTAAGGAAGCTTGTTTTAATCTTCATTTTTATACACCCTTACTAAGTTTTCTTTGATAATAGATAGACGCATCTGCTTGGGTGTTAGTTGCTTTCCAATTTGTGGGAATCCTAATAGCGCGAAAAACAGTGAAACTCCAGAAAGTTTCATCATTTGATAAGCCTATATGCTAAAATGTGGATAGTATTTTATTAAATCACATCCAAACCAAAGGAGTAGAATGATGAAACAAATCACAGCATTTGCTGAGAAGAAAGTTACCTGGCTGGAACTTTTCTATGATCTGCTTTTTGTAGCGGCAGTTTCAAAGGCAAGTCATGTCTTGTTACATGTCGAAAATGGAGCAATTCCAGTTGAATATTTAGCCAAATTCGTCCTCATATTTGTTCCGATTTGGTGGGCTTGGGTTGGGCAATCCCTCTTTGTAAACCGATTTGGACGAGATATCTTATCTCACCGAATATTTCTGATTCTACAATTATTTTTTGTACTCATCATGACGGCCAGTCTATCGGTTAATTTTGACCAATACTATGTTCCCTTCTTAATAGGCTATATTGGTTTAAGAGCGATGACAGCCATCCAATATCTTTCCGTACATAAAAAAGAAGAATCACATAGAAAGATCACTGCCCGTTATTTAGGGAGTCGCTTTTGGATTGGATTGGTGATATCTTCTTGCTCACTTTTCTTCGACTCATGGATTCGTTATGCAGTATTGTATGCGGGAATTACAGTAGACATTTTGCTCCCATTAATCGGTCGGCACTACTTGGTGAAAAGCCCTATAAATACGCATCATCTATTAGAGCGCTTCTCGTTGTTTACACTCATTCTTCTTGGTGAATCCGTAATCAGTATACTTGCAGTCTTGCAGTCTAGTGACTGGACGTGGCAATCTATTGTATTTGCGTCAATCACCTTTTTATTAATTATTGCTATATGGTGGCAGTATTTTGATAATGTTGAAAAGAAAGTGAATAAGACATTAGAAACTGCCGGGCAAACCATCATTTATGGCCATTTATTCATTTATTTATCCATGTGTATGATTGCAGCATCGATCCAATTGTTATTTTTGAAACAATTAAATTATTCATTTATGCTAAGTTTTATTTTTGGATCTGTACTACTTTACTTTTTCTCAACCACGTTGGTTTTCCATAAATATCGACACGCACATCAAAGACTAGGTATATATCACTTAGTGTTATTGGTAGGGTTACTTGGGATTTTTTTCACGGTGGATATGTTTTTTCTTTTACCAAATTACATGATTATTGGAGAAGTGATGCTGTTCTTTGGGGTATATGCTAAATTAACGACTTGAACTTTAGATGAATGAACCAAGACAAACATCGTGCCGTGACTTATCGCCTTCCTCATATAATGTGGGTAGTTTGTTATACCTTGAAGGATATGAGAAAGGATGATGGCATTGGCCCGAAGACGGACGTTATCAAGCGTAGATAATGACATACAAGCTCTGAGGAGAGATGTTAAGAAGCTTGAACAGCCCATAACATCAGACAAATTAGCAAGGAGGGCTGTAACGAGTAGGGAACTTGCTCAAAGATCTGTTAGTGGATCCAAAATAGCAAGGAGGGCCATCACACTAGACAAACTTGCTCCGATTTGTAGGAAGCAATACACCTGTCCCATTTATCATTATCCAAGGATCGGGAGACGCTACGGCGGAGTTAATTTTACCGCCAATTACATTGCTGCCTAATCAGGTGGTCAAATTAGATGCGTTTGCGAATGTTAATTTTATCGTCGTTCAAAATTATTCGGTGGATAGCTCCATATCCAGAAATCAAGGAGACATCGTTACAACGGATCATGCTGTAATGATCCAAAATCAGGGTCAGCCCTTTTTTCCGCAAGCAGCTGTAACGACTACTCTAACTTGGGTGGATAATCCAGGTCCAGGAACTTATAATTACTCGTTTACAATTACAGGTTCAGCTAACGGTATAACAGACGCTTCTATAAATAGTAGGGGATTAACCGCCATGGTTATTACCGTTACACAGTAATTGATTAAAAAGCTTATTGGAAAAAATGGAAATAAGGCTGGACACAAGTCGTGTTCAACCTTATTTTTAATATAGGATAGGGGGACCATTTTATGAAAATAACGGATGTTCCATTTTGCACAATTGACTGGAGTGAAATAAGCGCTACTCAACAGAATTTAAACTCACGCCAGGAGTCAGTTATCAAGTAGCTGACGATGCAAATCCACATAGATCTTATACGAAAACAGGAGCCAAATTATTTATTGTAGATTAACAAATCTGCTGCCTCTATTACGCTAATCAGCTAATAATCGTTTCTTTTGTAATGCTGCTTCGAGTTCGGGAAGAAGGAGGACACTCTCCTGTTCATTAGGATCAGTACGGGCAATCAGAGCCGTGCAGGACTCAGTTTCACTCGGATTATATGGCAGATGGGGCATCCCTGCTGGGATGTAAAGAAAGTCCCCCGCATCCAATTCCATATGCAGTTCAAGCTGCTCACCATACCACATTGCGGATTTTCCTTGAAGCATATAAATGGCTGTCTCATGATCTTGATGAAGGTGAGCCTTCGCTCTTATTCCTGGTGGAATAGTCAATAAATGCATGCAGATCCCTTGAGCATCAACGCTTTCCTTTGATATGGCTTCGGCATAATCAAGTCCTTGTTTTCCATGATAAGTTCGAGATGAACGGATAAGTCGACAAGTACTCTTTTTATCCACTTCGTTATGCACCTCCTTATGATTCAAAATATTAGATTTACGGGGAAAAGAAGCAAGTGAAAGGAGAAGTAATGAAAACCTATATTTATTTTATTCGGCATGGGATAGCCCCATTTTCAATTGAACATGAAAGATCAGGAGGCACTAGTCTTTCTGAACAAGGAGAATTAGACGCTAAGAGAGTGGCAGAGTTATTAAGTAACGAAGACATTGATGTTATTGTTTCCAGTTCTTATTTTCGAGCATTAGAAACGGTAAGTCCATTGGCAGAGCTATTAAAGAAAGAAATTATTCCATACATAGAGCTTATCGAGAGACCGATCGCTAGCTTGAATTACGCAGTATCCGAAGAGGAATTATTAATTGGAATTGAACAATCTTTTGTCGATATTGATTTTTGCTTGCCCGAAGGAGAAACAACAAGACAGGCGCAGGAACGGGCTATTCCATTAATTATGAAATTACTGTCCGACTTTAAAGGCAAGAAAATCGCTATTGGCACGCACGGAAATATCATGACGATCATATTGAATTATTTTGATTCTAATTACGGATTCAAATTTTGGAAACAGACCTCTAAACCTGATATTTATAGACTAGAGTTTGAAGAAAAGGAATTAAAACTTGTTGAGAGGTTGTGGAATCACTGAAACCAGCAAGATTCGTCATCGGTCTGCGAACTGGTACCACACGCGTACTTTGGCATAAATCGTTAATTGTCCCGGTTGGATCGGGGTAACGGTACTTTTGGAAAGCATGGTAGCTGCATAAGGGATGGGTTCAGCGGTTCCGGTAATTTCTTGGATTTGACTGGGGACTGTGACAAGAGTAACTCCCAGTGTATTTGCAATGGTCACTGCCTTTTGATGGGCGTTTCGAATGGCAAGCGATAATGCCTGATTTTCGTAAAATTCTGGTTGTGAAGTCGTAAACTTAATGTCGGTGATGTTATTGGCACCACTGGAAACGGCAGTGTCAACGATAATTCCTGTCAGTTCTACTCTATCGTTAGTGATTTGTAAGAGATGGGTTACTTTATAGCCTCGAAAAATTTGCTTCCCTTCTTGGTAATCGTACTGAATTTCAATTCCAAAATCGTACGTTTGTATCTTTTCCCGGGGGATGTTTAGATTTAATAAGGACTGAATGATCGTGGTTACGATCTTTGCGTTTTCGGTTTGGACAGCAGGTAAGACAGGACCTTCAGTTATGGCGCCCAGCACCACTATCGCTCTGTCGGGAATTGCAGCCGCTGTTCCCGTACCTAGGACTTCTATTGTAGGTGGGCATTTATAATGGGAGAAAGAGGCCGACTTATTAACTGGATAATTGCACATAGAAGGACTCCTTTCAAGTGAGGGCACAATCTAATGTATGGACATATTCGGACTAAAATTCTTATTTAAAAAGGGACTGTCAATCGACAGCCCCTTTTACTTTTAAATAGATGTCGTGTCTGAATAGGGTGGAAGGCGATACAGGAGTCTCTTTTCAATAAATGATCCATATCTTTAAGTAAGATCTTGTTCTTACGAAAGGATGGTTAAATTGTTGTATTCGCCTCATTTGATTACACGAAGAATCATGCCAGAAAATCAAGAATTCCCAATGCTGGCATTATCCAGTAGAGTCACGCCTGAACATCTGTTTTATATCCGAAACCATTTTCCATATCCGAATGTGGACATGCGAACTTGGGGACTTTCTATTGAAGGATGTGTAAATAAACCAATTCATTTTCGGTATCATGATCTCTTAAAAATGCCTCAAGTTACACTGCCTGTAACACTCGAGTGTGTTGGAGATAAGAGGTCATTTTTTCAACCGAAAACTCGCGGCGAGCAGTGGGGACTAGGAGCAATTAGTCATGCGGTTTGGACAGGGGTTCGTCTTCAAGATTTATTGTATGCAGCCGAAGTTCGAAGGAATGCACGAGAAGTAACGTTCGAGGGCATGGATAAGGGAGTTCGAACGGATATGCCAGGCGTGTTTTCCTATACAAGAAGTTTATCTCTGGAACAGGCTTTGCATCCCGATACGATTGTAGCCCTATACATGAATGGCAAACCGCTGCCCTTCCGTCATGGTTATCCAGCTAGATTAATTGTTCCAGGATGGTACGGAATGGCTTCAGTCAAATGGCTACACCGTATCGTCGTTATAGAGGAACACTTTCAAGGACCTTTCCAAGTCGTAGATTATGTGTTTGATCGAAAACCATTAACTCCATCCGCTTCCGAACCGGTTACTACCATTCGTCTTAATTCGACCATTGCGGGACCAACTGATCAGGAGGTATTGGCAAAAGGGGAGAATTGGGTATGGGGAATAGCGATATCTGGGAGTGATCCAGTCGTTCTGGTAGAGATAAGTACGGACAACGGAAACACCTGGCATGCTGCAACTTGGTTGGAACAACAAGAAACATATTCTTGGAGGCGTTGGTGTTGGAAATGGACGGTAACTGAATCCGGAACCTACGACATTAAGGTCAGGGCTAAGGATGCAGCAGGTAATACTCAAAGTGAAATGGCCGATTGGAATGTAAAAGGTTACGGCTATAATGCGATACAGCATATACGTGTTTATGTAGACTGATCTTTTTATTCGATTTAATGAGGGCTTTTGTGCTTCAACACCTTTAAAAGCAGTGCGTTCCTTGTCAGAGGGCGTGCTGCTTTTGTTGTATGCAAAGCTTACCCTTTTTTATTTGACCGCTCCAGCTTAAGCGCGTTTTCCGAGCTTATTTGCTAGTGCGCTTATATGATCGGCGCTCCTGAATAAGCGCGAAAAACGCGCTTATTCAGAACGAACGCGCGGGATGATCTGCTGAGAAGTCGATTTCCGGCTTCTCAGACTCCGTCAACGAGCTTCGGCTCGCAGAGATTTCGCTGTAAGCGCGGAAAAAGCGCTTATTTGCTCGTGCGCTCCTGAATAAGCGCTTTTTTCGCGCTTACTTATTGTACACCTCTAAACTCCCCCTATATGTACATACAAGTTGAGTAAATGATATAATACGGTCAGAATCAATAACCTGAGGTGAATTATGAAAGAAAAGCAAATGCCGAAATACTTACAGTTGAAACAGGAGATCCTATCGTGGCTTCATACCGGGAAACTGAAACCGAATGATCAAATGCCATCAGAAAATGAAATAGCCGAGCAATTTCAGATGAGCCGTCAAACCGTTCGTCAGACGTTCGGCGAGTTAGAGCAAGAAGGTTGGCTATATCGGATGCAAGGAAAAGGGACATTCGTTTCCACGCCTCAAACGCAAAAAAGTCGAGATGTGCAAACCATTGGCATTCTGACAACTTATATATCTGATTATATTTTTCCACATATCGTAAGAGGAGCGGAGTCTGCCTTACGTGCGAGAGGATACAGACTGCTCTTGTCTTCCACAGACAACGATAAGGAAAAAGAGAAGGAAAGCCTTGACATGATGATGAGTCAGCCCTTAAGCGGCCTTATTATTGAGCCGACCAAAAGCGCGGAAGGCAATCCGAATTTAAACTATTACCTTTCCTTAGACTATCAGCATATTCCTTATTTGATGATTAATGAGCGGTATCCGGAGATGAATTGTCCTTCTTTGGTTGTGGATGATGAAGAGGGCGGATTCAAGGCTGCTCAGCATTTAATTGAGCTTGGGCATCGCCGTATTGCTGGTTTCTTCAAGACGGATGACTTGCAGGGGGTTAATCGGCTGAAAGGGTTTATTCGTGCTCATCATCACTATCAAATCCCGTTGTTACCGGAATTCGTCATTCATTATTCGACGGAGGAGAAGAGACAAAAACCTTACGAAAGCGCAATAGCGATGCTAGGTCAGGAGGATGAGCGGCCAACGGCTTTCGTTTGCTACAATGATGAGATAGCTATTCATCTGCTTGAAGCTGTACGTACAACAGGTCTTCAAGTGCCGCAGGATATCTCGCTAGTCGGTTTTGATGACTCTTCTTTAGCAACCGCAACAGAGGTCAAGCTGACGACACTTTCGCATCCAAAAACGGAAATGGGTGCTGATGCAGCTGAGATATTGATCGATATGATACAGAATAAACGAGCAAATGGAAGTAAAACGGGGAAAGTCTATAAGCCGGAATTAATCGTCAGGGAGTCAACCATCCGAGTTTAACTGTCACAAAAATTCATCTAGCCAACTTGTACGTACAAGTGATATACTGAATATAGAAACAGCTGAAATTTGAAGGAGGCTATCCATGTCTAAAAGATATGCGATTGGTGTTGACTATGGAACGGAATCTGGCCGTGCCGTATTGGTCGATTTGAGTGATGGAACTGAGGTTGCCGATCATGTAACGCCATACCCGCACAACGTTATTGATGAGAAGTTGCCCATATCTGGGATCAAGCTTGCGTATGATTGGGCTTTGCAGCATCCCCAAGACTATATCGATGTATTGACCCAGTCTGTTCCAACCGTTGTGCAGGCATCCGGTGTGAATCCAGCCGATATTATCGGACTTGGTATTGATTTCACGGCATGTACGATGCTCCCGATTGATAAAGAGGGCCAGCCGCTTTGTTTCAATCCGCTACTAACGAATAATCCACACAGCTGGGTGAAGCTATGGAAGCATCATGCGGCTCAAGACGAGGCGAATCTTATTAACGAGATCGCGGAAAGCCGAGGAGAATCGTTCCTTGCTCGTTACGGCGGCAAAATATCTTCTGAATGGATGATTGCGAAGGTTTGGCAAATCTTAAACGAAGCTCCTGATATTTATGAGCAAACCGATCGATTCATGGAAGCAACAGATTGGGTCGTCTCGCAAATGACGGGTCAATCGGACATTGTCCGTAACAGCTGTACCACAGGCTATAAGTCCATTTGGCATAAAAAAGATGGCTATCCGAGTAAAGCTTTCTTTAAGGCTCTCGATCCTCGTCTTGAAAATTTAACAGAAACTAAGCTTCGCGGTGATGTTGTTCCACTCGGCACCAAAGCTGGTGAGCTAACAGAAGCAATGGCTAAAATGATGGGTCTGAAGCCAGGAACTGCCATTGCCGTCGGTAACGTAGATGCACACGCAGCTGTTCCAGGTGTTGGTGTAGTAACACCAGGTAAACTGGTCATGGCGATGGGGACTTCCATTTGTCATATGCTGCTAGGAACAGAAGAGAGAGAAGTTGAAGGGATGTGCGGCGTCGTAGAAGACGGCATTATTCCTGGATATTTGGGCTATGAAGCTGGTCAGTCGGCGGTTGGGGATATTTTCGCTTGGTATGTGGAGCAGGGTGTACCAGCTTATGTGCAAGCTGCGGCTGAGGAAGAAGGAACGAATGTGCATGAATGGCTGGAACGCCATGCATCCGCTTACAAACCGGGAGAAACCGGTTTACTTGCCCTGGACTGGTGGAACGGTAATCGTTCCGTACTCGTGGACACCGAATTAAACGGTCTTATTTTAGGTTATTCTCTCTTAACGAAGCCAGAGGAAATTTACCGCACATTACTGGAAGCAACTGCGTTCGGAACACGTAAAATTGTCGACGCATTCCACAATAATGGCGTAGAAGTGCAAGAATTATTCGCTTGTGGCGGGTTACCGCAGAAAAATCGCCTACTCATGCAAATTTATGCCGATGTAACGAATCGGGAGATCAAAATCGCGGATTCCAAACAAACGCCAGCTCTAGGAGCAGCGATGTTCGGGGCTGTTGCTGCAGGTGCTGCCAATGGCGGTTATGACAATATCGTTGACGCAGCGCACAAAATGGCACGTGTTCGGAAAGAAACGTTCAAGCCAATCGCAGAGAATGTAGCTGTCTATGAGCAGCTTTATCAGGAGTACAGCAAACTGCATGATTATTTCGGACGCGGAGAGAATGATGTGATGAAGAGACTTCGTTCTATTCGTGAGGAAGCTCGTCATTAGTTCGGATTCTTACATTCCTAACCAACCAAGGAGGCTATTAGCCATGAACCCTTTTTCAGAAAAAGTATTTTGGTTCGTCACCGGAAGTCAGCATTTGTATGGACCTGAGACATTGCTGCAAGTGGATGAGCATTCCAAGCAAATCACAGAAGGGATTGACCGTGACTCGTCAATTCCGAGTAAACTAATTTTCAAACCTGTACTGACAACACCAGATGCCATCCGGAGACTTTGTCTGGATGCCAATGCGGATGACACTTGCGCAGGAATCATTACATGGATGCATACGTTTTCGCCAGCAAAAATGTGGATTGCCGGTCTCGCTGAATATCGCAAACCGCTGCTTCACTTACATACCCAATTCAATCGTGATATCCCGTGGGAATCGATCGATATGGACTTCATGAACCTGAATCAAGCGGCGCATGGCGACCGCGAGTATGGCTTTATCGGTGCACGTATGGGTATTTCACGTAAAGTGGTTGTTGGCTACTGGGAAGATCCAGCTGTACTAAGTCGCATTGCTGGTTGGATGCGTACAGCGGTTGCTTTCGTAGAAGGACGCAGTCTGAAAGTGGCTCGTTTTGGTGATAACATGCGTCAAGTGGCTGTTACGGAAGGCGATAAAGTGGAAGCTCAAATTAAATTTGGTTGGTCCATCAATGGCTACGGGGTTGGCGATCTTGTACAGCGTGTAGGAGACATCTCAGAAGCTGAGGTCGATCATTTAATGGACGAGTACAATGAAGTTTATGATATTATGGCTGAAGGCCGCTCGGCAGGTCCAGTGCGTGAAGCGATTCGTGAGCAAGCTCGCATCGAGCTTGGAATGAAAAGTTTCTTGCAAGAAGGCGGCTTCGGCGCATTCACGACAACTTTCGAGGATTTGCATGGGCTGAAGCAGCTGCCAGGACTTGCCGTTCAGCGGTTGATGGGGCAAGGATACGGCTTTGGCGGTGAAGGCGATTGGAAAACGGCGGCGTTGACACGCGTGATGAAGATCATCGCCGACAACAAAGGAACGTCCTTCATGGAGGATTACACCTACCATATGGAGCCAGGTCAAGAGCTCGTGCTTGGCGCACATATGTTAGAAATTTGTCCGACAATTGCAGCTACGCGTCCCAAAATCGAGGTTCATCCGCTCGGTATCGGCGGTAAAGCGGATCCAGCTCGCCTCGTTTTCGACGGTGCTTCAGGGACAGCTCTGAATGCATCGCTGATCGATATGGGCAACCGATTCCGTTTGCTGATTAACGAAGTTGACGCTGTTCAACCAGTCAAAGCTATGCCTAAATTGCCTGTAGCGCGTGTGCTTTGGAAGCCGCAACCATCGCTGCGAGATTCTGCAGAAGCTTGGATTTACGCTGGCGGCGCGCATCACACGGTATTTTCATATAACGTAAGTACGGAGCAATTAGTGGACTGGGCAGAATTAGCTGGAGTCGAAGTTGTGATTATTAATAAGAACACCTCAGTGCTGCAGTTCCGTAATGAGCTTCGCTGGAGTGAGGTTGCTTGGAAACACTAAACAGATAGCAAGTAGAATTGTGCTTTTAATAAATGAGAAACCGTTCATCCTTTTTAAGGGGGACGGTTTTCTCATCTTACCGAAAGTCACATTTATCATTGTTCACGTTATTTTCATCCATTGACTTCTTTGTTTCACATGATTTAGAGTAAATTCATATAAGCCTGTCCAAATTTAAAGGCACAGCTATGTAGGAGGTTAACACAAAATGACGACGAAAGCGTTTGAAGGAACATATCATGGAGACAAAGCCATTTGGTTACAAGCTGGCCGTTACGAAGCAGCTGTTTTACCGGAAATTGGCGCTAATCTAATTGCTTTTAGAGATACTGAAAAAGAATACCGCTTTTTGCGTGAGCCTGCAATGGAAGAGATGGAAGATTTTAAAGCACGTCCAATTGTGCACGGGATTCCGGTATTATTTCCACCTAATCGATATGAGGATGGGAAGTTTCCTTGGAAAGGCAAAGTCTATGAATTTCCGATCAATGAACCGAAAACAGGAAATCACCTACACGGTTTTGTGCACAATATTCCATGGGCTGTTGAGAAATTTAGTGCGGATGAATCTGAGAGTCGTGTTACCTTAGCATTACGCGTAAGAGAAGGGCATTCGGTTTATACGTATTTACCGCATGAGTTCACGATTCGCTTGACTTACACATTGAATGCACACGGTTTGCATCAGCATGTATCCGTACATAATGAAGGCAAAGAGGCTATGCCTTGCTTGTTAGCGTATCATACGACGATTAATGCACCTTTTGCGCCGAACAGTCAGGCTTCTGATTATGGGTTCAAAATGACGATCGGCCACCGCTGGGAAATGAGTGAAAGAATGCTGCCAACTGGGGAGTATCAGCCATTGTCAGCTGACGAAGAGAAGATGAAAGTAGGCGGCTTGTCGCCATTCTTTGAATCTATGGATAATCATTACACAACCTCACCGCAAAATGGTCGTAACTATATGGAGTTGACAGATTCACGCGAAGGTATCAAACTGGTCTATGATGTAGGGACTTCCTACAAACAGTGGATGATCTGGAATAATGGCGCAGCTGAAGGGTTTTTCTGCCCAGAACCGCAACTGAATCTGGTAAATGCACCAAACGTAGATCTCCCGGCTGATCAAATTGGACTTGTTTCCTTGGAGCCAGGCGAAATTTGGGAAGAAACAGGACGTCTTTATACGATTGAATTGAACAAATAATAGGAGAGACTTTGATCTACGACCAAAGATCCCTATACAAACCCCCTTGACGAATGGAGAGAATCCAAGGTGATGATCTGCTGCTGCGAGGGGGTATTTTTATTCGGAAGGAAAGGGCGGGATACTGTTGGAAAATAAAGAAGGCTCAGAAAAGGAACAGCTCCTAGATCAGATCAAAAAATTGACATTAGAAAACGAGAGATTGAAACAAGAAATCGCGAAACTACGTGGAGTTAAGCGTCCGTCTTCGGGCTCCATGGATAGCATGTCCACGAAATTGAAAGAAGCGCTGAGAGAGTAATTATAAAGCTAGTCTGAGATCACTAAAATAAGAAGAAGTCTCGTGGTGAGGGTTTAATTCGCCAGGAGACTTTTTTCCATGTCAAAATACCAAAGAAAGTATCCACTGTCCCCTATCAAGTCCACCATAGATATGATAATTTCTATACCAAACACACCATGAAGGGATAATTAACTATGGCTGAGCAAGAAATCAACTTGTGTTTGGAACAGGCGGAAAAGCTGATTGCAAATGCGCAGCGGACTATTAAGGAGAATTGGGACGCATGTGTGAATGCTCCTTTTGACTTGGCAAGAGAGCATGTGGGAAGGGCGGTTCATCTGTTGGAGGAAGCGCGGGAACTTCAGCTCACAGACTCAGGTGCGTGTATGAGAGTCGCGAAGCAGACGTCAGCGGAGGCATTGGACGGTTATTTTCTAGCTCTGCCGAGCAGAGTGGCGGAAGCCCGTGGAGTCTGGTACCGCCCGACGGAGCAAAGCCGTGAGGAGGTGTGCCGCACCTTGGACCGTGTGCAGGCTGCTGGCTTCAACGAGTTGTATCTAGAGACTTGGTTTTGGGGGTATACGATTTATCCGAGCCGTGTAGCTACTGCCAGACGAGTGGAGGAGCAGCACCCTGCTTTTCGGGGATGGGATCCTCTTGAGGCTTTCGTTAAGGAGGCCGGGGAGCGGGGCATCGCCGTGCACGCTTGGCTGGACGGGTTCATGGTCGGAGTCGACCCAACAGGAGGTCCGGTGCTTCGGACGCTTCCAGAATGGTCCGCGTTTTCGAGACGCCAAACCGGGTCCGAAAAGCCCCTGCCTCAGCAGGAGACCGGTTACTTTTGGCTTGATATTACGAATCCGGAGGTACGGCAATATCTGCTCGACATCATGAAAGAGATGATTATGACATATGGGGTTGCCGGAATCAATCTGGATTTTATGCGGTTTCCGCATTCCGCTGATTGGAAGGAAAGCTACTGCTTCAGTGAGTATGCACGTGAGGCATTTCGTCGTGAGCATGGTAATGATCCCCTTGGAACTGATGCAGAGCGGCAGCAGGAGCTTTGGAAAACGTGGACGGACTGGTTGGAGCAGATTGAGGATGATTTTGTGGCGGACTTATACAAGGAAATAAAAAGCATCAATCCGCAGGTCATCGTGTCAGCTGCACCAGAGCCGGGGGCGGAATCTGAGAAAATCGGGAATTGGTCGCAGCATGTCGATGTCGTTATTCCACAGGCGTATTATTCTAGTCCCTTTGCGGTAAGGGAGTCGGTTCAACTGCACAAAAACGAGCTGCAGCCAGGAAATTTGGTTTACAGCGGCATATACCCAATGTACATCCGATTGGGAGCACTCGAAACAGTTGATCAGGTACTTGCTGCGCGTGATCTTGATAATGGGACGGTGATATTTGCATTCGGCCAAGCGAGTAATGAAGCGATAAGGGTTCTGCGGATGGGTCCGTGGAGAACCAAGGCAATATCCACGGGGATGTTTCCGCTGCGTGCTATACAAGGATTACTTGAAGCGGCAGTAGTAGATGTGGAGCAGGTGTACATTCCGCGCGGGGTAGTCAGTGAAGAGGCAGCGATAGAGATTGTAAACAGAGTGGAATTCGTTCTTGGCTTACTTCAAAAGGATGATTTAGTCACATTGGAAACTGAGGTATTAGCGTTCAAGCAATGGATAAAGGAAAAGTTGGAGGCGGGGATTGTTCATCCAGCCGTCGAGCTCCAGCTGACTAAAACTTTAAAGGAAATTCAAGAGCTTCTGCTATACTCACGAATCAAACAAGTGAAGTAAGACCAAGGCAGGAAAGTAACGTGCCATGAGCGAATGGGTTCAGAATACATCTTATCCATCAAGGAGATTCCATCTATGAATTTATTAATTGTGGAAGATGAAGTCCGCCTCAGAAACGCACTAGCCAACAACATTCCCTGGGACAAGCACGGAATCGAAGTCGTCGGGCAGGCTGGAAACGGAATGGAAGCTCTGCGGCTGATCGATCGCAAAAAGCCAGAGATTATCTTACTGGACCTGCAGATGCCGGAGATGGACGGACTGACTTTAGCAAGACAACTTCGCCAAGATGACCCTTTGTTGAAAATCATTGTTCTCAGCGGACATGACGATTTCGCATACGCTCAAGAGGCACTGGGGCTTGGTGTTATGAAATATTTGTTAAAACCGGCAGGGGACGAGGAGATATTGGAGACGGTGCTCGAAGCGGCAGACCGGTTGAAGAGTGAGCTTGAGCAGCGCCATAACGAAGATGAGCTAAAGCAAAAATGGAAGCTGCATCTTCCACACCTAATCAATGAATTTTTCCAAGGGTGGCTGAACGGAAAGTACGAACCTTGGGAGCTGGAACAAAAAAGCAAGGATCTTCAACTGGATTTACAAAAAGATGCCGAATATGCTGTTGCCGTAGTCGATATGGACCCGCTGTCGGAGGATGAAACCCGATTCAGCAAGAAAGATATTTCGCTGCTCCAATTTTCGCTGAGCAGTATCGTGAAGGAAACATTGCTGGCAACTCCTTGTTGGGTGTCTACCGATTATGCGGGCTGCACAGTCGTCGTGTTCCAGCTTGATGGAAATGAAGAGCCTGGAGTAGCCCTCCAGAAAATCAATGCAGTGACCGAAAAGCTGCTTTTAACTGTACGAAGCTGCCTTAGGCTAAGTGCAAGTGCGGGGATTAGCGGGATAACAGGCGGCCAAGAGGATATGAACAAACTGTACGTACAGGCGGTTCGCGCCTTACAGAATCGGATTGTACTGGGCTATGATTTGGCGATCCCGTACCGTGAAGAGCAGGGGAGAGAACCGGAACTGTCATTTCAACCAAACCTGGAGAAAGCGCTGGAAATCGCACTCGAAACAGGGGAAGGCGACAAAGCGATCGAAACGTTATCTGCCCTCTGGGACGGCGGCATGGCCAAAGCGGAAACGGTTGAAGACATGCATGAGCACATCCTTTATTTCACAAGCCTCTTTATTTGTATGATCCAGAAACAGGGCTGGCCAGTGCGGGAAGTCGCCGGTGAGGATTACGTTTATTTTCAAAATCACTTGGAACTAGCCGCGAAGGAACAAATTCTATTTTGGCTGCAGCGAATGATTAGAGCGTATTTAACCTATGCCAGCCAGAGACGGAAATCGACGAGTCATGGCATGATTAAGACTATATTAAGTCTAGTCGAAAATGAAATCGATCAGGAAATGACGCTGCATGCTGTCGCCGACCGGCTGTATGTTAACTCATCCTACCTTAGCCGTCTCTTCAAACAAGAAACAGGAAAAGCCTTTTCCACCTATGTACTGGAACGTAAAATGGAGCGAGCCAAGGCAATCCTGCAAGAGGGAGCACGGGTATACGACGCCGCAGCTGGTGTCGGGTATAGGGATGTGAGCTATTTTACAAGAGTATTCCGTAAATATTGGGGCGTGACGCCCGGGGAAGTTCGTCATTGAATTCCTTGAAAGCCGTTTGGCAGCCTTCTCAGTTCATCTGGGAAGGTTTTTTACCACATAAGAAAGTATAAGTTTTCGGTTCCCGAAAACCGCTTTCTTATTGGCGATAAAACCTACCTCTAAACGCGGTCGCTCATCTTTGAATGGCCTCGATAGAGGTTTTCTCATATGTCAGACGCGAGAAGTTATGAAAGTACCAAAACAAGTAATATTCCTCTAATTCGCAAAAAAACGGTGGGTGATAAACTAAATCTAAGAAAGACAGGTAAGAAGGAGGAGACACCTTGCGAGAAACGACCACTACAACGGAAACTGTCATATTAACAAAAAAAAATAGTAAAAAGAGCTATAGACGACAATTGTGGATCGATATCAGGAAAGATTGGGATTTGTATCTCGCACTCATTCCCGGTATCGCATTTCTGCTGCTGTTTAAGTACACGCCGATGTACGGGATTATCATTGCTTTCAAGGATTTCAATATTTTCGATGGTATGGCCGCAAGTCCATGGGTCGGGTGGAAGCATTTCGATAAATTGATTTCATCCGCCAGTTTTTTGCAGGTGTTCCAGAACACCTTGATCATTTCTATTTACAAAATCGTATTTCTCTTTCCGCTCCCGATTGTGGTCGCCATTTTGCTTAATGAATTGAAGAACATGGCGTTCAAAAAAAGCGTACAAACCGTGGTTTATCTGCCTCACTTCCTGTCTTGGGTTATCGTCAGTGGCTTGTTCATCGATCTGCTTTCCACGAACGGCGGTATCGTCAACAAAATAATCGTCGCCATGGGCGGCGAACCGATCCGCTTTTTCCTGGACAGCCACATTTTCCGCTCGGTTCTCATCAGCACGGCAGGCTGGAAGGAGACCGGCTGGAACACGATCATATACTTGGCGGCTTTGGCCAGTATCGATCCCGGCTTGTACGAAGCGGCCAAAATAGATGGCGCTAATAAATGGAAGCAAATCATACATATTACGCTGCCCGGTCTGGTTCCGATTATCCTGCTCATGTTCATCCTTCGGCTCGGCTATGTGCTCGAGGCGGGAACTGAACAAATTCTCGTTATGTACAACCCAAGCGTATACAACGTCGCAGATGTTATTGGCACCTTTGTTTATCGCATAGGTCTCGGTGAACAGGATTACAGCTTCTCAACCGCCGTAGGAGTATTCGAATCCGTGGTTGCGTTTATTTTGATCTTAACGGGAAACGGCTTGGCCCGTAAGTTTTTCGGACGAGGTATCTGGTAAACGGCGAATAAAGCTTATGCTTACGATGTTAGTTTTGCTAAAGCAAAACTTTTAGGAGGATCAGCTATGTATACAAAAGGCACCTTACAATCACCTGCCGTTAGAAGGTCTGGAGCCATCCGAACATCCCGTGGCGAGAAAATCTTCACAGTAGTCAATCATATTTTCTTTATCCTGATGGGACTTTCCACCATCTTTCCGTTCATCAATCTCATCGCCAAATCGCTTAGCAGCGAGGCGGCGGTCGTTTCAGGGATGGTTACCTTGTACCCGATCGATTTTCAAATAGGGACTTACAAGTATGTGGCGAGCAATTCCTTATTCCTGAATGCGTTTATGGTTTCCATTACGGTGACGCTGGTTGGTTCGCTGCTCGCGTTATTCATGACGACGTTAGCCGCTTATCCACTTTCTAAGCCGAGGCTGCGGGGACGCAAGTTTTTTATCATCATGTACCTGTTTACTATGCTGTTCAGCGGTGGATTGATCCCGACTTACCTGCTAATGCACAAGCTTAATCTTATCGATAAACTTCCGGTTCTCTTCCTACCATTAATGATTAACGTGTACAACATGCTCATTGTCAAAAGCTATTTCGAAAGCCTGCCCGACAGTCTCGAAGAATCGGCGAAAATGGATGGGGCCAGCAATATGACGATCTTTGTGCGTATCATCTTGCCTCTGTCGATGCCAGTGCTGGCAACCATCGCATTGTTCTACGCGGTTACGTTCTGGAACGACTACTTTACGTCGCTTATCTATATCAACTCGGTAGAAATGAAACCGCTGCAGCTTTATTTAAAGGAATTATTCGTCTCTTCGACGGATGCCTTCATGCGGACCAATGTTGACGCATCGCTGAATGTTTCACCGCAGTCGATCCAAGCGGCTTCCATCATTCTGGCGACGCTGCCGATCATACTCGTGTATCCGTTCCTGCAAAAATATTTCGTTAAGGGTGTTCTAGTAGGTTCCGTTAAAGGCTGAATCTCACAAACAAAACTTGAAGGGTGGTGGTGGGCAGGCTCAAAGATGGTTCCATGAAATTTGGTTTTACGCACTTCTCCATACTCAAAGAATGAAAAAGGGAGGCTCTTTCATGGTAAAAAAATTTTTAGCTCTGATGTCCATCACGACTTTGGCAGCGTCTATCACCGCTTGTGGCGGAAACGGCCAAACGGCAGGGACTACCACTGCACCGTCTGCATCAACAGCTCCAATCGCAACTGTAGATACCAATAAGCCGAAGCCAGAATTCAAGGCGCTGTTGCAATATGCGCGTTTTGATCCAAATGCTGAAGTCGTGGCGAAGTTCCTGAACGAAAAAACCGGCTACAAAGTTACCTACGACATGCTGCCGGTCGAGAACCCAGACGACAAGCTTAACCTGCTCATGGCTAACAAGGAAAAATATGGATTCATGCTGCTCAGTGGCCCGCAGTATTCCAGACTCTCAACATCTGGCGCCCTGGAGCCGATCGATGAGTTGGTAAACAAATATGGCACGAACATGAAGAACGTTATTTCCCAAAACTCCTGGAACGGGGCCAAGCTGAACGGTAAAATTTACGGTATTCCACAGACCGGTTCGGGTACGATCGTCAACTCAGCGCTTATCGTGCGCCAGGATTGGATGGATGAACTCGGACTTAAGGCCCCGACAACACGCGACGAGCTGTACAACGTTATGAAGACGATCAAAGAGAAGAAGAATGTCATGGCGTTGTCCGGCGGTAAAACCCCGCTCGTTCCTGAAATCATGCCGACGTTCGGCCTCACGCTGGTTCAGTCGTCCGCAACTACCGGTTGGCAGGATGTTAACGGCAAACTGGTCAATGTGGTAGAAAACCCGAACATGAAAAAATACTTAGAGTTCATGAAGAAGCTTTATTCAGAGAAATTGATTGATCAGGAATGGTCTCTCAATCAGGCGAACAAAGTCATCGAGAACTTCACGAGCGGCAAAGCGGCTATGATCTCGAACGGCTACTTCAACGCGCCTACCGTACAAAATGCACTTCTGAAAAACACACCAAACGCCAAAATCGCAAGCCTACCTTACCTGAAAGGCGATGATGGCAAAGTACAAGTTATGGGTTCAGCAGGTATCAGCTATTACGTGGGTATACCGAAATGGGCTGAAAACAAGGAAGAGATTATCAAATACCTGGATTTGAAGCTCGACAAAGACATTCACAAGGAAGCGACGATCGGTAAAGAAGGCGTTCACCATAAGGTGGAAAACGGCAACTACTTCCCGATTCTGCCGATTTTCAACGACCAGTATAACAACGCTTCTTCGTTTCTCACAGGAGTGGATGAGAAAAACTACCCGATCTACTGGCAGGCGCGTGTTCGTAAAGATCCTATCCTGACCGATGCGTTTAACAAAAATCAGGAAGCTGCCAAAGGCAACATCGTCGTAGACCCGCTTTCTTTTGCACCTCCGCTTGAAGCAATCGGTAAGTACAACTTAAAACTGCAAAAGTTGATGGAAGATACCTTCTTGAAATACATCACAGGTGCAGAGCAGCTCGAAAATTATGATAAATTCGTGACTCAGTGGAAAGCAGATGGCGGAGACGAAATGACGAAAGCTGTCAACGAATGGTACGCAGCGAACAAGAAGTAAGCTTGTTTTAAGGTGCAATTATCCCCTGCGGTTCACGCCGTGGGGGTTTTATTTCTCTGAGGGAGTGAGATGTGGATGAAAAAGATCGGGTTTATTGACTATTTTCTGGACGAGTGGCATGCGGAGAAATATCCGGGTTGGATTGAAAGGGCATCGAGTGGCAGCATGAAGGTCGCATACGCTTATGGCAAGTCGAATATGGAAGGAAAGCTTAGTAATACGGATTGGAGCGAGAAGAAGGGAATCCAGCTTCTTGACTCGATCGAGGCGGTTGTGGAACAGAGTGACTACTTGGTTGTTCTATCGCCAGATCATCCCGAGTACCATGAGGAATTGTCGCTGATTCCACTTCGTTCCGGCAAGCCTACCTATATCGATAAAACGTTCGCGCCTAACCGGGCAGCGGCCTTGCGGATGTTCGAACTCGCAGACAAGCATGGGACCCCCATGTACTCGACTTCGGCTTTAAGGTTCGCTTCAGAATATATAGGACTAGAAAAGCAAGGGATAGAGTCCATTTGCAGCCTAGGACCGGGACAATTTGAAAACTATTCGATCCACCAGGTGGAGCCGATCGTCTCGCTGATGGGGACGGATGTCAAACGAGTGATGTGGACGGGAACGGCAAACACGCCAGCGCTGCTGATCGGGTATGCGGACGGCCGCCAAGCAACAATAAACCTATATGGGTGGGAATGTCCGTTCAGCATGGCGCTCAGTTATGAAGCGGGGTCATCGAAGTTTCTAAAGATCGAGTCGGATTTCTTTGGGTCGTTTATTGAGAATCTTTTCGGTTTTTTCGAGACGGGTAAGCCGCCTGTTCCGCAGTCAGAAACGATTGCAATTGCAACGGTTTTGGAATTTGGAATGAAGGCCGCAAAGACGCCTTATCAGTGGTTGGAGCTGCCGTAAGCTGAGATACAGGAAAATCAAACCGAAAGTTACGACTATACGTCTCCCAATGAAGGTTCCAACTATCGACTTGGTAAAGGAAGAGGAACGACGATACGCTAAATTGCTGCAAAAGGCCGATATCTTGGTAAAGCGGAACGATTTTCCTCTATTTCACGAAATACAGCTAAATGACCAATCAGCTTATTTGCTCAAGTTGCCTCAAAAAAAGCATCCGGACCTTCTCTCTGAGAAGGAACCGGATGTTTTTTTGATCATGTGATGCTATCCGTTGTCAAACCTTAACCCATATCTCCAACTTCATTCTCTCTATTATCGTTCGCTGCATCGTCGTACACGCCATCATCATTCTCTTTATCTTCGATCTTCTCTATGTGAGTATTGAATACCTTGATCTTAATCTCCGATTGCTTGCCACGATAAGAGACAGTAATGGTTGCGGATCCAGGCTTCACAGCTGTGATAGTGCCGTCTGCAGCAATGGATGCAACTTTATCGAGCGAAGAGATGAATGTCGCGCCTTGGGTGATGTACGCCATTGTACCATCTGAGTAAGTAGCTTTGAGCGGTGCATTGAAGGTCTCACCTTTCACAAGACTATGTTTATTCTCATCAAAGGAAAGACTTGCCAACTCGACGACAGTAACGACTGATTTGGCTGTTTTTCCTTCATATACTGCGGAGATTTCCGCAGTTCCGGCCTTCAGCGCGGTAACCGTTCCGACTGCGGCAACGGCTGCTACCTCAGGATTGCTGGAGCTGAACACAGCACCACTTATTACGGCTCTCGTTTCGTCCGAGTAGACAGCGGTCGCAACAGTTGCATGCTTGTCGCCTGCCACTAGTCGGTAGGCGGCAGAATCAAGCTCAATGCCTGTGATGACGGGAGCCGTACGCGTTATGGTTACGGTTTTTTCATTCGTTTTGCGGCCGTCTACGTAAACGGAGATTTTTACGGGATTGGCGCCTACTTCCAGCGATACATTTCCGCTGAAGTCTCCGTTGCTAGCCAGCGCAGCCGGAACGCCGTTCAAACGAACATCAGCCGTACCCGGCCCCAGCACTTCGATATTGCCCTTGATCTCGAGATTCTTCAGCGGTGTGCTGGTGTTTGCATAGGCAAGGTGACCGCGCAGCACGGCCGATCTGACAGCATCGCCGACCTTGTACGTTTTGGCGACCAGCTGCCGTCTCGTCCGAACGCCTGAAGCATCTAAAGCAGAAATGACGAAGCCGCCTTGCGGAATGACGCTGTTATTAGGTGACATGTTCGTCCAGTTCCAGCTAAGCGCCTGTTGTTGGTTAACGACTTTAGTGACTTTACCGGTGCTGTCCACGATCGCTTCGACACCGAACGTGCTTGTAGCCGTAGTTTGACCGAAAGTATCCGTATAGACGTTAAGATTATTCTCATTCCGGCTCACATTGTACAAATCGCCTTCAAGGAACGATTCCTGATTGCCAGGAACACTTGAGCCTACTTGATAATCCTTGACGTACTCCACGTTCTGGAGCGACGCTTTCACAACCGACCAATTAACCTGCGAATAGTCGAAGAGCATCAGACCATTCGATTGCGACAAGCCAGCCTGGAACACCGACCGCTGCAGCGGGGGATCCTGGATGTTCGCCAGCGCGATACTCGCGTACATTGGAACTTCACCGTTCGTTACAATGTTGCCCAGCGTGATGTGATGCTCGATTTCTTTTTGTGTTGTTTGATACGTGCCGATCATAAGAAAATCGATGTTGCCCGTATAACCGGTTTGTGCGTAAGACTCAGTGTAAAGGCTGTCGTCCGGGAATTGCAAACGGCTGTCGTATTTGAAATTCGGGCTGCCCCAGTGGACACCGTTCAGGTAGTAAGACTCAAACCAGGAGCCAACATAGGCGGAAGAGTAGATCTTATGGCCTTTCAGCGCCGTGTAGCGATTGGTAAGCGAACGGACTTCATCCGTAAACGTCTTGATCGTCTGCGAGCGGAACTCCCACCAATCATTGATGAGCGGTCCGAATTGCCGGACATTGTTCACGTAAGTGAAAACGTCGGCCGGCCAATTTGTAAGCTGTTTACCGCGAACGGCGAGAAATGCCTCGAACTTCGAGCGGGTTAATGGGCTGAAGTCGGCAGTTTCATTGTCATAGCGGGTTCGGTCGAGCACGACGCCGTCAACATCGTAGTTTTTGATGACTTCTTCCATGTTTTTCAACTCGAAGGCTCTAACGTCATCATTAGCCGGGTTAACGAAAGCAACGAGGGATTTGCCCGTTTTGTAATAGTTGCTCTCACGCAGCCGTAGAATCTGGCCGCCATCCTCGGGACGGTACACATGTTCTTCCCAGTCGAGGTGCTGATTCAGCAGCCCATACTCGTTATGCGCAGGTGAGCCTTCAGCAAAGACATTGAACGCTGCATGGATTTTGATGCCGAGCTGATGCCCGTACCTGATGAACTCTTCCAACATGTCTAGGTTCGGATTCGCTCCCGCACGGGTCGGCGCATTCATTTGGGAGATATGCGGACGACCGGTCAGGTCGTTCTTCTTGTAGTTGGCGAAGCCTTCTACACCTTTAACATCTAATGCTATGGCCGTGACCCCGGCGTCTTTTGCCTTGGTCAGCATATCGTGAACATTTTCAGGCGTTTGCAGCTTGAAAATATTCGTTCCTTGGTCGACCCAGAGGACGACTTCCTTAGCGGTACCGTTTTGTTTTTTATAAAACACGACAAGCGTCTTGCGGTCATTTTCCGTCCCGTTCTTGATGGCGATGACGTCAAGATAATTGACACCCTCCGTGAGACCAACCTCGATCTGAAAGGTGCCGTTCGCTTGCAAAGCAACCGAGGATTGGTTCACGCGAATCGAATAGGGGATACCTTGCTCTAGGTTTTCCAGCTTGCCGGAGACCACTGTTTTCGGCTCGGTTACCGTAAACCATTCGTCGTTGTTCAGCTTAAGCCGAGCTTTGAGGCCTTGTCCTGTCATTAAGTCAGAGACAGGGATGACTTCACCGTTTTTGCGCAGCTTGATTTTGTCACCGACCTTGAAATTTTTCGCGAGATATTGCTTGTAGGTTTTGTTCGCCCAACTGTCGTCATTCGATACTAGGATGTAACCGCCTTGAGGGATGACTAGGTCAGTAGGTCCTGTCCAGACTGGCACTCCGCCGTTCACGGAAGGGTTTACTACCCGAGTGACCTGGTTAGCTCCATCGACGACAACGCCGACGGAAGTTTTTCCAACCGTAATTTGAGGTGCATACTCCGTTGTGAATAAAGCTACATAATCGGTGATGCCGCTAACATCCTTATCAACAGCATTAATTTGCTTGCGAGGACCTTCAATATTAATGGTAATGTCGACCGGAGCGGCTTCTACTTCAATGTAATCGGCGGCGGTCGGAGCAGCGGTTGTGGTAGCGGAGCCAAAGACGGCCTCCGCAGCAACCGCGGTCGTGGACCAAAGGGAAACGATCATTGTGAGCAATAGGGTCATAGACAACCATTTCGACTTATTCAACGGGTTTCACTATCCTTCCATTTCATTTGATAGGGCTAGTTGTGAACCGATGCTATTTGAGTTTTGTCGTAAGCTGCTTATTTAGAAGTGTATTTCTTCGCCTTTTTCGCTAGATTCATAGATACCGCAAAGGATTTTCATCATTTCAACACCGTCTTGAACAGGAGAGATGGTTTCTTTTTTTCCTTGGCATACTTCAATGAAATAATTGATTTCATCCTGAAACCCAGCAACAAAATCAAAAGACAGGTTATTGATTTGCGGAGTGATGTTCAAGATGGTATCATGCTTCTCCGTAATGATGGATAGCTGAGGCTCCAGTTCGGCACCGCCTTTGTCGCCATACAGCTTCACGGTAAGCTCGTCTTCCTTCGCATGAAGCGTGAAGCTTACGTCTACAAGGATGGAGGCGCCATTCTCGAAACGAATCAGCGCATTCGCCATATCCTCTACGGTATTGCGGGAAGAGTCATAGTCAGCTGCCTTGTAAAAGGCAAGGTTTTTCACGTTGGCGCGATTGCCAAGTCTTTTGTAGGTATTGCCGGAGACTGACTTCACCTTCGGTCGGCCCATCAGGTACCAGCAAAGGTCGATAACGTGGACACCTACATCAATCAGCGGACCGCCGCCTGAACGCTCAACATCTGAAAACCAGCCGCCCGGATTACCGAGACGACGAATGCACGAAGCTTTAGCGTAGTAAATTTCACCGAGTTCATCGTTTTCTAGAAACGATTTGATGATACGTGTATTAGAAGCATATCTGCGGACGAAGCCGACCTGAAGCGTTTTGCCAGAGCGGTGGACTGCTTCCTCCACGGCCAGCGCTTCGCCCACCGTCTTGCAGAGCGGTTTTTCGGTAAGCACGTTTTTGCCGGCATCCAATGCAGCCATGGAGATCGGCGCATGGCTATTGTTCCACGTACAGATGCTGACGGCATCGACTTCTGGATCGGCAAGTAATTCCTTGTAGTCCGTGTAAATACGTGTTATGCCGTATTTCTCGGCTTTCGCTTTAGCGCGTTCTTCATTCAGGTCGCAAATAGCATAAAGCTCAGCGTCTGGATTATTTTGGTATGATTTTAAATGCATTTCGGAAATGGATCCGGCTCCGATGACCGCTATACGTACTTTGCTCATTTGAAAATCTCCTCGTCTCTAGAATGGTTATTGTTAGACCGAATGAATGGTTGGCCAAGCCAGCTCAATCCCATAGCTTACAAGCATATTCTGGAAGTCTCGAAGCTCAGACTCCATGCTACGCACCTCGCGGGGCAGGAGTTCACGGTCGATACAGCGGCTTGCCAGAAAACCAGCAGCTTCACCGATGTTCCATTCAACCGGATGGAGCCTGTAGCAGCCATTTGTGATATGGGTGACGCCAAGATTTTTGCAAGCGGGAAGCAGATTATTTATGCGGACAGGAATCAGGCTGCCCAGTGGAATCTGAAACGGCAGGGAGGAGACATCGATATAATGGCGATTTCCCGTGCTCGGATGCAGGTCAATTCGGTAACAGCCGATGCCGACAGAATCGGCGAATTGCTCTGCTTTCCCATCGGGTCGGCATGCTGTGCTAACATGCTGCTCCAGTACGGTAAACTGGGCTTTGATCCTGCGTGACTCCCGCATGTACGGAGACATGGCCAGTCCGTCCTCGGTGCCGACGATATCTTTGCGCAGACGAAGTCCAGGGTAGCCGAAACCCCCGTCCGGCCGAGGCGCTTCCGTTTGCAGCCAGTAAAGCAATGAGAGGCTAAGCTGCTTCGCATCCCACAGATTCCGTTCTCTATCCTCATTGCTCACGTCGATGACCGAACCAAGCCAGTAGTCATTCTGCGGCCAGTTGACCAGTGTAATGCTACCGGGATAAAAGCCTTGCTCGAAGTTTCTGCTGTCGATGATGCGCCGATAGTAGAACAGAGAGTACTTTTCCGTCCCTTCAAAAAGTTCATAAGTGACATGCTCTAGCGTATGAGGGCGTACGCCGGACCAGCTTAGCAGCCGATCTGGCCAAAAATCGGCTTTATACTGCCGCCAGAAATCATAGCGCTCTGGACGTTCGATGGTGTGGTCTTCGCCTTCGATGTAGTCCATAGCAAAGCAGTATGTAAATCCCTGCATGTCCTGCGGAAGAGCTTCACCTTCTACGGCATGTGGTTCCCCGGTTTGGCTCTTGGACTCCGCCCCAGTCACATATTCCGCCCCTGCAAGCGGCAGAACATCTCCACATTCCGTTGCGTCAAGGAAGTAGGCGGCGGATAGCTCCACGAGTTCCCCGGTCAGCAAATTCCGTACCGTTACCGTTCGTACGTCATCTCCGTCCACGGAAGCCGATTCGGCGCGATGACGGGTAAGAATTTGCAGCCTCCCGCTGTGAATATAAGGAGCCAGCATTTCCTGCAGAACTGCCAATGCTGCGCGTGACTCATGGCACAATCGCGAAACGCCACCGTTCCCGGGATTAAGATGAATGCGGGACCGTGCCTCTTCGGTAAGGGGAAAATGGCGTCGGTAATAATCACGCACCCCATCCCGGAACTGCCGGTACGTGCGGGTGCAGCCGAATTGTTCAATCCATGGGTGTTCATCTGGCGGAACAGCCTGGCTCGTTAATTGCCCTCCAATCCAATCGGTTTCCTCGGTCATGATCACCGTCTTGCCCGATTTGGCGGCGGCAAGCGCGGCTGCGCAGCCGCCGGTTCCTCCGCCAATCACGACGATATCGGCATGAAATTCTTGAATGTTGTGGTTGCTGTTCTTGTGTGGCAACGGAAATATTCCCTCCTTTTTCCTCCTCACCTGCAGGATTTCACAGGTTATCCTCATTGTAATACAGCGGGAACGAGGCCACAGCGGAGGACCATGACTTCTTTTGGTACTTTAATAACCATTGGCTATGAAAAAAAGGGATTGCTGGATCGGAGTCGAAAATGGATAACAAAGCCCTACAATGTGTGTGGATTTTAAGGAGTAAGTAGAGGAGGAATGTATGATGTCAAATCAACAACAACCTGTTAACGCTGTGCAGTTGGACGCAAACATGCGAATTCAGCAATCCGGCGACAATCATGTTAATTGGTATTCACCGCTAGAGAAGCCATTTCATATTGCCGGTTTCGGCTGGCTGCACGAAGAAAGACGTTACCGCCGGCTGCCGGCAAAACCAGATTGGAAAATTCCGGAAGCGGTAGCCCAATTGGCGAATTGCACCGCTGGCGGTCAAATCCGCTTCGAGACGGATGCCACTTCTTTGAGCGTTAAAGTAAAACTGACAGGGACTGCCAATATGTATCATATGACGGCTACAGGGCAGTGCGGGTTTGACTGCTACATTGGAGGTCCGGGAGAGCAGCTATATTACGGCACAACCGTCTATGATCACTCGCTGGCCGAATACGAAGCTATTATTTTTAAGGATATGGAGCGGGAGAGCCGGATTATTACGCTGAATTTCCCACTCTACCAAGGCGTAGAGGAAGTTTGGATCGGCTTGGAACGGGAAGCGCAGATCGCTCCGCCACCGGCTTACGAAAATAGCGGGAAGATCATCGTCTACGGCACTTCAATCACACAAGGCGGCTGCGCAGCCCGTCCGGGTATGGCTTATACGAATATCATGTCACGCCGCATCAATAGGGAGTTTCTCAACCTGGGCTTTTCCGGCAACGGTAAAGGAGAACCAGAACTCGCTCATATCCTTTCGGACATCCCGAACCCTGCATGCCTGATACTGGATTATGAGGCGAACTGTGTTTCTACTGAACTGCTTCAGACAACACTGCCCGAGTTCATATCGATCTATCGAGATAAACACCCGTTGACTCCAATCCTAGTAATCTCGCGCATCACCTATGCTAAGGAAAAATTTCATGATCAAATGGCGAAAGATCGGGCGGAACGCAAACAAGTCCAGCTCCGAACCGTAGAGCAGCAGCGTGAGCTGGGCGATGCCAACATTTATTTTTACGACGGATCTAACCTGCTGGGTGAGGACGCGCACGAATGTACCGTTGACGGAGTCCATCCGACCGACCTTGGCTTTTTGCGAATGGCTGATGGGCTGACGCCGGTTTTACAGAAGATTTTGGCCGATTGAATGCCGGTTTCATTATGCCTGAAGGGGTGGTTGAGTAATGAAAAGAAAAAGAGCGGCCATTCTAGCCTTACTCACGTGCTTCGCTACCTCCGGATGCAGCTTTCCGGAATGGTTAATGAACCAAGATAAAGTTTCGGAAGCTGTACAGGAACCGGTCATACGAATCGTCGTGAACAGCCTAGGCATGAACTTTCCAGAAGGAATGGATGAGAATAACAACCCCTACCTGAACTATATCGAGAGAAACATCGGCGTACAGGTGAATGTGACGCTACCGCCGCTGAATGGATATGATGAAAAGCTAAACGTGATTATGACGTCTGGGGAGCCTCCAGATCTGCTGAACACGAGCAATCCTTCTTGGTTTATCAATTTCGTGAATCAAAAGGCGCTCACGCCTTTGAATGACTATATTGAAAAGTATGGGGCGAACCTGAAAGCCAAAATCCCAAAAGAAGCTTGGGACAACGTAACCGTCAATGGCCAAATATACGCAATACCCAGTCTAAATGAAGTGAAGGGAACTGAAATCGTTTACGCACGAAAAGACTGGCTGGACAAGCTCGGCCTGCAGCCTCCGCGAACAATCGAAGAGTTTACTGCGGTGATGAAAGCTTTCGCCGAAGGAGACCCGGACGGAAACGGAAGGAAGGATACCTTTGGCCTCTCGATCCTGGAGCGTCTCAGGAGAACGTCGCCATTTCTCGGCGCCTTCGGCGTACAAATGAACGCTTGGTATGAGCGGGATGGTAAGTTGGTTTACTCCGGTATCCTCCCAGAAATGAAAGAAGCACTCATTTATCTTCGCAGCTTGTACGACCAGAATATTCTGGACCCGGAGTTCCCGCTCAATAAAATCGATGTACTTGGCGAAAAAGTTGCGACCGGCAGGGTCGGCTTATATTCCGCGGCCTGGTCTGACACACGCACCCACATTGCGGCTAACCGCAAAAACGATCCGAAAGCGGTATGGATCCCGCTTGATTTCCCGGTCGGACCGAACGGTAAACACGGCGTCTACAGTACTTCAAACGTCCGTTCTTACAATGTTGTGCCCGTCAAGAGTCAAAACGCGGAAGCGGTTGTCAAATTTCTCGATTTTATCGCTGGCCCCGGTCAAACAAGCCTGAAGCTCGGTTTTGAAAATGAAATTTGGACCCGAGTGAACGGAAAGCTTTCTATCCGGTTTGATGAACACACGAAGCATGGGTACCGGGGTATCTATGGATCGTTGGTCGATACGGCAGAGCGGGACATAACGCGGGAACGGCTGGAGGGACTCGGCGAGCAATTCCATCTATACGAAAACCTGCAGCGAATCGAAAGCAATCTGATGGAAGATCGGTTTAATGGACCACCAACACCCGCAATGGGCAAGCATAACGTCAAGCTATCCAAGCTGCAAGAAGAGACTTTTACGCGAATCATCGCTGGGTTGAGTCCCGTCGAGGAATTCGATGCCTTTGTGAAGAAATGGAAGGATGCTGGCGGTGATGAAATAACCGGAGAAGTGAACGAGTGGTGGCGAGAAACCGGCAAGTAGCCGGAAAGTGACAGGGCACGAATGGAGGGACCACCAATATGTTAAAAGAAATCCTGCCCAAAGTGCGTAAAATACTGGTCGGTTATATTCAGATTCGGCTAACATGGTACTTTTTACTGATTCTGCTTCCGCTCGCCGGCTTCAGTCTTTTTGCCATCTCAAAATCACAGACGATCTTAGAAGTACAAACGGGTGAGAGGACACAAGGGGCTCTGCATACGATGACGGATTACATCGACCTCACACTGCAGAACCTCGAACAACTCTCATCGCTGATCGCATTCGATATGAACATGAACACGACCCTTCAGTCCGTCGGACAGGAGCCGGAAAAGCAGTCGTTCGTTCATTTTGCACAAGTGATGGACCAGATAACGAACATGACGACGGTCAATTTGATCGTGGACCAAATCTCCATCATCCATATGCCGTCACGTACCGTCATTTCCACTAAACTTGGGGGGCGCAAGCTGCCCGAAGGAGCAGAGAAGCAGGAATGGTACCAGCGTTTAATGGAATCCAGTGGGGGCACGGTTTTTTATACGCCGAAGGAAGGTGAATCTTACTTTGATGCAGACAGCGTTCATCTGATCCGGACGATGGATCCTTATAACAGGACACTCATTAATCCGAATCTGCTCGTGCTTTCCGTCAAAAAAAGCGCCCTAATCGAGTTGGCGAAACCGCTTCTTCCTTCTAAAAATGCGAACATCTATCTTTTTGGCAGCGACGGAAGCTCGATCACTGGCACGGGTGCGAGTGTACATCCTCAAGTCTGGGACACCGTGAACGATGTTAGGTCCATCCGTAAGTCGCAGCAAACCGGTACGGAAATGGTTACAATCAGCGTGAAGTCGAAGTTTTCCGGATGGTCGCTCATGATGGAGCAGCCCTTGGAGGAGCTTCGCAGCCATACCGACTCTCTAAAGGTGTTTAGTTATGGGATTTTAGCCGTCAGTCTGGTACTAGCTGTTTGGATTTCCTGGATCATCTATAGGGGGATTTCCGCCCCGCTGCGGAAGCTAGCTTATGGGATGAAACAGCTCCGTACAGGTAATTTCACGATCCAACTGGAAGATACGCGCGTGGATGAACTGGGATATGTTATCGAATCGTTCAACCGGATGGCTGAGAACCAGAAGACGCTTATTCGTGACCACTATGAGAAGCAGCTTTTACTTTCCAAAATGGAGCTTAAGTTCTTGCAATCGCAAATCAACCCTCATTTTCTTTATAACACATTAGACTCCATCTATTGGACGGCCAAAAACTATGAAGCGGATGAAATCAGCGAAATGGTGCTTAATCTGTCGAAATTTTTCCGGTTAAGCCTAAATAAGGGAAACGAAACGTTTGCGGTCGGGGAGACCATCGAGCATTTGAAATATTACATTAAAGTCCAACAGCTGAGGTTCTTGGATCATTTTACGGTTCGGTACGACATCGCCGAGGAAAGCGCTCCTTATCATGTATTAAAGCTACTCTTACAGCCGCTTGTGGAAAATGCTGTGCTGCACGGTCTGGAAAAACAGAGTGGGGGCGGAGAACTCTTCATTTCCTCGTATTTGGAAGGTAATCGGCTTGTGCTTGAAGTTTGCGACAACGGGGTAGGGGTCAATAACGAAAGGCTCGCCTATATTTGCAGCAAATTAAAGGAAGCATCTAAGCTGGCGGCAGAAGGTATTTCAACAGACCTCAAGAAGGAAAAGGACCTGTTCGGACTGCGAAATGTGGTTACACGGATGATCATGTACTACGGCAAGGAATCGCAATTTCTCTTCGAGAGCGACGGTAAAAATGGGACCCGAATCACGCTCCGCCTACCGCTGGAAAAATGTGTGTCACCTTTAGAAGAGCAGGCGGGCTAAGGGTTTTCGAGAATTCGTTAGACTTTTTTCATTAATATATGAAAACGGCCCATTCGCAGATGAAGCGAACGGAGCCGTTTTTTTTGACATTTTTCCACGGATGAAAATCAGTTACTGTAACAAATATGTTAGCGTTGACGCGCAGTGAAAATTTGAAAGATTACACCGAACTTGTCTATTACCATCCCGTAAGCAGGGCTAAAATGAGTTTCTTGCAAGGGCAAGCTCACTTGTCCGTCTTGTCGTAACGATTCATATAGCTGCTCAGCTTGTTCCTTTTCAGAAGTTGTTATACAGATAGTAACTTGATTGCCAATGGGGTGGGGTTGGCCTGGAAAAGTATCGGAAACCATAAGCTCTGTTTGGCCGACTTTTAAGACCGAATGAGCTATTCGATCTCTTGCATTTTCCGGTATTGATGATTCGGTGGAATCCGGACTCTCTCCAAATGTTTGAATAAAGACAACTTTAGCATCTAATGATTGTACATAAAAATCGATCGCTTCTTTGGCATTTCCGTCCAACATAATAAAAGGTGTTAATTGTAAAATCATGATCAAACAGCTCCCTTAGTTCAAATTTTTATTCTTTCGTTTGATGTCCAGAAATTCTTGTGGGCTCAATGTCAATAATAACTTATAATAGTGACAGTTCTTGTCATAAATATAAAAACGGAGAATTTCTATGCCCAAATCAAAACGACTCCTAGCATTGATGATGACGGTTAACCGAAAAAGGAAGTTTACTGTCAAGGAACTTGCCCAAGAGTTTGAGGTGTCATCGAGAACGATTTTAAGAGATTTACAGGAATTAAGTGAATTAGGGGTTCCCTTGTATTCGGAAGTGGGTCCTCACGGCGGTTATCAGGTGTTGAATGAAAGAATCCTGCCACCCATCGCCTTTAGCGAGGAAGAGGCCATAGCCTTATTTTTTGCCTGTCATGCCCTACGGCATTATGCATACCTTCCCTTTAAAACGGAATCTTCTTCGGCATTGAGCAAGTTTTATAACTACATGTCTGGAGACGTTCGAGATCGTATTGATCAAATGAAGAACCGAGTTGACTTTATAACGCCGTCAAGACATTCGGAATCCCCCTATTTATCCATCTTGCTGGAAGGGGCTATCGATCAAAAAGTTCTTCTCATCGATTATGAATCACGAGAAGGAATCTCTAGTAGGGAAATACAACCGATTGGCATCTATGCAAGCAATGGCTTATGGTACTGTCCAGCTTATTGCTTTCTTCGCGGCGATATTCGCGTATTCCGTTGTGACAGAATGAATTCAGCGGTTACTTCTTCTGCTTCCAAACCGATGGATCTTCGGCATGTTCATCTTGGGAATAGGGAATCACTTATCAAGGCGGAAGAAGAGGAAGTTATTTTATATGTGGAATTAAGCAAAGAAGGTGTCCAGAAGTGCGAGTCTGAATTATGGACGGTAACTAAATTGCATATTAGAAATGATGGCACAGGATGGCTAGATGGTAATATTGCGAAGAGTGACTTCCCGTTTTTCGCTAAGTTTATTCTTGGATTGGGAAATGAGGCGACAGTAAAAAATCCACCGGAATTGGTGGATGCGATGAAAGAGATGATTGCCGAGATCATGGCAAAATATAATTTCGAGTAACAAGATTGCCACGCAGTTCGACAAAGCTTGTGACATTCGTTATAATGAGAACTGCCAAAAGGAGGGAACTAACATGAACGAAACATTGCCACCAAAAACGTGTTCGATCGACCGACTCGTTACGAAAGAAGCTGAAGTTAGCAAAGTACTTGCTGGCGAGAAAACAGCTTGCAGACGTAACGGACGCTATGCAGATATCGGTGAAACGATGGAATTGCAAGGCACTGCGTTTACAGTAACCAACGTTTACCAACAAGCTTTGGGTGAATTGACTGTGGAGCATGCAAAAGCAGAAGGTCATACATCCGTTGATGAGTACCGTGATAGTATTCTAGCTATGCATCCAGGAATGCCATGGCTGCCGCATATGAAAGTATGGGTACATGAATTTCAAAAGGCTGAATAGGTAGGAAAAAAACAGTGTGGATCTAAGGATCTGCACTGTTTTGTTGAATTTTCATATAGAACGGATGATGGTGTTGTCTTGGTACGTACTGCTTTTATATATCCATATATTTAGTGTTGTTTTAAGTATTGGTCCTTATTTTATCCTGTTTCCTTTACTAGCTAGAATTCGTCATGCGCCATTCGAGCAATTGCCAGACTACCTTGAGCCATTTCGCATTACGGTTCGGCTTACCAAGCATGCCGGCCACGTACTTGTTGCGACAGGGATTTTACTCACGTGGTTAACGGCGTGGACGTGGAAAACATCATGGATAATCGTCACGGTCCTCATTATGGTTGCTTCGCTGTACTTTATTGCCCGTGCATTCTCGCCCCTGCTTCGTCAGCTCAAGGCACCACACGAGAATCGAGATTTCTTAGTCAACAAGCTGCGTAAGGCATTAATCTGGTATGTCATTATTACTTTGTCGATGATGTGGTTTATGGTGGCTAAACCGACCCTTTGGTAAAAAGGTTAAACAGCTGTCTTTCTAGCGTACATCACGACGAAATTGAAATATTTGTAGACACAGTCAACGTCAATGAAGCCACAAGTCCGAAGCCAGTTCAGCTGTTGATCGAGGGGAGCCATTTTATCCAGCTTCGTCCTTTCGTAGGCAGCTTGCAGAGCTTCTTGAGTGAGATCAGTGGCTTCTACTTTAGCTACCCAATCAGAGCGGTACAATTGATCGAGGAAAGGGCTGCTGCCTTGGACTTGATCTGCATTAACGAAGACCCCGCCTGGTTTAAGCAGCTTAAAAATCCTTTTATACAGATCTTGCTTAGCCTGATCCTCGAGATGGTGAATGGAGAGCGATGAGATGACGCAATCAAAAGGCTCTGAAGACTCGAATATACTATAATCCTCAGCAATGTAGGTCATCGTGGCTTGGGTTTCTCCAAATCGCCGTTTAGCGATGTCGAGCATGCTTTGTGAGAGATCAATTAACGTTATTTGCGCATTTGGGTATTTGCTAAGTGCATAAGAGGAGAAGAGGCCGGTCCCAGCTCCTAGGTCAAGAATACGTGGAGATGCATGATCGACGTGTACAAGTGAAGTTGCTGTTTGGTAAAAATCATCAAAACAAGGAATCAGTTTTCTCCGCTGGCTATCATATTTCTCAGCAATTTCGTTGAACTTTGTTGTGATTTGCTGGTTTGCTTGCTCGCTCATAGGCTGATCAACTCCATTACATAGATTAGATGAACTTGCTTCCTGGTCTTATTTTATAGGGAAAAGCAGGAAAAATCTAAGATATAAAACCGATCATCTTTATAGGTATAAACTATTAAGCGGGCATGAACTATTACAAATAGTTCAATACGGTCAATGTTTTGTTCGTCGCAACAGCTGATTAAGAACCTCCGAGAAGACTAGTCCGATCGCGATAGCACCAGATAACAGGAAGGCTTTGGCTGCTAGCTGTACGGCCAGATCATAGTGATTGAGAACGACGTTACGCATCGCATCATAGGCTAAGCCCCCTGGAACTAACGGGATGATACCCGATACACTGAATACAATAACAGGTGTTTTGTATATTTTCGCAAAAAATTGACTGATAACGGTTACGAAAAAAGAGGCAATCAACGTGGCCAGGATTGGGTCTAAAGGAATCATTTGAATGGAAACATATAACATCCACCCGCACATCCCCACGAAGCCGCACTGCAAAAGTGTGCCCTTAGGAACGTTGAAAAGAATAGCGAATGCCGCAGTCGCTATGAAACTCGTTAAGAGCTGCTCAATCATCATCATCCTAAATTCCCACCCCGTTATTAAATGAAAGTACAAAAGCAATGCCGGCGCCAATGGCAAAAGCCGTTAAGAAGGCTTCAGCGCCTTTGGAAACCCCAGAAACGAAATGGCCTGCCATTAAGTCGCGTACGGCATTTGTAATAAGAAGCCCCGGAACAAGCGGCATCACAGAGCCAATAATAATGGTATCAAGTGCATGACCAAACCCCACTTTGACAAACAAGAAAGCCATAGTTCCAATGAGTAAGGAAGCCAGAAATTCAGCAAAGAACTTAATCGGCACTAGCCGATTGAAATAGTTAAGGAAGGCTAACCCAGCCCCGCCAGCAACGAATGCAGGCAGGAAATCATGCCATTCTCCTTGGAACATGATTAAGAAACAACCGCTTGCGATAGCAGCGGATAGTATTTGGAACCAAGCGGGATAGCGCATCTGGGCCATATCAATTTCCTCAAGCAGCCGATAAGCTTCTTCGGGCGTTAGTTCCCCTTGGCTGATTCGTCTAGAAATAGCATTCACAACTGTAACTTTACGAAGGTCGGTGGACCTGGCTGAAATACGAATAAGTCTGGTGGTTTGCTCAGGACCATCTATAGAGAAAATGATGCCAGTCGGCGTTACAAAGCTGTGGGAATTAGGTACACCAAAGGCTTCTGCGACGTGAGTCATGGTATCTTCGACACGATAGGTTTCACCACCGTTTTCCAACATGATTTTACCAGCTAGTAAACAAACTTGTGCAATTTCGTAGTTCGTAACAGCAGGATACGCCATGGTTTGTTCACTCCTGAAAAAGTATTTACCAAAAGTATAATATATCACGGATTCCTTTGAAAATCCTAAGATGAACTTGCAACCTGAAACTATATCAATAATCATTATTTTCTCGAATTCAGCCATCCACAAGCGAATAAGCAGAATGGATTGCTTTTGTGGGCAAAGCATGTGGGATGCAGCTCTGCGGATGTCACCGTTTTTGGAGACAATCTGAATGATGTCGGCATGTTTCTAGCGGCAGGTCGCAAGGTTGCCGTTGCCAATGCGCATCCTGAAATTTTGGACATGGCGGATGATATTGTTCAAAGTAATGAAGAAGATGGTGTTGCTGCCTTTATCGAGGCTAGTATGAAAGCAAATAAGCCATAATTGGTGTATAATGGAATTAAAAAATGTTGTGAGGTTAAGCGATGCCGAGGTATATTGCGCTTTTGCGCGGAATTAATGTCAGTGGTCAGAAGATTATTAAGATGGAAAAGCTGCGAAGCATTTTTGAATCCATGGATTATAAAAATGTGATTACGTATATACAAAGCGGTAACGTCATTTTTGATTGTGAGGAAGATGACCCTGCGTTCGTACGTGATCGAATTGTGAGTGAGCTCAAGGTTCAACTTACCTTCGATATTCCTGTCGTCATCCGAACATTAGAGGAATTGCATGAGGTTGTAAAGAACACCCCTTACCAAATAGTCAATGCGGAAGCGAATGAGCAAAGATATGTTACCTTATTATCTCATTCAGCAACCGATGCGGCTATCGCAAAATTAGAAGCCTTACAAAATGAAGTGGACGAGTTCCGCGTCAAAGGGCTCACCGTGTATTTACTCATTCGTAAAAACTACGGAGAATCAAAGTTCAGCAACAATTTTATCGAAAAAAAGCTAGGTGTATCCGCGACAACAAGGAACTGGGAAACCGTAAATAAATTGATTCAACTTGCAGAAGGAGGGAGATAAACCAAGATGGCCTATGATGATGCACATATGAGTTATAAGGATACATTTATACAGGTTTCTGCTGACTGTCCAGTTGAAGTAGGAATTGTTCCTTCCATGAAAAAGGATAGTAAAACCGCTCACTTGATCCAATACGAGCTGCTTTCTCAGAACCCTTACAAATATACCCAAGGCGAGCTTATTTATGAAGTCCATTTGCAACATAAGCAAATCCCTCAGAGTGAAATCGAAACTCGCAGTGATGAAATTCGTAAGGAGCTTTTTTCTAAAAACCACCCTTGTTTAAGAGCATCCATGCTTCCCAAAAAGCACGGTTGGGGTGTCCACTACAATGAAGAAGGCAAAATTGCGATTTACCCCATGGAATCCGAAGCCTACCAGCAATTTGTTGAAGCAGGTACGGGGCGTGAAGAGGGTCCAAAGTTATTATTTGCGATGAGAAATTCTCGCGGGTGAAAGAAATAGGATGAGGAAATAAGGAATCCTTTTAACTGAAAGGGATTCTTTTTTTGTTCCATGGTTTGACATTTTAATAAACAAAACAATATAATATCTAGTATATAACAAACTTTATTAGGAAGTGTTTATTTTGGAAATGTCTGAAATGTTTTGGAAAGCCTCACTCGATGAGTGGAAACGCGGCTATGTTCAGGAAGATGATGGTTACATTTGTTTACTTTGCGGCAAGAGAACGGAAGCGGGAATTATTTATCCCCAGGATGGTGTCTTATATGAGGCAGAGCGTTATCTGAAATGGCATATTGGGCATGCGCATGGATCTGTCTTTCAATATTTTATCGGGTTGGATAAAAAGCTTACAGGTCTGACTGATCATCAGAATAGTTTGCTTCAGCTTTTCTATGAAGGAAAGAGCGATAGTGAAATCCAAAAGGAATTGGGCATTGGCAGTGCCTCAACAATCAGGAATCATCGATTTGGATTGAAGGAGAAAGAGCGCCAAGCCAAGATTTTTGTGACGATGATGGAGCTGTTGAAAGAGAAGGACCAGCATGCGCCAGCTTTTGTAGAGATTCATAAATCGGCCAAGATGGTGGATGAACGATACAATATTACGGAAGATGAGTACGAGAAGATCGTTAACAAGTATTTCCCTGATGGCACGTCAGGTGAACTAGTTTCATTTTCACAACAAGAAAAGCATAAAGTCGTTGTGCTGCGTGAAATTGCCAAACGATTCGAACAGGATCGCTATTATGGAGAAAAGGAAGTAAACGAGATGATCAAGCCAGTCTTTCACGACTATGCCAAAATACGCAGATATTTGATTGAATATGGCTTTCTCGATCGACAACCAGACGGAAGTCAATATTGGCTGAAAGGATGACTATGAACAACATGAATAAAAAGGAGACCAACGAGATGAATCGTAGACAAGAGCTGCAGCAGCAATATAAGGAAACGAAGAAGGAAGCCGGTGTATTTCAAGTCCGGAATACGATTAATGGAAAGTTGTGGGTTATAAGCACGAAGAATTTAAAATCTATGAATGGGAAGCTAATGGAACTACAAATGGGCACACATCGGAACCAGTTTCTTCAAAAGGATTGGAACGAGTTTGGTGGCGATGCCTTTGTGCTTGAGGTTCTAGAAGTGCTCAAAGTAAAGGAGACCGGTTACTTCGACGAAAACGATGCGCTGAAAAAGCTGGAAGAGAAGTGGCTTGAGGAGTTACAGCCATATGAGGATCGCGGTTATAATAAGCGGAAGGCTTAAGAGCAAATTGTCGATTTAGTTAATAAACTTACGGTCATGAAATACGATTATGGAAATGAAACGTAATGCACGTGTCGGAATGACGACCCAGGAGCTAGATCATATGGGTGGTCTGTTTTTGAAAAGCCGTGGTGCTGTATCTGCACCCAAAAAAATGCTTAACTTTCCAGGCAATACATGTATTAGCATTAATAGAGAAGTAGCTCATGGTATACCAAGTGATAGAAAAATTCAAAAGGGTGACTTGATAAACGTCGACGTTTGTGCTGAAATGAATGGTTATATTGCGGATTCGGGGCATTCTTTTCAAATGCCTCCATACGACTTATCTGTAACTCGTCTCTGCCAATATACTCACGATACAATGATGAAAGTCATAAATTCACTTAAACACGGAGTAAAGTTGAACGAAATAGGGAGAATCATCCAAATAGAAGCTGAAAAAGGTGGTTACAAAGTAGTCAAAAATTTGTGCAGCCACGGTGTGGGAAGATCCATACACGAATCCCCAGAGATTCTTCCATTTTATAACAAACATGATAAACGTATTTTGAAAGAAGGTTTAGTCATTTCTATCAACAAGCGCTGATTATGTTGTTGAGCAGGCGGATGGATGGACGCTAAGTGTTCCTAACCATAGTTTTGTAGCGCAGCATGAGCATACTATAATTATTACAAAGAACCAGCCCATCATCGTGACTGTAGCCTAAATATATTTATTAAACGGGAAAAGTTATTTGAAAAATCATAAGAAAAAGCTACCGATGATTTAACCGGTAGCCTTTTTGTTTATCTCACGGGGAGACGTGATGCATACTAAACATAGGGGACGGAGAGGCTGTAAATACATGTGAGGAAACTTATACGATTTCAATTCGAGTTATAGGATGTGTGAGATATAAGCGAGGCATGATATACCACATAAATCAAATGTGCGGAGTATGAGATGAATGAGATTTAAGTGAAGTATGAGAAGTATGACATGAATCGGATGTGCGAATTATGAATGATATGAGAACTAAGAGTCATCTGCAAAGAGCGCCAAGACTCGCACTCGTCTTCGCGCTTACGCTGCACTTGCTGGCATGCTTCGTGCCAGCAGCAGCTCGAGCATCCGCCTCCCGAGTAGCGGCGGATGAGCAGCAGCACGGGATCGCGATTCCCGTGCTGAACTACCACAGCATCGGGGTGGAGCCAGGGAACACGTACGTGCTCCACCCCGATATGCTCGCGCGCCAAATGGACTATTTGGCTGCGCATCACTACACCCCGTTGACGCTGGGCGACTTCGCGCGCATCATCGAGAAGAAACAGCCGTCACCGGAGAGGCCCGTGCTGCTCACGTTCGATGACGGCTACGCGAACAATGCTGAGGTGGCGATGCCGATCCTCCAGCGGCACGGCTTTCCGGCGACGCTGTTCCTGTCGCCAGGATTCATTGGCCAGCCAGGATACTTGAGCTGGCCACAAGTGAAAGAGCTGAGCGCGGCGGGGTGGGACATAGCGCCGCATAGCATGACACATCCGCATCTCCCACAGCTCAGCATTGAACAGCAGCGCGAGGAGATCACGGAATCGCGCCGACGTATTGAGCAGGCGCTTGGGAGGAGCGCAGATGTTTTTGCTTATCCGTTTGGCGAGTACAACGAGGATACGTTGAAGATCTTAAAAAACGAGGCATTCCGCTATGCCTTCACAACGAAGGAAGGGGATGCTTCGCCAAACCAGTCGCCATATGAACTAAGTCGAATTGTCGTTCTTGGCGAAGATGATTTTGCTACATGGGTTCAGAAGCTTTCAAATTTCGGGAAGAAGGAACTAAAGGTACCCACTTAGAGTCAATAAGTCTAGTCGCCTTGTCTCGTTTCCAATCTAACTAGACTGTATTGGTATAACGTAGAGCCGAAGGCGTTTGTTTTAAATCGTGAAGGTGAATTTGTAGAGTGTGGTTTTGTTTCCGGTTAGAAGGAGAAAGAGAATTAGGAAGCCAGTTTGACAGCCTATTCTTGAATTTTTTGAGGTGATGTTGTACATCGTACAACAATTCTCGTGAGTTTCTCCTCACATAGCTGTGAATGTTGTATGCAGTACAACAATTAAGCCTTATTTCCTTCTATGGAGCTACTTTTGGGAGAAAAAGTTGTAATTTATGCAACAATCGCGTGGTATTCACGGAATTTCTTGCCTATTGTTGTACAAAATACAACAACTTGAACCAAACATTATTTTGAACTAAACATTGCTTGAGCCAATCATTATTTGAATCAACTATAACCCTTTTACTACTGGGATCAACATCCCTTACCAAACCAGTTTCAGTCCATTTTTTTAATTCACACTAAAGCTTTTGGTTTTAGTGGATTTAACGAGATTTTTTAGTATAATCGTAAATAGAGATTATATGCTCTAACTACACTATATCGGTTAAGGAGTCGTACAATGTCAAAAACACTAATTTTCGGACATAAAAATCCGGACACTGATTCAATCACATCAGCAATTGCTTATGCTGCACTGAAAACGAAATTAGGCCAAGAGGTTGAGGCTGTTCGTCTTGGCAGCGTGAATGGTGAAACTCAATATGCTTTGGATACTTTTAAAGTTGCAGCGCCTCGTCAAGTTGAGACTGTAGCGAATGAAGCAGCTAATGTCATCTTGGTAGACCATGTTGAACGTCAACAAAGTGCTTCAGACATCGATCAAGTACGTGTTGTGGAAGTCATTGACCACCACCGTATTGCTAACTTCGAGACTAGCCACCCGCTTTACTACCGCGCAGAGCCAGTTGGTTGCACAGCGACCATCCTAAATAAATTGTACAAAGAAAACGGAGTTTCCATCGACAAAGACATCGCAGGTTTGATGCTTTCAGCTATCATTTCAGATTCCTTGTTGTTCAAATCCCCTACTTGCACAGAGCAAGATGTTGCCGCTGCTCGTGAACTTGCTGCAATTGCTGGCGTTGACGCTGAGACTTATGGTCTGGAAATGTTGAAAGCCGGAGCAGATCTAAGTGACAAAACTGTTGCACAATTGATTTCTTTGGACGCAAAAGAATTCCAAATGGGCAGCTACAAAGCTGAAATCGCACAAGTGAATGCGGTTGATGTTAATGATGTTCTTTCCCAACAAGCTGAAATTGAATCCGCGCTTAATGCCATCATCGCTGAGAAAAACCTGGACTTGTTCTTGTTTGTTGTTACAGACATTCTTAACAATGATTCCGTTGGTCTTGCTCTTGGACGCAAAGCTGATGCTGTAGAGAAAGCTTACAACGTTACACTTGTAGACAACAAAGCGCTGCTCAAGGGCGTAGTTTCACGTAAATCTCAAATCGTTCCTGTTCTTACGGATATCTTCAACAACCTGTAGGAATCAGCTTTATTACGAAGACACCGTTCTGGATGAACGGTGTCTTTTGGTTGTTCGGTCATTTTTTGGTATGATAGAAGGGATTCGAAAGGAAGAGGTGATGTAGAAATGGTTGATAACATTCAACAAGGCAATTATGAAAAGGCAACTTTTGCTGGTGGATGTTTCTGGTGTATGGTTACACCATTTGAGGAACTGCCAGGTATTATATCCGTTGTGTCAGGTTATATTGGCGGTCACACAAGCAATCCAACTTACAAGGAAGTATGCTCGGAAACAACAGGACATGCAGAAGCGGTTCAAATTACATTTGACCCCGAACTATACCCTTATGATAAATTACTTGATACATTTTGGCGTCAGATTGATCCCACGGATGCAGGAGGTCAGTTCCATGACCGCGGATCGTCTTACCGGACTGGGATTTTTGCCCATAGTGACGAGCAGAAAGAGAAAGCGGAAGCTTCCAAGCAAGCACTTCAGGATAGCGGTCGATTCGATCGGCCTCTCGTGACGGAGATTGTTCGGATTGATGCTGAAGCCTTTTATCCCGGTGAAGATTATCATCAGGACTATCATCACAAAAATCCGCAGCATTACAAGGCCTACCGCAAAGGATCAGGACGTGATTCCTATATTGAGAAGCATTGGAACACAGCCAAGGATAAAGCGGAACGTAAGCAAAAATTAACACCGATTCAATTTGAAGTAACGCAAAATAATGGGACAGAGCGGCCATTTGAGAATGAGTTCTGGGACTCTCATGAGAAGGGCATGTATGTGGACATCGTTTCGGGCGAGCCATTATTCAGTTCTTATGACAAATTTGATTCGGGCTGTGGCTGGCCTAGCTTCACGAAACCCGTCTTTGAAGGAAGTGTGAAAGAGAAAACAGACACTAGTCATTTCATGGTGCGTACAGAGGTGCGAAGTCATGAAGCTGATTCCCACTTAGGTCACGTATTTAATGATGGTCCAGGGCCTAATGGTCTCAGATACTGCATTAATTCAGCTGCACTTCGGTTTATTCCGTTAGCTGATCTGGAGAAGGAAGGCTACGGCGCTTATCTTCGTTTTTTTGAAGAGAAGTAAGATCTTTCAAGTGAGATTTACAAAAAAGACGCTAATCAGGATGAAGATCCTGGCTAGCGTCTTTTTGAGTAGATAAGAAAGTATAAGTTTTATACTTTTGCTTCGCATCTACCTTGACAAACGCGCTCGTCCCAGAAGGACGACGGAGTCGTTTATCCTTGGTTACGTTTACGTGGATGTACGGTTAACTACATAGAGAATCAGCGCAAGCACTCCAAGGGCAATCGCAACAACATAGAAGAACGTAAGTCGAGACCAATTGCCTTTGGTTTTGTTGTCATATTCGGGATTGCCGTCTTTATTTGTTCGAGAGTTACCAATGATCACTGTAAATAAGACTGCCGCTATTAATATGACAGAAAAGATTAAATAATAAGCATTGCTTGACATCACAGCACCGCTTTCTGTTATTTTCGTGTTGTTGAGCCCATTATATACTTATTTTAATAAAATGAAAAATGGACAGTCATTCTTTGTACCAAGGGTTCAAATGGATAAGGACTTCATCTACGTCACCATGCTGTTCCATAATGGATTTCTTGATAGCACGGGAGATATCATGACCTTGTTGGACCGTGAGCTCACCTGGAATAGCAACTCTGGCATCCACTAAAATGTAATGACCGTGTTCCCTTGCGCGAATACGATCAATTCGTTTAACCTGTGGAACCGATTGGATTAACTGCGTATACTGAAGCAGCTTTTGTTGATCCACCGTTTTCTCCATCAGGACGTCAAAGGCTTCCTTGCCCATTTCCACAGCTAATCTTAAAACTAATAATGAAACGATAATTCCCGCCGCTGCATCTCCGTAAGATAACCAGTGAATGTTATAAGTTTTACCAACAAATGCCAATCCAATTCCAATAACTGCCGCCAGTGAGGCATAAACATCGGCCAAGTGATCCTTGGCAGTAGCAATCAGCCCTTTACTGTTCGTTCTGCTGCCAATCCGCATCGTATACGCATAGAGGACGTATTTCCAAACCATAGAGAGAGCTGCTGCAATAAAGGCAATTAAGCTTGGTTTTAAAGGTTCGTGGAAAAATGCGGCTGTTGAATGATAGGCAATATAAATGGCTGCTAGCGCAAGGATAAAAGCTACAAATCCAGAACCTAACACCTCTGCTTTGCCATGGCCATAGGGGTGGTCTTCATCGGCTGGAAGCTTGGAAATTTGCATCGCGCTGAGTGCTGCGATCGTGGCAATAATATCACCTGCGTTATGAACCCCGTCTGCTAATAAAACCTCACTGTGAAACAGTAAACCTATCACGATTTTCATTGCGGTGAGAATAATATTGCTGATGAGGGATAGCCATATTGCCCAGAAAGATGATTTGTTGTTGTCGTACATCAATGATGACCTCCTCCAGAAGTGTTTCCCCAAGGAAAAAAAATCCCTTGACCAAGGGTCAAGGGATTAGCTTCATTTTTATATGGGAATCTAGCAAATCATTATAATAGGGCATATTCAACACTTCACTTTACACAAATATCTTTGTATAATACCACACATAGCAGCAATTAACAAACCATGATTCCGTAACCTGCACGTAGGATGAGAATTGATGGGAGGGGAGCAGAAATAGAAGTATGTTAAAGCCTTGGCTGATTGAAATTGAACATCAATTGCTTCCGAATTTGGAGCTTTACAGTGAACAACCTTATGATCCCATTGTCGTACACTATATACCTAAGCCATGGAAGGTAGTTGGTTCTGGTAATTATGCAGCTGTACTCTCACATCCGAATTATCCCGAGGTTGTGGTTAAAGTATATGCGCCAGGCAGACCGGGAATCCAAGAGGAAACAGAAGTTTATCGACGTCTAGGAAAACATCCCGCATTTTCAGAATGCATGCATGCAGGGGACAATTATTTGGTTCTGCGCCGTTTGACCGGAGTTACTTTATACAAATGCTTACATCGAGGGCTTCCGATTCCACGAGAGGTCATTACAGACATAGATGAAGCACTTGATTACGCAGTAAGTAGAGGTCTAAACCCACATGACGTACATGGGAAAAATGTGATGATGAATGATGGCAGAGGATTAGTAGTCGACGTGTCTGACTTTATGAAAAGCGAATATTGTCCGATGTGGGACGATTTAAAAAGCGCCTATGACCGTTTCTATTATCCTTGGGTGCGTAAAATGCCCATTCCCGACTTTGCTTTGAATGTTGTTAGGAGAAGTTATCGCAAATGGAAGAAATATCGCAGGAAAAGCAACTGAACCGAAATTTATTTAAAAGGAAGGTTCATATATGAGAGTACATGAATTTGAGATCCATTCAGATTTACAACGAGGCGATTTATCGGCCATCTCTGTAAAATCTTCTCATTTTATTTCGGACATTACAATAGACTTCGATCTTGATAAAAAGCACCATATTGTGGATGTAAAAAGTCTTTTGGGCATGCTTCTAGTCCCGATCAAAGCTGGAACAACACTTCGTTTGCTCACAAAAGGCAAAGATGAGGAAGAGGCTATGCACTTTATGTTTGATTTGTTTGAGCCATACCGAGGGGATTAATTACTGGGCACAATATTTGACCCTATTCTCACAAGATTGGATAGAGAATATCCCAAAGAAAAGGGATAAAATAAAGCGTAATAAGGCAGCTATACGCAATTTAGGGATGATATTGGAGGAATGTGCGAGATGAGTAAGTATCACATCGTGGTCGTTGGTTGCGGCAGTATGGCGAATGTATGGGTCGAGTATATGTTAAAACGTGAGGATAGCGACATTGTCGCGCTTGTTGATATTAAGACGGAATTCGCACAAGCCATGGCTGACCGCCATGGTCTTACCTGCGGCGTATATACCAATCTGGAGCAAGCTATTCAGGAAAGCGGTGCTAATCTGGTGCTGGACATCACGATTCCGTCCAGCCATTTCCAGGTGTGCGGTACAGCACTCCGGCTTGGATGTGACATCTTCGGTGAGAAGCCGATGGCCGCCACAATGGCGGAAGCGCGGGAGCTAGTGCAGCTGGCGGAGCGGACGGGAAGATCCTTCTCCGTCATGCAGAACCGTCGCTACGACGCGAACATCCGCGCGCTGCGGGAGATCATTAACGCGGGCACGATCGGCCGCGTTGGTTATGTCGGCGCCGATTTCTTCTTGGGGCCGCATTTTGGGGGCTTTCGCGAGGCGATGGAAAGCCCGCTTATTCTAGACATGGCGATCCATACTTTCGATCAGGCTCGGTTTATTACTGGGGCAGACCCCGTTTCGGTGTACTGCCAGGAATTCAACCCGCCCGGCTCGTGGTACGCCGGAAATGCCTCTGCCATCTGCATCTATGAGATGTCAGACGGCACTGTGTTCTGTTACCGCGGCTCCTGGTGCGCGGAAGGGGCGCCGACCTCATGGGAGGCGGCTTGGCGTGTGACCGGCGAGCAGGGCACCGCTCTCTGGGACGGAAGCGGCGCACCGTCCGCCGAGATCGTCGCCGCCGGCGATCAAGCCGGCAAGTTCATCCGCGACTACACGAGAGTGGACGCGGATGTGAACTGGCCCGGCCGCAGTGGCCACGCCGGCTGTCTGGACGAGATGTTCGCGGCGCTGGAAGAAGGCCGCCGCGCGGAGACGGACTGCCGCGACAACATCAAGAGCATGGCGATGGTCCTTGGCGCACTCGAAAGTGCAAAGCTTGGCCAGAAAGTTGATCTGAGGAACTACTGGAACTAGGACGCGTGGGTGATGATGCTGTAAGGAAACAAGGGTAACTTGTTGATTTGTTGATTTATGCGTTTCCCCTGGCTACGGCAGAGTCCTTCTACCACAGCAGTTACTCCGGCTATTATAGGATATGCACCACTTCGCTCAACGCTTGGGACAAAGATGTACAGAATTAGCTACTCCAAGTAATTAATGCAACTAAGTGAGTTCATATAGGATGATTTGCAACAAAATGGAGAGACATCAACCAACAAGATGCAAAATGTGCAGCAAATCTCAGATTTTTTTATATATTGAGGAGTTTATATGCATTTGGTACATCCAATTTCCATATTTCAAGCCGAAATGGGCTAAATACTTCGAATTAGCTGCACTTTTTGCAGGTTCTCTCGCGAAATTCCCGGTTTGGACAAAATTTGCTGCACTTTTTGCATCAACCTGAGACCTAGAGGCAACCTTGGTTTTACATTGCTCGCATTGTTACTTTTGGCAGCTCAGTAATGCCAAATCCGGCTATATCCTCTTTAAGGCCATAGTCCAATCGTGCAAAAAATCAAAGAAGAGGTTAAACAGAAAGCTCTGTTTAACCTCTTCTTTGTCATTTCCCTTTAATGAATATCTTTCTTTTTAAATCTTCCGCCTTTTACATCATGGATATTACCAATGGCGAGGAAAGCTTTGGGATCCAATTCGTCCAAGATGGACTTCAGCTTGGCTTCTTCTAGACGAGTGATGACGCTGAAGATCACTTTTTTTTCATCCCCTGTAAATGCGCCTTCGCCCTTAAGGTAAGTCACGCCGCGGCCAAGTCGGAACGTTATAGTTTCCCCAATTTTTTCGGATTCATCGCTGATAATCCATACAGCTTTGGATTGATCCAGGCCTTCGATGGTGATATCAATCATTTTGAAAGCAATGTAATACGCAATGAGCGAGTACATCGCATGATCCCAACCAAAGACAAAGCCTGCGCTTGCGAGAATAAAGAAGTTGAAAAACATCACGATTTCGCCGACCGAGAATGGCGATTTTTTACTAAATACAATGGCTACAATTTCTGTTCCATCGAGCGAACCGCCTGAGCGAATTACTAATCCTACACCGATACCAAGTATGATTCCACCGAAAACTGCGGCCAGCAAAGGATCAATCGTAATCGCTTGTACCGGATGCAGTAGGGAGGTTCCTATGGACATAAGGACAACAGAGAACAAGGTAGAAATGGCAAATGTTTTGCCGATTTGTTTATAACCTAAAAGTAAGAAGGGTAAATTCAAAATAACGAGAAATACGCCTAATGGGATTTTTGTCAAATGAGAGAGGATGATTGAAATCCCTACAACGCCGCCATCAATAATATTGTTGGGGACTAAGAAAATTTCTAAACCAATAGAAAATAAGGCAGATCCGACGATCATGAAAAAAATTCTACGTATAAATTTAATGCGGGTTATTTTTTGATGTTGGGAGCGTGCTTGTTCAGCTCCAGCTGATAAGTTTGACATGATGGGTTCCTCTTTTCCAAATTTCATTTCGTTGGGTTCTAATGAAAAATGAAGGAATGAGGCCCGTGTAACCCGATATGAATTTAAGAAAAGCTAATAAGATACCTTTTAATCTCTCCCATATTTTAGATAATATAAAAACAATAAAAACGACAAATACGGTCATCTCATATTGTTTGTCATAATCTTCGTGTCTCTGAATCTGGTCTTCGTTAGCTCGTATTGTTTCTCTGGTAGGCGGTTGATCTTGAACGGTTAAGACATGGGTCGTATTGGATAGAACGAGTATATCGGTATCAGTAGAATAGTGATGTGAAATTGGCGGTGTCAAAGGAAACACGAACAGCCCAAGAATGATCCAGACCAAAATCGTCCATTGCCATTTATGTTTAAAATGATGCAGGAGCATTCCCTCCAATCATGATTTGCAACCAAATTTGCTTGAATTGTAGCACTTCAGTCCCACTGAGTCAAACCTGAAAGCGCATCCTTTTTTATTTTCAAAACATGCACAGCGTGATAAGATTGGAGTGTATTTCTAAAGTCATTATTGTAAACGTATTCAATGCCTATCCCTTCTCAAAACTCCTTCTAATGCTTGACCTTAACCTAAGGTTAAGGTTTATTCTTAGAAAAACTTGAAGGAGGAATCAGTATGTCTCGAGATCATAACATTTATCAAGATAACACAGAAACATACGACCTATTAATTAGTAAGCAACCCAATTTAGCAAAGGTGATTCATGAGATAAGGCCTTATGAGCAATTGGATGTGGTGGACTTAGGGGCAGGGACAGGAAGGTTTTCTATGTTTCTGGCCGCGGAAGCCAATTCGCTTTGGTGTCTGGATAGTTCCAAGGCCATGCTGAGAGTGTTAGAAAAAAAGTTAACTACATTATCTTCTAATAGTAACTGGCGAACGATTGTTTCTGACCATAGAGCACTGCCAATTGATGACGCTAGCAAGGATCTCGTCGTAGCAGGGTGGAGCTTATGTTATCTGGCTAGCTCGAATCATGTGGATTGGGAGAAAAATTTGAAACAAATGATGTCTGAAATTAGACGCATTCTTAGACCAGGCGGTACGGTGATTATTCTGGAGACTTTGGGAACGGGGTTTGCGGAACCGACGAGATATGATTATTTGGCACCCTATTATCATTTGTTAGAAACCGAATATGGCTTTGAGCACACCTCGTTAGCTACTGATTATAAGTTCAAAGATGTGAATGAGGCTGTACAGTTAACCTCGTATTTCTTTGGAGAGGATTTTGGAAATCAAGTAAGGGTAAATAATTGGCATGTGGTACCTGAGTATGCAGGCATTTGGTATAAGCACTTCAATTTATAATACCAAAAATTATCGTAATAACTTATAATAGACAATTTTTCATGGATATAGTCCAATAGACCTAAAGTGTTTGTGAATCGCTTGGTTTAGAAAAATGATCCAGCATCCTTGGGGGGAGTTTGCATGTTGAGGATCTTATTACAGAAAAACAGTTGGATGCGGTATGTGATAGCAGGCATCGTTTCGTTAAGCTTATACATCGGTTTATATCACATCATTACCGTTGAAGGAGCCGACAATAATCCGCGATTCATGATGCTTCGGTTAGAGGACATAGGTCCTGGTGGCTATTATAGTACACCTGAAGGGCTCGGAAAGCTGAGAGCCGTCTTTGATTATCTACATCAGCAGCATGTTCACTACAGTATGGCGGTCGTCCCGCGTTGGATCAATATTAGTCAAGACGGTACACGTTATGATCGTGCTATCGATCAATTGGATAATGACTATATTCAAGCTTTTGATCGAGTTCTAAGAGACGCTGTGGAGCACGGCGGATCTATCGGCATGCATGGTTATACCCATCAGGTAGGAAATGTTTATCGTGAGGATGGACATCAAGCCTCAGGTCAAGGCAACGAATTTAATGTGATTGATATGCCTGAAACAGCGACTACTGCTTTTGCGGAACAGCGTGTGAAGGAAGGTTATCGGCGTTTTCGCCTTGCGAATTTATCGCCTCATTTCTGGGAAGCGCCGCATTATCATACAACGCCAGAACAGGATAAGGTGTTTCGTTCCTATTTTGGCCTCTTTTATCAACCAGATGTTACGATCGATTCCAACCCGCCTGCAGCTCAATACAAGAATGCTCAAAATAAGGGCTTTGGAAATACGTCGTTTGGCAATGTATTCGTACCGACAACTCTTTCGTATATACCAAGTGGCAAAGATGAGAAGTTTATTCTTAATCAAATGGGGAAAACAGAGCGAATTAACTCCTTTTTCTATCATCCTTTTTTGGAGTTCAGTCATCTCGTGCCGGTTGTGGATGATTGGGGTGAACAGATATGGAAGGACGGTATACCGCAATATCAATACGCTGGTGAGAATAAAAGTGTGTTACAAAGGCTAATCACACAAATTCATATGAAGGGTTATCCGTTCTATTCCATTCATGATTACGTCCCCTTTGCACCATCTGTGAGTCTGAAGGTTGGCAGCGCGAAATCTACGCTCGTACAAATTGGCAACGTAACAGGCAGGAATCAAGATGATATTGTGACATGGGATAAAAAGACCTCTAATCTGTCGGTCATTCAAGCTCAGTACACAGGATTACGCAATGAAAACCAACCTGTACCACAGGTTTGGATGTCCTTGCCGTATGCAGATGGCTCATCATTTACACTTAATGGGATGAATGATCGGAATAAAAAAGGGCTTTGGGTTGTTCAACCTTCCGGCAAGCTCGAGAGTTACTCTTCAAATGGAACTACATTCACGCGACAACAAAGTTGGACGATCCCGGCTAAACGTTGGTACGATTTGTATGAATTGCGTCAGCCTAATGGGGACTGTATCCTTGCCGGTCAATCGAAAGATCGAAGTCAACTTCTAGGTGTTTATATGCATGGTGGGAAGGTTAAAGAAATTAAGCCATACACGTTCAGGTCCAATTCTTCAAGGGATTTAATTGTGAGGAATTTGCGAAATGAAGACAGTCAACGCTTGTTTTTGTTTAAAGAGAATACCTCCCAAGGTGTGGAATTTGAATTGGATACAGCGAACATGCAATGGAAGCTGAATAAGGTTTCACTGAACATTCCTGATGAGCTTGGCGGCGTCCAGTTCGGTGATTTTAACGGAGATGGCAAGGAAGATATTTTACGCACCGACACCAAAAATTTAACGAACCGTGTGTATCTACAAACAACGGAGAATGAATATAAGCTGCTCTCAGTTTTTGGACCATGGGGCCGAGTGAATGGACGTTTAACAGTTGCTGATTTCGATGGAAACGGGAAAGTTGATATCGCGATGTTACCAAACGATGATGGCCAATTGGATGTTGCTTTGTCCTATCAGAGTCTGAATGTTAATGAATAAGAAACATTTGAGGGGGCTATTTGGCTCCCTTTTTTTTGCTTAACAATTTACAATACAAAGTGCAATTTGTTAAAATTAGTTATTCGTTAGTGGGATTTAAAGGAAACATGATAAGGATATGCGAATCAAGGAGGATCATTTTGAGAACACCTATTTTATATGGCTCCGTGCACGTATTGTTTTATAGAAACGAAGAAGTTTTATTATTGAAGAGACAAAATACCGGGTTTCAAGACGGCAATTGGAGCGTTGTTGCAGGCAGGATGGATGGCGGTGAAGAGGTTATCGCAGCTGCAATAAGAGAAGCGGAAGAAGAAGCTGGGGTTGTCATCAAGCCTACAGATATTGAAATCATCGGTGTTATGCATCGCAAGAATACGACGTCGGAATGGGTGGACTTCTTTCTAAACGTACATAGCTGGCAGGGTGAGATTACGAATAAAGAGCCAGAGAAGTGCGAGCAATTGAAGTGGTTCCATTTGAAGGAGCTTCCAGACAATATGGTTAACTATATACGGCTTGCTTTAGAGAAGAAACAACAGGGTCTCTGGTTTGAAAGTATAGGATGGTGAATATATGAGTAGTGATAAAATCGACATCAGAAATATCCGAGTAGAAGAAGCCAAGGGCTATTGGGCGCTGCGGCTTGAGGCACTGCAAAAACACCCTGCTGCATTCGGTGCTGCTTATGAAGAATCGGTCTTACTGCCAATGGAAGAAGTGGATAAACGAATTGGTCAAGACAGCGGCAATTATATATTGGGTGCTTTTACAACAGAAGGTCAGCTTATCGGGACAGTAGGATTTAAACGAGAACAAAGTCTAAAACTGAAGCATAAAGCCTTTATTTGGGGTGTATACGTATCGGAGAACTACCGCGGGCAAGGGATTGCGAAACAGCTAATGGTAGAAGTGATTCTTAGAGGCAAGCAACTTGAAGGTTTGAAGCAAGTGACCCTTTGTGTGGTAACCACGAACGGAGCAGCTCTTGCCCTCTACCGCAAATTAGGCTTTGAGTCGTATGGGGTTGAACGTAATGCTTTGGAATATGAGGGTCAGGGTTATGATGAGGAAATGATGGTTTACATGTATTAGGAGCAATAGTTTAAAACGGAGAGCTGCCATGTGCGGCTCTTTTTTACAGCTATTTGGACCAGGTGAACTCTGACTGCATACAGTGTAAAAGATGATCCTATTAGACGAAGGTGATGACGTGCGCAGTGTGGTTGGAATTCTTCTAGACCGAAGAACTTATTTAGGCATTCACAGGAAGCAGACTGGATATGAGCGAATCGATCTTTACAATAAAGCCGCTGAAAATCTCGGAATGACACCTTTCTACATGTGCCTCCAGCATATTAGTGAGAAGTCAGCTCTAGGTTTATGCTATGAAAATAAAAAGTATCGACTTATTAGGCTGCCTATTCCTAAAGTCACTCATAACCGTGCAATGACGCTAACACCGTATTTACAAAAGCAATTAGCGCTTCTTTCCAATTCAAGTATTGTATTCAATGGGCAAAATCGCCATGATAAACTTCGAATTCACAAATTATTAACGACAAACAAATCAATTCGAGAGTATCTTCCTGAATCTATGGCCTACTCACGAGAACAATTGGTAGACGCTATGGAAAGATTTTCGTCACTTTACATTAAACCAACGAATAGCAGTATTGGTAAAGGAGTGATTAAAATCACTCAGAAGGGAGACGAGGATTGGCAGCTTTGTTGGAGTAATAACGAACCGAAAATGCTAAGTGTAAAGAAAGCACAAGCTTTTATCCATGAAAAGGTTGGAACACAAAGCTATCTCATCCAACAAGCGATATCTTTGGCAACGTATCATGGTCGACCGTATGATCTAAGGATTTCTGCCCAGCGCGGAGATAAAGGGAAGTGGCAGATAACAGGAATTGCAGGCAAAGTTGCTGCATCAGGTAGACATGTTACGAATCTGGCTAAAGGCGGAGAAGCTAGACGTTGTGAAGAGTTGTTTCGGGCTAGCGGCTTTGATCCTTACCGAATGAAGGCTGCTGTTGAGCAAGTTTCTTTGATGATAGTTGAAAATCTAAGTGAGCGAATTCCAACCATAGCAGATGTCGGATTGGATGTTGGCGTTGACGATGATGGGGGAATTAAGCTTATTGAAGTGAATGGAAGAGATCAGAGGTATGAATTCAAGCAATTGAAAATGCATCAGACTTTTAAAAATACGTATGAGACACCGTTACGATATGCTAAGTTTCTATTAAACCGATGAAGTTTATTCAATGAATCTAGCCCTATCTTCAGTGGGGCTAATACATAGGAAATAGAAGAAATGGGGATTAACACTACTATAATTGGCTTATTCAACTAGGACACAAACAGCGAGATGCGAATAAACTTTAATATGGCGTTGTAAAGGTGGAATCCGAAGGTGAAAAGACGTGTATTAGTAATCAAAATGAATTTATTGCCCTGGTATAATGAACTTGATGATGATCTAGATATCCATCATTCCGACTTTCCAGGGCTTGTCCGTGATCAAATAGCAGCAATAGGCGAGTATTCGATAGACTTCATAAGTCGATTTGAAACGAGATTGAGGCAAATTATCAAGGATACTTAGCCCATTTACCTCCGCAGCTGATATTGTTCGGTTAGGAGCTTAATTGCTTTACTTTCTTATTGTAAGCTCGATACTCTTTATACCATTGAAAGAGCCATACTCCTAATGTGAAATAGACCCCGCTTGCCAAGTATCCGCCAATGACATCACTAGGGTAATGAACCCCAAGATAAATCCGACTCATACCGATTAGGATGATCATAAGGACACAGAGTATGATGATAATACTTCTCCCGATTCTCGTAGAGAGATGCCGCCAAAGTAGAAAGGCAAGAGACGCGTAAAGCGCGAAGGCTTCCATGGAGTGTCCACTTGGAAAGCTATACCCAGTTTCTTGTATAAGTCTATGCAAGTCGGGTCTTTGACGAGCAAAATACAATTTAAGGAGCAGATTAATAATGCCAGTACCTGCAACTATGGAAATAAAGAAAATGAGCTCAAAACGATGATGTAGAACGAAATAAAGAAAAAGTATGGCAGAAAGGGCAATGACGACTACTATTGGGGTTGAACCAATGAAAGTGAATACTTTCATGAGTAGGGTGAGTCCAGGCGATTCCATTCCTTGAATGAGACTAATTACTTTGTGATCGAATTGCGCGATCCATTGGCCCTGAATGAGGGAAGCAACTAGAGAGAAGCATACAAATGAAAGGACACAAAGAATGAGGACAAACGTAATCTTAAGTTTTGGGATCATGGCAGGTTCTCCAAATTTACAATTTAGTGTTTACAAATATTTAGTATAGCATAAGGTTTATTTATGTATACGAGACTTAATGTTAGATAAAGGTATTTCAACATGCTTCTAGAATTATGGATCATGAAGAGGTGATCCGATGGAATTATATCATTTTAGCCATGAGCCCGATATTGAGGTATTCATACCAAGAGTAAAGGCAAATCGTACTGATATGCCTCCGGTTGTATGGGCAATTGACCCTGAGCATGCCTTTACTTTTTACGTTCCACGGAATTGTCCGCGCATTGTATACAAGAGGTCAGTAATGATGAGTGAAGAGGATGAGCGAACATTTTTTGGAGTAAGTTCCTCAGACACGGTCATGGTGATGGAGAACGATTGGTATTCACAGATCAGTCAGACAACCATGTATCGGTATACATTTGCAAGGGAAGGCTTTGAACGGTTTGACGAAACCGCAGGTTATTTCATTTCTCAGCAAACGGTCAGACCTTTGGACATGCAGCCCATTAGTCATTTATTAGATCAATTAATGGCATTAAATATTGAAGTAAGATTTACACCGAGATTAACTAAACTCCGAGAAGCCATTCTTGCTTCAACGCTCACTGATTTTGGCATTCATCGATTTGAACATGCGAAGCGGTAATAAGTAGTTTTACATTTTTTAGAGTTTGAATCTCTCGATCTGCTCCCATTTATTCTCGAGTTCTAATATTCGCTTTTGCATGGGGCCGAAGAGGTCGAAGTGCGGATAGGAAGGACTATAGTGAATATATTGCGGGTTCAGTCCATGTGATACACACCATTTGGATAACCGATCCAAATCTGAACAGCCCACCTTCGTGACGGTTCGAATACCAACAAAGCGTTTATCCAGCCAGTAATGAGTCAAAAAGGCAATCTCGCCGCGGCTAACGGCAGCCTTCCATTGTTGAAGTTCTTCTCTTTTTATGCCAAAGGCCATTGGGATTCCATCCTTTTTGCTTAGAATTCATAAAAGTGTGTTATAATTATACAATATAAGACAAGATGAGGCAGGGAATGACCTGCTTCTTTTTATTTTTAAAAATGAATTTGGCTTTTGTATTGCTTCATACCCATAAAAACAAGTAAAATAGAAGAGAAGCATTATTTGATCGATGTAAAGCCAACGATGCCAACAAGGGATTGGATCCTTTTCAATGAGGAAGAACCAGACGGTCAGCATGTTTTTACCCACAAGAAAATAAACGGTTTAAAGGAAAAGGGGACATTTAAAAGTGAACGTTCATTTAAATTTTACGAACAAGGGAAAACTGGTTATTGAAAATTTTAACAATGAGGAATTAATTGAAATTTTCAGCCGATACATCAACACGTTAACGAAGAAATACGCGGTAGATGTTAAGGTCCTTGCAGAAGCTAATCAGAACATTGTCGAAGACGGTTCATTCAAAGTTATCCTTTCCAATGTACAATGTGATGTTGAAACTTTTTTCAAAGAACTCGGAAGAGACATTAAAGTGCCTTTGAAAAAAAGATCCGATGGAAAATTGGAGAACGTGTTTAAAATTCAAGTTATTGAGTAAATTACGGAGGCTTGTATGCTTAGTTTAGAAGAAAAATTAGCAATCGTGGAATCTTTTCCCGAGTTAGAGCGGAAAAATGTATCACTTGGACGGATCAATTTTCATTATGAAGACAGTGCTTATGATAAGAAGACCGTTGTTTATCACCTGCACCCAAACGGAAATGGATTTGTTTACGCTGAATATATCAAAGGATATGCGACGGACAACAAAGGGTTAATCAATATCCGCGATTTCAGCGCAGAAGAGCTGCGCGACATTATCGAGAAGTCGATTCATTCTTTAACGGGTAAGACATCCAAGAAGCTTCCAAAGATGGATACAGAACAACAAGAAGAGCACTGGATAGATGAAGACGGCCATCTTTTGGTCGTTACTTTCGTTGAAGATTTATGGTATATCTATGCTGGCAGCAATCTAGACTGCGCTTTCGAAACCTATGAAGAAGTTCAAGAGTATCTGGAAGAAGAAGGATTCAATAAAAAGTAAATCATATAGATATAAATCAAGAAAACCTCATCTATGGATGGGGTTTTCTTTCACGAGGAATGCTGTCAAATAGGAAGCTGCTGCTAAAAGTGTTCCGAATACAAGGTAGATCATCGGATGACAGTAGAAAGGAAGTTCTTCACAAGCTAAGTTAAATCCGCTCTGTAGTAACAAGTTATGACCGTGTGATGGAAGAGTGTCAAAAATTCCGAGTATATAAATGAAAACAACTTTTTCCATGAATAAAATGAAAAGTAGGGAGAACGAGGCAAAGATTTTGCCCGTGTAAGGCTGATTCCGAACCCAGTACCCTATTGAAAAATAAGGTACTATGGAAAAGAGAAGGCCATAATATAAGCCTGACTTCGTGATAGATCTGTCATAAGGAACACTTGAAAAAATAGGATAGGATAGGGCTGCTAACGCAAAAGTTAACCCGTACAAGCTAATAAACAAGACAATTAGTTTCAAGGAGTGCGGGAGAAAATTCTTGTAGGTTCTATCGGATAGATTCATTTGATTGTTCAACTCCACTCGGGATTGGAAGTATTAACCAAATAACGATAACATGGCGGTGACATTGTGAGCAACATTAGAGGGCTATTTGTGCTATAATTGATGGAAAATTGATCTTAGCAGCAATTGTATCTAGTGGGGGTATTTTCGTGAAATTTAGACCTTGTATCGATTTACACAACGGTAAAGTTAAACAAATCGTAGGTGAGACATTAAGTATGGAGGGTAAGGAAATCATTGAAAATTTTGTTTCCTCTTATGACTCAACCTATTATGCCGCGATGTTCAAAAGGGATCATTTACTTGGAGGACATGTCATCATGCTCGGTGACGGGAATAAGGATGAAGCCGTTAACGCGCTACGTGAGTATCCCGGCGGTTTGCAAATTGGCGGTGGTATTCATGCGGAGAATGCTAGCTATTATCTTGAGCAAGGTGCTTCACACGTCGTTGTGACCTCCTATATTTTCCGCGACGGGCAGTTGAATATGGATAATCTTAAACAAATCGTAGCTGAGGTAGGTAAAAACAATTTGGTCATAGATCTCAGCTGTAAAGAGAAGGATGGCAAATGGTTCGTAGCTACCAACCAATGGAAGCAATTGAGTAACTTTGAATTGAATAAAGAAAATATTCGGTTTCTAGAACAATATTGTGATGAGTTTCTGATTCACGCTGTTGATGTAGAGGGCAAACAGAGCGGGATTCAGCAAAGCCTGGTCAGTACGTTGGCAGATTGGGTTGTAATTCCTACTACCTACGCAGGAGGGGCAAGATCATTCGCGGATATTGAGCTATTCAAAGAGTTGTCGGGCGGAAAGCTTGATATTACCATTGGGAGTGCCTTAGATATTTTCGGAGGTAAGCTCTCTTATGATGAAGTTGTGAACTATATGAACGAGTTAACTTAGTTAAAAGCAGCAGATACCTTATGATTTGGGTGTCTGCTATTTTTAATTAGATAATCGACTTCAATTGTTGATCTTTGGATTAAACGTTATTATTAAAGCTGTGCGTTCATGAATGGCGTACATTTACGATTCGGTGAAATAGGGGATGTTTGAGGGATGGCACGCTGGCAAACACTTTACTACTTGGGTATGGTTTTGGCTCTGATATTAGCTGTTACTGGGGAATTAATTTGGCTGCCAGATCCCTTGCGATTGGGTACAAGGATTTATTGGATAGATGCGATTGATCTACTGATCTATGTGCTTGCCTTGATTCCTTTTCTTTGGATGGCTGGCGCACTATGGCAAATGTTCTCGCAAGGAAATGCCTGGGGTCGTGTTCGAAGTATTGCGTTAATCGTTGCTTCCTTGGTGAGTGTAATCATCTTGCTCACAATTCCGAAAAAGATTGAAATTTCGGTGAGTACTTTTCTAATAACTTGGTTACTAGTGTTTATAGATTTATTTTTCCATGAACGGATGCGTCGCAAGATGCCTGTTCAGAGTATAACTTTGTTTATATCCACTTTGTTACTAATGCTTGTGATGTTCTGGCCGACGAATTCCATGGTCACTTACCCAGGATTGACCTTAAATATGAATCGCTACGCACAGGCAAATGAGGGAAAAGCTCATGGAGATATTTCGGGTGTGCTCGTCTTTGAGCGGCCAGCATTCCCGATCGATTGGCTATATGCGAAGCTTTTTGCTAAGTATACCTTTGAACCGAAGAACCTTGGTATGTCTTTGGGAGAGTACAACCAAGAAGTACGTACAATGAAGGCGGATGCGAACGCCGCGGGAAGTGCTATTGCTTTTCAGAAAGTAGGTAAAGGCAAGGGAATCACCTCACACGGTGTTCGTATCACGGCTATTCTGAAAGATAGTCCTGGCACTGGCATCTTGCAGCTAAGCGATGTGATCAAGGAAGTAAATGATTATAGCGTTACAACAGTTCAAGAGCTGACAGCCCGCATGAAATTGACCAAGCCCGGGGATCAGGTGAAGGTATTGGTACTTCGCGGCGGAAAGCAAGTTAGTCTTTCGGTTAAGACTCGAGTAAATCCGGACGACCCGAGTCGTGCTGCCTTCGGCATTCAAGTGGCGAATGAGATGCAATATGATATTCCAGAGCCGGTGAAATATCATAACTATTTACTGCATGAGGGGGGACCCTCGCATGGGGCGGTATTGGCACTAACATTGATTGATCAGCTTACACCTTGCGGTGTTACTTATGGCAATCGTGTTGCAGGCACGGGTACCATGGAGCCTGATGGTTCGATCGGTCCTGTTGGAGGGTTAGAGCAGAAAGCCTATAGTGTCAGCAGAACGGATGCCGATGTATTCTTTGTTCCATCTCTGAATGAGTCAGAAGCAAGACGAGGAGCACCCGGGCTGCTTATTGTACCGGTGCATACAATTGACGATATGTTGAACTGGTTGCGTTCAAATCCTAAGCAAAAAAGTCAGCCAACTTGTACTTAAACAAAAAAAGCGCATGTTGTCTCTTCGACAACAGCGCTTTCGTAGTTTGCTTTGTAAAACTTATATTTTCTTAACAATATTTGTATAAAATATATAAATAATAGACTATTCATTGGAGGTCATGCACAATGGACCCGTTAATTGAAACAGAGAAGAAAATAGAAGCTAAAAGGGGTGAGCTTAACCATGCGGGAAACATGTACGAGCTCCGGTCTGAGTTCATATTGCGATTATCTGGTGAGTTGGATGAATTATTAAATACTTATCAAATTCTGATAGCTTGTTAGTCTCTAGACGCTTCATAAATCTTTCGTGCAATAAGTTTAGGCTCGAATTGTGCTGTTGACATATGATCACCATGAGCTTGAATAAATCGATATAAACCCAATCGGCTTGACATATGCGGATGCCAGCCATATTCTGGATTGCCAAGTGGTATGGCCGTGTCTTCCATCAGATGGACATAGCTTTTGGGTACTTGCAAGCTGTAGAATTTCTTCAAGTCAAACTTTTCAAATAAGGGCCCGGCAGGTTCAGGTGTGACTTTTTTATAGAGCTGTTGAGCTTGCGCATAACTTGCTAGATTGGCAAAGGATTCTCTGAAAAGAGGAAACGGAAGCAATACTGTATTGTCCTTTGAGCTTTCTACGAGCTGCTTGAACATTGCTTTCATAGAGGGAGGAAACTCATCGGCAAGCGATCCACCATCTTTAAGTACAAATGCGTTCATGAATACGAGTCTTTTCAGACGATCGGGAATAAGTTCTGCTACTTTTTGAACTAAACTGCCTCCAAAGCTATGTCCAACCAAAATAATATTCTTTAAATTGTGAGATGTTACGTAATCGGCGATGGATTTTGTCATCATCGCATGTGTAGCAGCCTTGTTAGGGTCAGCGCCATGTCCTGGGAATTCAGGAACATAGACGGTATGGCCTTTTTTGCGTAATTCAGCAGCAATCCCCGACCAAAAGCTTGCATCTGCCCACGAGCCATGAACCAGAACAAAAGTGAGAGGCTGATCTCTTTCACGGAACTCATGTTCTAAATCCTGAGCCCAAGGAGCCTGAGCGATGTAAGGCCATACGGGATGGGGAACTGGGGGTTGGTTAGGATGCTGAAATGTCCAAGATTGGAGTGGTTGCGGCAGGTTCTCATAATTATAGGTCATCATGGTCTTCCTCTCGAAGTTTATGTCTTAGTGTATGCCCAGAAGGCCCATTTGCCACAACAAAGCAAAATGACGTCCAAACTGGACGTCAACGTTAGAAAATGCGTCCTCCCCAATTGTCGCCTTTGCGAACAGAAGGTAAATGAATCGTTTTCACATGCTCACTATGCAATATCGATTTCCCGGTAGCTGTATGAAGCTCGAGAAATGGATGGTCCGCTGTATGAAGGACCCCAATTTTGCTGGGATTTTCTCCAAGATCCAGAACTACAAACTGGCTTTCCAGCTTTTTCAACTGTTGATCAAACGTCCGTGAAAACGTAACTTGAGAAGGTTGGACGAGAAAATGCTCCATTTTCATCGAGTAAGGTGTCGTATTAGGATGGTAAGGGATCACATATTTGACGTGCTTCATCGAAATGAAAATCGTATGAAACACAGGGGAGTGGAAGGCAAAATAATCATTCATGATATGGGTCAAGTAACCATGTATGCTTTGATTGCCTGTGATATATATTTCAACGAACATTCCTTTAGCGCTCATCAACATCTTTCGATAAGAGATTGAGGCAGACTGAAGATCAAAAGGATATTCCGTAGGTGGGTCAATGGATGATGAGCTTGCATAGGTATCGAGCTTTAAATATTGTAAATGGATGATTGGAATATAGTAAAAGTGAAATTCATTGAAGATCACGATAAGATCACTGCCAACTTCAAGCAGAACTCCCTTTAAGGGTTGTTGGATCCCCGATAACGATAGCTCTACTTGCTTATCAATTAGATTAGTCATAGTTTCCACAGTTTGCACCTCCTTTCAATCTAGTAGAATTGCTTTATCCTTAATGTAATAGTACATAAATAACCCCAAATGGCGCGCTGAATGCCGTAGCAATCAGCGCGCCTGCGACGAGATTGGGGTTATAGGATATGGGTATCATATAGCAAGTTCTACTAAATTTAACGAGAGCGGTATTTTTGTAACATAAGTTTAATCGCAACGATTTGTGCAGCGGTTGCTTTGTTGCTTTTGTTGCTTTTATTGTTTTTATTGGAGCTATTGGATTTGTTGCCATTGCTTTTATTTTTGTTAAGGGCATTAATACTTTTAACATGGAAGATTGGAATACGGACGATTTCATTATTTACCACAATCAGTATGATGTTATCCCCGGAATGTACGAGAAGTCCTTCAACTTTTTCAGGGCCACCACGGTTGATTTGAACATTCGTGTATCTCAATTGACCCAAGAGACCTTCAAAGGTATACGCATGTTCAAAACGTTGGTGAGTTCTGTTACTTCTGTTACTTCTGTTACTTTTGTTGCTTTTGTTACTTTTGTTACTTTTGTTACCCCTGCTAGCATTACTGTTTGTACTACTAATGCTTTTGATATGCTGTAATTGAATGTATACAATTGTTCCATCATTCATACGGATTACTAAGTAATCATGATGGACAGAAAGTAATCTACCAACGATAGAGTCAGGACCTCCACGATTGATTTTAACCTCAGTACCGATTAATGAACCTAAATAGTTTAAACTCATTTTGTCATTTCCCCTCTCAAGAATGTGGTTTATTTTGAATATAAGCAGCGGATACTAGTTTGTGTTCACCTCCTGTACCAATGTCATTGCTGCTCATTTGTATTATAAGTATATGTATCCGTTAGAGATGAGGTACTAGATTAGAATCTATTTTTGCATTAATTCCACCAAGAGAACGAATCTACTATTAATTAATTTTTCTATATCAACCAATATCTCTATCCAATTCAAATCTCCTATCATAGACTGCACTATAAACTATAAGGAGGTTTTAAAAGATGGAAGTTATAGTATCTAACAAATGTAATTGCGACAAATCAAGAGGTAACAAAAGTAATAAAACAAGAGGTAACAAAAGTGACAAAACAAGAGGCAACAAAAGCGACAGAACAAGAGGCACCAATACTGAAAAAACAAATGCTCAAAAAAATGAAAAAACAAGAGGCACGAATACTGAAAAAACAAATGCTCAAAAAAATGAAAAAACAAGAGGCATGAATACTGAAAAAACAAATGCCCAAAAGAATGAAAAAACAAGAGGCACGAAAACTGAAAAAACAAATGCCCAAAAGAATGACAAAACAAGAGGCATCAAATCTGGTGGAAACAAAACAAGAGGCAATAAAACAGGTGGAAACAAATCTGGTGGAAACAAAACAAGAGGCAACAAGTCTCGTGGAAACAAAACAAGAGGTAACAAGAGCCGTGGCAATCGTTCATAATCACGAATAAATTAATCTAGAATGAAAGTCTATCTACTATAGATAGGCTTTTTATTATGTAAAAAGGCGGTGTGCCATGATACCGACTCGACATATCGTAATCCAGGATCAGCAGCTTAGAAAGTTGAATGAAGATGTTTGGAGCAAGCAATTCGTAAACGGTGTACTTATTAGTAATGGGAAAAGTGTTCCTCTTAAGGTCCGTTATCGGGGGGGCCACACGCGAGAGTATATGAAGAAATCGTATGAAATTGTGTACGGAGGTAAGACTTACCATCTGAATGCGGAGTATGACGATCCTTCAATGATACGAAATGCGCTCTCATTTCGATTTTTTCAACGAATTGGTGTGCCTAGTCCACAAACGAAGCATTTTGAATTGAAGCTAAATGGAGAGAGTCTGGGGGTTTATTTAGAATTAGAAGCCGTTGATAAAAACTTCTTCAGGAAAAGGAGGATTAGTGCGCAATCCCTATTCTATGCTGTGGATGATGATGCCAATTTTGAACTGTTTCACCCTGAAACAAAAAGGAATAAGAAGTCGTTGTTTGAAGGGTACGAGCAAATCATGGGCTTAAGCACCGAAAGAAAAGAACTGAGCGCATTCATTTCTAAGATCAATAAACTGTCTGGGAAGCCATTAGCTCAATACTTGCAATCCCATTTGGATATTGATAATTATTTGCGATGGTTAGCAGGAGCTGTTTTCACCGGAAACTTTGATGGATTTGATCAAAATTATGCGATCTATCGTCATAAGCCTACCAAATTATACCGTATCATACCCTGGGATTACGAAGGCACTTGGGGGAGAAATTGCTATGGGAAAGCATGCGGCAGTGATTTGGTACGAATTAAGGGCTACAATGGCTTGACCGAAAAACTGATGAGTTTCAAGAGTGTTAGGCTGCGTTATAAACAAATTCTTGCATCCATTCTTCGTACATCGTTTACAAGGAAACAGATATCCCCGATGATAGCACATTTACACGGTACGATAGCCCCTTATATGCTGTATGATCATAATCGTAAGTGGCCCTATTCGGAATTTAGAGGTGAGCCTGAATTCATTATGAACTACATTAAGGAAAGGCGGGAAATTATTAAGCAAGAAATGGAAAAGCTTTAGCCAACCAAATGCTCTATAGCATTTGGTTTTTTTGTTGTTTATTTCCTCTTTTACTAGACAAGAGTGGAATATTTGAAAGAGGGGGGTAACCGTTTATAGCAAGATGAGTACAGGTCCCGTATACATACAGTATCAGTATCTACTAATGATAGATGGTGGTAGATGGTAGAAGGGAGGGGATGACAATGGTCGTCATGTTTATCATTATATTTGCAGGGATTCTACTTTTCTTTTTACTTAAACCGCCTTTACAGCCCGAAGTAGAAGTCGTTTATGAAACTGTATCTTCCGTAGATCTGAGTATACCGGAAATTTCCTACATCAAGAGAATAGACGCATGACACATAAGATTCAGAATGACAGTAAGATGACTTTTTCTAAAAGCGGGGTGAAAATTTATGATTGGTTCCGCCACGGTAACCCTTACGATAGCTGCATTTGTGATGACTGTTATCCTAATTCTTTGGCGTCCTAAAGATATGAACGAAGCGATCCCTGCAACGGCAGGTGCTATCCTTGTCCTTCTAAGCGGAAGTGTTTCTTTCGCTGATTTACTCCAAATTACAGATACCATCAGTGACGCTGCTATCACGATTATGGCTACTATTGTCATGGCGATTGTATTAGAAAGCTTTGGTTTCTTCCAATGGGCGGCTGAAGGTTTAATGGCAAGAGCCAAAGGATCAGGGATCCGTCTATTCTGGTATGTTAATCTACTTTGTTTTTTAATGACGCTATTCTTCAACAATGATGGCAGTATTATGATAACAACGCCCATATTACTCATCGTTCTAGAGAAACTAGGGTTAAAAAATCACCAGAAAATACCTTACTTACTTTCCGGTGCGCTAATCGCTACGGCTTCTAGCGCTCCTATAGGAGTTAGTAATATTGTTAATCTTATTGCGCTCAAAATTGTCGGAATGGACTTATATATGCACACATTAATGATGTTTATACCCTCTACGTTGGGGTTAATTGTATTTTTGTTACTATTATTCCTCTGTTTCTATCGCATTCTTCCAAAGAAATTACCAATAAACGCGATAGGACCGAGAAATCATCCTTTAAACAACGTTAAACTTCCAAGCACGCTGCCTGCCATTAAAGATCGAACAAAATTCATGAGAAATATATTACTGTTCGTGTTCATGGTTCGGGTAAGTCTATTTATTGCCTCCTATTACGGTATACCTGTAAGTATCGTAGCCGTGCTAGGTTCAACTGTTCTACTTGCATGGCGCTGGATTTATCTCAAAATATCTCCAGTCGATATGGTAAAGAAGACACCATGGCATATCCTCGTGTTTGCTTTTGGGATGTACGTTATCATATTTGGATTAAATAATATTGGCCTAACTCATATGCTTGTTAGTACCTTTAAACCATTAGTTTCAGGCGACTTATTAAATGGGAGCTTGCTAATGGGAGCACTAGTTACACTTCTTTCTACGTTAGTAAACAATCACCCTGCATTAATGATTGGAACACTAACGTTAACCGGTATGGAGCTAGACCCACTAACTTTAAAAGTAACCTACTTAGCCAGTGTAGTTGGTAGTGATCTAGGGGCTTTACTACTGCCTATCGGAACGCTAGCTTCGCTAATTTGGCTTCATATCCTTAAACAGCATAAAGTGAAAATAAGTTGGAAGGATTACTGTAAAGTCACGTTTATAACAATACCCCCTGCATTAATATTCACATTGATATGTCTCGCCTTTTGGGTTTACTGGATTTTTTAAAATAAAAACGAGATAAGGAGGTTATCAACCATGATGTTTTTCAATTCGTATATTGGTAAGATGGTACAGATTGAGTTGATTGGGGATGGGGATAAAATTGGCTACCTAATCGATGTAGGACCAGATATCATCGTCATTTACATGGAAAAGAAGTATTTATATCTTCCTATTGCTCATATTAGAAATATCACACTAAACTTAGACAAATCGATCACGGACTCTCCACCTGACCTCACTTTGCAAACGGGAGAAATCACCTACCACCAAATCTTAAGCAGTGCGGTCGATCGATTCGTAGAAATTTATATCTCCAATAATCAGACAATACACGGTTATGTGAGACATATTTCTCAAGACTACTTGGTGTTTCATTCGCCTCTTTATCAGATTATGTACATTCCTTTGTTTCATCTAAAATGGATTAGTCCATATCAAAATAATCAGACTCCCTATTCACAAGTACTAAGTCAATTAACACTTAGTTCACCTGATCCATCTTTTGCTCTGCTCCCGAATACTTTTGAACAATTGCTTAAAGAATTGGAAGGACAAATCGTCTGTTTAGACTCAGGTTTACATGCGAACAAGATTGGCTTGCTTCAGAAGCTGGACCTTCCATTTGCGGAACTAATCACGGCCGATGAGAAAAAGCTTCATTACAACATTCAACATATCAAGAATTGCATTCTCTTTAATAAATGAAAACAATTTTCTTAACAAGGTAGAAAGGTAGTTAACCTGAAATAGGGAACTGTCTTTCTATTTTTGATTAGGAGGCACTTTGTGGTAAGATGGGAGTTGTTTTTTCATAAAAATGGAGTAAAGTAGGTTCAAGTCGATGACACATAGGGATCAGAAGATTTATCGTTTCAGTGAAGCACCCATATGGGAGCTTCAGCGAACTTATTATGAAGAACAGGGAATTGGTGCATGGCAAAGTGAGGATGTTCCACAGTACATAACTAGTAACCCAAGTATTGCGGTTGCCTATGCCGAGATCGTATTTGGGTTTCTTCAAGATAGAGCGAGGCTTGGATACACGTTGGAGCCGGTCACGATACTGGAGCTTGGAGCGGGTTCGGGCAGGTTAGCCTATCATATCGTAAAGGAACTATGTGAGCTGAGGGATTATTCAGGGATAGTACTTCCTCCATTTCGATATGTGATGAGTGATCTGGCGTTCAAGAATATCGCTTTTTGGCAGCAGCACCGCAGCTTACTTCCCTTTGTGGAACAAGGGGTTCTGGACTTTGCACAATTTGATGCTGTGCACGGTACCGAGCTTCATTTGACGCAATCTGGTGATCGAATTAGGACGGGTGACTTGCAGCAGCCTCTGCTGGTCATAGCGAATTACTTTTTTGACAGTATTCCGCAAGAGCTGATCTATGTAGACGAAAACAAAATTTATGAATGTATGGTTTCTTTGCACTTCCCAGAAGGTGATGCCGAAAGCAGTGCTGCAGATATGCTGAAGAACGTCATTCCCGAGTATCATTATCGAAGAGCAGATGAATATGAACAGGAATCGTACCCTTATCGAGAGGTTGTAGGGTTGTATTCGCAGAAGCTGGAGGATTCCCATATCCTCTTTCCGGCAGTTGGTCTGCAATGTTTGGAACGACTTGGTCGGCTCTCGCAAGAGGGATTTCTCCTGCTCACTGCGGATAAAGGTGATCATCGAATTGAGAACTGGGAATATAACGAACCTCCAAAGTTGATTCATCATGGAAGCTTTTCCCTGACAGCCAATTATCATGCCATTGGGTATGTCTTTGAGCAAAAGGGTGCCATGAGCTTATTCACATCACATCCCTATAACCATTTGAACATAGGGTGTATGCTTATGGTGCCAAATCCGCACAGTTATGGTCTTACACGCTTAGCCTATAGACGGTTTGTCGAGCGTTTTGGTCCAGATGATTTTTTCAGTATCAAAGAATGGTTTGATTCGCATTTGGATCTCATGGAAATTAACCAACTCTTAGCTTTTTGGCGTTTGGGTGGGTATGATGCGCAATTGTTCCTCCAAAGCGCGAAGCGCCTCTCGAATCTGATTCCCACGTGTGATGAAGAAGAATTATCGGACATTCGACAAGGTATACTTCTGATGTGGGATGGGTATTATCCGATGGAGTTAAACCGTGACTTAGCTTTGGACTGCGCTATGTTATTGTATCAAATGGATATGTTCAAGGATGCTTTGCTATTCTTCGAGCGGACCAACAATGAGTACAGGAATGACGCCTCGGTGCTTTATGAGATGGCTATTTGCTATTACGAGGTCGGTGAAGATGCTGCAGCTAGGGATTTTGCTCGTAATACCTTAGAATTAGCACCAGAACACGAAGGTGCTTTAGCGCTTATGACGCTGTTTCCATCATTGTGATTTTGCAAAGAATATATAATAAAAGTGGTGAGTTTCTTGGAGGAGCAGCAGCTGAGAGCCAAAGAATTATTCGATTTGTATCGAGGGCATTTTTTTCAAATGCATCGTGATGGTGTTTTCGAAGAATATAAGACATACGAAATTGAAAGTCAAATTGAAATTGACTGGTACAACGAATGGATCGATAACTACACGAATCATCTATCGATAAGAGACTGGGAAGCGATCACAAGTTTAGAGTCACTAGCCAAATATTATCAGGATTCTCGAATTCTTGACAATGTGATTGCCTTTGCTTCGCGCCATATTATGGGAGCCGATAGTATCGTTAAGCTTATGTACGCCGAAAAACTGATGGATTTAATTAAATCTTTAAAAAAGGTAGTTTCTAGAGAAATAAGGCATACGGCTTATCAACTTACCTATAAGATGCTAGAAGATGTTATTTCAAAACCATTAATCATTGACCCAGGACATGAGCTGAATCAATATAACTTAAAAGACAAGAAATCGCTCAACAGCAGGGCTAAAAAAAGCATGGACGAGATTAGAAATGTTCGGGATTGACCTTTATTTTAAATTCGATTATGCAGAACCTTCGGTTCTGTTTTTTTGTGCTTGCTGACATAATGGCAGTTGTACAAGCAAATTAGTAAATATTTCATAGAATAAATCATATATTCACAATTACTATAAAGGAGAGGATAGATATGGCTTGTGGGTCACAAGCCTTGGGGGTTTGCTCTGAGTGGTATGGCTACCGCCTCTGGACCGGATTTTATGTGCTAAAAAGAACCAGTGCAAATCAGATTTTGGTACTGATGGGGAAATCCTTTTAAGACACTTGTAAGATGAAAGGGATGTCAATACGTCTTCCTCCAAAGATTGAACCAACCCATACTGCATATCACGCACATGGCGGTGATGGCCATTAAATCGAACCATTCCTCTTGCAGCAAGTGCAGGATGTCTGGTTCTTTTTTTAGCTGAAGGACAGCTAACTGGGCTAATAAGCCGGCGATGGCAACTTCAATCCAGGGCATTTTTGTAATGAATTCTTCCATTTTAGAGGAAAATAAAAAGATGAGACATAAAGCCGGCAATACGCCCATTGCGATGAATAATAAGTTATCTGATAGCCTGGCTGTCAGCAAGATACTATCAATACTCATGATTAAATCTAAGGTTGCAATACTGCTGAAAATGAATAGATAGGTTAAATGTCTTCTCATCATTTTCTTAGGCATGACCATCCGAATGGCGAAGAAGAACATAATGAGGGCCGTTGCAACATTGATGTAGGGCACATCTGACATCGATTGTACACATGCAATATATAGAATACGAAACAAGCAGAGGAGCATAAAAAGATAAAATTTGATCTTACCGCTGAGATTATATTTATGAAGAGACAGCTGGATCATAATCGCGTTATCGATATTCGTGAATAAATTGTACATGAAAATAATGAACCAATCCTGCATATATGGTTGTCCTCTCATGTAAAACTCATGCCTGTCCGTCGGAAGCTAAGATCATTATATGTGTCTATTACCCAAATAAACCAAATACTTCAATAGGAGATGAAACGATGAAGAACCCTCCTTTTAGAAAAAGGAAGGGTTCTTATTTAAGTTATAGAGCTCTAATGGCTTAGACTCTGCGGCCTGTGATGTAATGGCTTGTCCAATATGAGCTATTGAGGTCACCGACGACTACACCTTTGTTCGGCAAATTGTTAATGAATTGTCCATTCCCTATGTAGATGCCCACATGGTTAATTTGACCTGGTGTACTTACACTGAAAAATACCAAATCACCCGGTTGGAGCTGATTGCGTGGAATGTATGAGCCCAATTTGGCTTGAGCCTTAGATCCCCAAGGAATTTGAACGCCATTTAGTTGAAATACATATTGCGTGAAGGAAGAACAATCTAAACGCAAACGCTGTTGATCTCTCGAACCAAATACATATTTGACCCGGCCTTTAAATGAGTTAGCTGTTTTGATAATTTTATTCGCTAAACTGCCGCCAGTAGCGGGATTAGAAGGCGCAGGAGAAGGAGAAGGAGAAGGAGAAGGAGAAGGCTTATTTTCATGTACGGTTACATAAGCGCGTGAAACATAGCCCTGTTTTCCATTGTAATCGACTAAAACCCAGTAGTCATTGGCAGCTTCAACAGGCAATACAGTGCCTTGTTTAATAAATCCCCAAACGGGAGCGTTCGTACTCTGATCGGCTCGGAAGTTAACACCCTTATTCACGGTTGCAGTTGCTACAGGGGCAGCAAGAGCACTTGTGGAAAAGCCACTAAACATGGAGAGCGCTAAGCCTAAAGATAATATTGTCTTTTTTCCAAGGTAGTTCTTATTCTTTTTTTGCATGAATTAACTTCCTCCTTTTGGTATAAAAGCTGAGGCGAATCTCGCATCTACACTCACTTTATCATAGTTGAAAACCCCTAAAATTTACCGAATAGAGCCGAAAGCCATAACGCTCCTAGCATAATTCGCATTATTAGAATTTCGTTAGAATTTGATGAGTAATAATTCCTTGACAGGTAAATTTATATCTTTTTAACATTGAAAGCACTTTCGGACCAATTAGTCATAGTAGGAGACAGCAAGACGTAGAGGTTTGACGCGGCAGTTGGTTATTTGGTAGGACCTGAGGATTTCATGTGATGATGGATAAAAGGAAACCAATTAGTTTTCACGAATTTATTTAAAACTACATTAGAAATGAGAATTCAAAAAATGAATATCAAAGACTTACAAGAAATTGCAGAAAAGCTCAATCATAATCAAATACCATATTCCCTTGGTGGGAGCGGTTTACTGTTTTATTTGGGGCTCGTCGATAAAGTTAATGATTGGGATATTGTTGTGGAATGCCCAAAGGAAAAACTGATTGAGGTTTTAGACGACTTACCATGGACGGAACTTAAAAGTGGGGACTATCCATATGCAAGTGAGTTTCGCATCCATGTTCCCTCTTTGCATATTGATTTTATTGGCTCCTTCGCATTGCAAAACACCAAAGGAACAGTGGGTTTTCCCATTGAAAACGCGGCAATTTGGCATGGTGTCCAAGTCAGTCCCCCTGAAATATGGTGTGTTGCCTATCTAATGATGGGTAGGAAGTATAAAGCAGATCTCTTATTAAACTATCTTAAAGGCAATCGTATAAATAAACAGTTGATGTTGAATTTTATAGGTAATGATCATTTAGATGACGAATTTAAACAAGAATTACTTTCGGTCATGGAGCGGAAATAAAGTCTTCTTTTATATAGTAAAATCATTTGCAACATTATTTGTCTGCTCTGCGTTAAGTAAGTAACTCAGAAACGGGTTATACAAAAACAGGCCCAAAGGAGAACAGAGCAGATGAAAAAAATAGCCGCGTTAACGTTAACAACTTTATTGTGCAGTAGTTTGACATTCGGTTCAGCTTTTGCATTTTCGGATTTAGATGAAGGACAAGCGGAATCCATTCTGGCCCTGAAAGACCGTGGTGTCGTAAGCGGGATCGATCAGGAGCACTTTGTTCCTAAAGGTAAAATTAGCTATGCACAGAGCGTGCAAATGATTGTAAAAGGCTTGGACCTGAACTTAGATTTAATGAAGTTCAAAAAACAGCCAGTAGCAACGGATATGTATACGAACATAGCGAATGACGCTTGGTATGCGGACGCCTTTATCATTGCTCATTATCACGGGTTGGAGATTCCAAAGGATGTGAACCCGAATGCAACGATTACGCGCGAACAGTTTGGGGACTTATTAGTTCGTGCCTTAGAAAAGAAAGGCAATTTCCCGCTGGTCAAAATGTTCATCATGATCAAGGATGAGGATCAAATTACGATTGATTATCAAGGCACTTTACAGAGACTTCTGCTTTATAAAATTACTACTCTTGATAAGGATGGTAAGTTTAATCCTAAAAGTGAGCTCACGCGTGGAGAAGCAGCGGGTTGGCTCTATAACGCTATTCGCGTAATGGAAGCTAATACTCAAAAACCGGCTCCAACTGAAGAAGTTGCGGTAAAGGTTGAGAAAGTAAATGATGATGTTAATAAGGTAACGCTTTCCAGAGGAGATAAACCTAACACAGGCTACGGTATTGAAGTTAATGCGATCCAGTTTAACGAAGATGGTCAGGCTGTCATTACGTATACTTTGCTCGACCCGAAACCTGACATGATGTATGCTCAGGTGATTACCGAAGCGAAAACTGTCACATACATTTCGTCCAAGTATAAGGTAACAGCTGAACCTGCGCCTTCGTAATAAATGTCTAGATTGTAAAAAAGTGCTGCAACCCTTATTAAAAGGTGTCAGCACTTTTTTTGTGATTTAAGGTGTCAAACGTATTGACAACTCATAAAGAGATGAACTATTCTGTAAGAAAGCGTTTACCCCAAACATCAGGATAACGTTTGGGCAAAAGTTGGATATAAGGTTTGGATAGAAGGAGCTGTATGAAATGCCTACTCTCAAAGATATTGCAGATTTAGTCGGAGTCTCCATTTCAACAGCCTCACGTGTGGTGAGAAATGATACCAGCAGGCACATCAACCCGGAGACGAAGGCCAAGGTTTGGGAGGCTGTGCGTCAATTGAATTACACACCAAATGAATCGGCGCGTCACCTTGTAAACAAACAAAAGGTAGAGAAAAAGCAGACGAAGCAAATTGGCTGCATCATTCAAACGGCTCGTCAGAAAGACGATCACCCTTATTACTCTCCGATCATTACTGCTTTTACCAAGAAAATATTGGAATCTGGTTATTCTTTGGGTTTCATGCATACCTCTGATGAGCTTAAAGACGAAGCGCTTCTGCATCGTTGCATACATGATATACAAGTCGATGGCATTATTATCGTTGGTGAAGTAGGCCCCGAGATCGTTGACTATTTGCTAAAAGTGGATGAACTAGCACTGATCGGTATTTGTACGAACGGTACGGAAATTACGATGGTTGATTACGACCGTATTCACGCCGCGAAGTCAGCTGTCGATCACCTCATTTCGCAAGGGCACCAATCGATCGGTTTTGTCGGCGGGCCAGGTCATACAAGTGAATTAAACAGCGAAGAGAGATTTCAGGGCTTTAAATTTGCCATGTACGATGCGGGTATTCCTTTAAACAAAGAATGGGTGATAGACACCCGGTGGGAAATCGACCGCAGTTACGAGAGTATCATGGAGCGCTTGAAGCGAACAGATTTGGAACGACCTACGGCTATATTTTCAGCGAGTGACCAATTAGCGATTCCAGCTATGCGAGCTGTCATTGAGAACCAATTGCGCATTCCAGAGGATATTGCTTTCATCTCGATGGATAATATTGATTTTGCCCAATATACAACACCGCCATTATCGTCGGTTCATGTACCAAAAGTCGAAATAGGCACAACAGCAGCTTCAACCTTGTTGGATATGCTGAATGGCGAGCAACCGCAGCTTTCCAAAGTGCTGCTTCCACATCGACTTATTGTGAGACAATCTTCTGTATTTACGAGAAACTAAATTTTTTTAGTATCTTGGATAACGTTGTCCAGAATTTGGCACCAATTAATTTATGGGAAATGAAGGGGGGTGAAATAGGTTTTCGGCGTATGTACGATTTGCATTTTCGATCATAAAAAATGAAAAAAAAGGGTGATAGCGAAATGGTCAACAATACAAAAAAGGTTGTTCTCATCACAACGCTCATGTCGGCGATGGTTATTGTAAGCGCTTGCGGTAATTCTGGTTCATCTAACTCTACTTCCACAACAGCTCCCAAAACCGATGGAAAGGCTACAGCTACTGCATCTGGTGAAAAAGTGACAATTACGTATGGCGGCTGGAGTATGGATACGATGACCGATGTCATCAAAGCGTTCCAAGCGAGTCACCCGAATATTGAAGTAAAAGCGGAAAATACGCCGTACAAACAATATTTCACCAAATTAGAAACGGCCGCTCAAGGCGGGACAATGCCTGACGTGCTTTGGATGAATGGTCCTAATTTCGTCAAGTATGCAGGTAACGGCATGTTGAAGGATTTGACAGAGACGATCAAGACCGATCAGTTAGATCTCACCAAATATCCAACCTCGCTGGTTTCGCTCTATAGTCTGGGCGGCAAAAATTATGGAATTCCTAAAGACTTTGACACGATTGGCTTATGGTACAACAAAAAGTTGTTCGATGATAAAGGGATTCCTTATCCTGACGGCACGTGGGATTGGAGCAAGTTAACGGAAGCAGCTAAGAAATTAACAGACCCTGCTAAAGGCATATATGGCTTCGCGGCTCCAATGATGAATCAGGAGGATTTCTATAACACTATTCTTCAGGCTGGTGGCAATGTCATTTCGGAAGATCATAAGAAATCAGGCTTTGATCAACCGGAAGCAATTGAAGGTTTGAAATTTCTAACGGATCTGATTCAAGTGCATAAAGTATCTCCGACACTAGCTCAAATGACGGAAACGGCTCCTGCCGATATGTTCACATCAGGCAAACTCGCTATGTATTTTGACGGCTCTTGGGCAGCGTTTACTATCAATCAAAATGCTGAGATGAAAAACAATGCTGACGTAGCCGTGCTGCCAAAAGGGAAAAAGCAAGGCGTTGTCATTCACGGTCTGGGTAATGTCATATCCGCGAACACCAAACATCCGAAAGAAGCATGGGAATTCGTTAAATTCCTTGGCTCCAAGGAAGCGGCTGAAATCGCTGCGAAGCAAGGTGGAGCAATTCCAGCTTATAAAGGCAGCGAGGCTTCCTGGTTAGCAACATTCCCGCAATATAAAGCAAAAGCTTTCATTGACATGGCAGAGTATGCAACGCCATACCCTGTGTCCAAAAATACTTCGGTTTGGAATACGTACGAAACAGAAATTTTGAAAAATGCATGGACGGGAGATAAACCGGTAGCTGATGCGGCCAAAGAGCTCGGAGCTAAGATGAACCAAGCATTAGCAGCAGAAAAATAAGGATCAGGAGATCCGTTTCGGAAAGCAACGTTCGAAAGCGGATCTCCTTCCCCAATTCCACTCATAGGAGAGTGAGTAAACATGCGATTCAGCTCGAAGCGATTATCCGATTGGAAGTGGGCATATATCATGATTATGCCACTAATGCTTGGCCTGCTGGTGTTTTATATTTGGCCTGTGTTCCAAACCTTTTATTTTTCCTTTACGGAATGGGGGGCTTTTGGCAAATACACCTGGACTGGCTTGGCGAATTACAAGGTACTGTTTACGGATAAAGAGCTGCTTCACGCTATCCGAAATACTAGCATTTATATCGTCCTAGCTGTGCCGATCGGGATCATCCTGGCTATTCTGTTGGCTGTTCTGCTGAACCAGAAGGTCAAAGGGTTGTCCATATATCGCACATTGTATTTTCTTCCGGTCATCACTATGCCGGCCGCGATCGCAATGGTCTGGAAATGGCTGTACAATTCTGATTTCGGTTTGATCAATTACTTACTTGGTTTATTGTCAATTCCTGGTCCTCACTGGTTGACTGATAATCGTACAGCATTATTATCGATTATTATTGTTGCTATATGGTGTTCCATTGGCAGCCACATGATTATATTTCTATCCGGACTCCAAGGTATCTCAGCTTCCTACTATGAAGCCGCATCCATTGACGGTGCGGGGCCTGTAACCAAATTTATGCGTATTACGATACCTCTCTTGACGCCAACCATTTTTTTCGTACTGGTTACTTCATTGATTGGCGCCTTTCAGGTATTCGACTTCATATATATGATGGTAGGCGATATCGTCATGGAATCAACGCAGTCGATTGTGTTCTTATACTACAAATACGGCTTCTTGAAAAATAACAAGGGTTATGCGTCTTCAATCGCTGTCCTGCTGTTTACCATTATTATGATAATTACGTATATTCAAATGAAAATACAGAAGAAATGGGTTCACTACGAATGAGGGGGGCAGCTGTATGAACACCAAAATCCATCAACGAAAATCGGTTCAGACCGGGTTCATTCATCTTATTCTTATCCTAGGTGCTGTCATCATGGTAACTCCCTTCATCTGGATGTTTCTTACATCGGTGAAAACGTTAGGAGAGTCAACAGCGATACCTCCGGTTCTACTTCCTAAAACGTTTCAATGGAGCAATTACACGAAGGTATTTGTGAACTTGCCATTTTTCACTTTTTATTGGAATACCTTTATTACAACGTTGGTAAAAGTAATCGGCCAATTAATCATTTGCTCTCTTGCTGCTTATGCTTTTGCCCGAATTAACTTTCCGGGGCGTCATTTCTTTTTCATTCTGATGCTGTCCGTACTTATGGTGCCGGGCCAAGTATTCCTCATTCCGCAGTATATGATTATGAAAGACCTAGGATGGCTCAACTCGCTTACCGCACTCATTGTTCCAGGCTTATTCAGCGCATTCGGCACATTTCTGCTGCGTCAATTTTTCATGACACTTCCGCACGAGCTGGAAGAAGCCGCTAAGCTTGACGGCTGCAATCAATTTCGTATTTATTGGCAGATCATGCTTCCTTTAGCAAAATCGGGGATGATCGCTCTCGCTATTTTCACCATGCTGTGGTCGTGGAACGATCTGATGTGGCCGCTTATCGTTAACAGTTCACCGGACAAAATGGTGCTGTCAGCGGGCATTGCGTTCCTCCAAGGCGAGCATAAAACGAATTATACGATTATTATGGCAGGCTCTATGATGGCTATTTTGCCTATGATTATTATCTTCTTTATTTTCCAACGTTCATTTATTCAAGGGATTGCTTTTACAGGCAGCAAGTCCTAACAGACAACATAAGGAGAGAGACCAACTATGCAAAAAGTTACAGCCATTCTGCTGGGAGCCGGCAATCGCGGTGCCCAAGCTTATGCGCCTTACGCGCTTAATTATCCTCACGAACTTGATATTATCGCGGTAGCAGAGCCGGATGAAGCTAGAAGATCAGCTTTTGCTGCTGCTCACCGAATCCCACAGGAGCATGCCCATGCGGATTGGGAAGAGCTTTTGGCGCAGCCGAAGCTGGCGGATATCGCCATTATCTGTACGCAGGATCAGATGCATTATGAACCGACGTTGAAGGCGCTAGAGCTTGGTTATCACGTCCTTCTTGAAAAACCGATGTCTCCTAGTCCAGAAGAATGCGTTGAAATGGAGCGTATGGCTAAAAAGCATAATCGCTTGCTGACGATATGCCATGTACTGCGTTATACGGCGTTCTGGACAGCGATGAAACGTGTCATCGATGAAGGGAAGATTGGACAAATTGTCTCCATTCAACTCAATGAGAATGTCGGCAATATGCATATGGCGCACAGCTTTGTACGCGGCAACTGGAATAACTCGGACCTATCAAGTCCGATGATTTTGGCCAAATCGTGCCACGATATGGATATTTTATCGTATATCATGGGAGAGCCTTGCGAGCGTGTGAGTTCTTTCGGATCACTTATGCATTTTAATGCAGAGAACGCGCCCGAAGGCGCGCCTGCACGTTGTCTCGACGGCTGTCCGGCGGAAGCCAGCTGCCAATACTATGCGCCTAAATATTATTTGGGCTCCGGCAAGAACTGGGCAGCAAAGTTCACAACGGATACTAGCTTAGAGGGTATACTTGAGGCGCTGCGCACAACGCCATACGGCAAATGCGTGTACCGCAGCGATAACAACGTCGTTGACCATCAGGTAGTGAATATGGAATTTGCCAGCGGAGCTACTGCGATGTTCAGCATGTGCGGGTTTACACGGGATAATACGCGCATTGTGCAAGTCATGGGAACAAAGGGTGAAATCAGAGGCAACATGGAAGAGCATACATTCACTGTAACTGATTTTGTGACGAATGAGCAGAATGCGATTCATGTCCATGCATCCGAAGAAGGGCATAGCGGCGGCGATGTGGGCATCGTGCGCAGTTTTATTCGCGAGGTTCGTGGATATGCAGGGGGAGAAAGTGAATCATCCGCGGCTGCTTCTGTGCGAAGCCATCTAATGGCGTTTGCTGCCGAGGAATCGCGTGTGAATGGCGGAAAGCCGATTGAAATCGAGCAATTCTACAAGACATTTGTCAAGGTATAATGAGAAAAAAAAACGCAAGCGGCCTTGGTATTCGGCAGCTTGCGTTCTTTAATAGAAAATTAAGAAGGCGGATAGTAAATTAAGGTTTTATAGACGGCTTTAGCTTCAGATGTATTCGTATACGTATGTGGCCGATCTGCTGTGAAGTGAATGGCATCGCCAGCATTGAGCGTATAGCTTTCCTGGGAGATCGTTAGATCCAGACTTCCTTCTACCATGAGAATGTATTCTTCAACGCCCTCATTATGAGGCTCGGAGGCATGGCTGCAGTCGCGATCCATTTCGACCGTATAAATTTCAAAGCTCTTTTGAGGGTGAAAAGGGAAGAGCGGGAACGCACGATACTGTCCATCTTCCTCTTCAAATGGCGAAAGCCCGGCTGCGCGGATAACCGTAATCTTCGGTTCGGTATCTTCGATTAGACTTGTAAACGAAATTTGTAAGCCACTCACAATTTTCCAAAGTACAGAAATCGTCGGATTCGAATCTCCTCGTTCAATTTGCCCTAGCATTGCTTTGCTAACCCCTGTCAGATCAGCGACTTGATCTAAGCTTAATCCTCTTGTTTTGCGAATATTTAAAAGTTTTCGACCCACCATTTTATGTATCGGTTCGTTCATATCAGGTCCCCCAATATTTATTTTCCGTTTTGTCAAAATGCCTATTTACAATATAACATACATTTGTATAATATGGTATATAGATGATAAAACGCACGTTTGTGCATTATATTAAACTAATGGGGGAACGATGATGAGCGCTACTATGATTGGATTGGTCAAAGAGCACAGGGGACCTGGTGCCATATTGAAAGAAGTTCCTATTCCGACTTGCGGAGCCGATGAGGTTCTTGTCCGCATTAAAGCAACATCGATATGTGGAACAGATTTACATATTTACAATTGGGATGCCTGGGCAGACAAAACCGTTGTAACGCCGAACGTCTTTGGTCATGAATTCGCAGGCATTGTTGTGGAAGTCGGAGAACGGGTCACGGGTGTTGCAATCGGTGATTATGTTTCTGCGGAAGGCCACATGGTATGCGGTTCCTGCAAAGCATGCCGAACAGGGAATGCGCATGTTTGCCCGAATACGAGAAGCTTCGGGATTACGGCACCTGGCTGCTTTGCCGAATATGCCGTTGTGAAGGCAACCAACATTATTCATAATGCTCCTGATCTGCCTTATGAAATCGCTTGCTTGCAGGACCCGCTTGGTAACGCAGTGCAAACGGTTCTGTCCGGCGACATTGTAGGAAAGTCAGTTGCCATCATTGGTGTGGGTCCGATTGGCTTATTGGCCATTCAAGTAGCAAAGGCTTGCGGAGCAGGAACAATTTATGCCGCGGATATTAACCCAAACCGCTTGGAGCTCGCTCGGCAAATGGGTGCGGATGTTACGATTAACGCCATGGAAACGCGTATGTCCAAGGCTATCCGAGAAATGACGGATGGAGAAGGCGTTGATGTTGTTCTTGAAATGTCCGGCAATCCTCAGGCGATCGTAGACGGCTTTGAAGCTGCCGCCAACGCGGGCAGAGTGTCCTTACTCGGCATTCCAACCAAAGAGGTGAGCCTTGACCTTACGAATCAAATTATTTTTAAAGGGCTACGCGTTGAAGGGATTACTGGGCGAAAGATGTACGAAACTTGGTATCAAATGAAGGGATTGCTGAACCAGAAGCGAATTGATCTGGCAGCGGTTATCACGCATAGATTTACATTAGATCAGTATGAGGAAGCCTTCCAGTTAATGAATCAAGGTCAATGCGGCAAAATAGTATTTGCACACTAAAGCAAATCTCTAAAGCGGATGCTTACGAAGTAAGTTTTGCTCCGCAAAATTCCAAAGCGGATACTTACGAAGTAAGTTTTGCTCCGCAAAACTCCAAAGCGGATGCTTACGAAGTAAGTTTTGCTCCGCAAAACTCTGAGGAGGTTCACATGAACTATTTAAATGATTTGGCAGCGGATATCGAAGGGTGGAAGCGAGAAGGAAGATACCGCTCCATTAAAGTATGGGAGAGCGGTTCTGACTCCTGGATGTACCTAAATGGTAAGAAAGTTCTTCAAATGTCTTCCAATAACTATTTGGGCTTGACCCATCATCCGAAGCTTAAGGAAGCTGCCATCGCAGCTATCGAGAAGTATGGGGTTGGCAGCGGTTCTGTGCGAACGATAACGGGTACTCTCGATATTCACGATGAACTGGAGATCGAGCTGGCCAAGTTTAAAGGCACTGAGGCGGCCCTTGTGTTTCAGTCCGGTTTTACAACGAACCAAGGCGCATTGTCAGCTGTTCTTGGACCCGACGATGTGGTGATTAGCGATGAGCTGAATCACGCGAGTATTATTGATGGCATTCGCTTAACGAAGGCAAGCCGCAAAATTTTCGCCCACAAGGACATGAATCAGCTTGAAGCCATTTTGAAAGAAACGCAAAAGCATCGTAAACGCGTCGTTGTAACAGATGGTGTATTCAGTATGGATGGCGATATCGCTCCGCTTCCCGACATTGTTCAACTAGCGGAAACCTATGACGCTATTGTTTATGTGGATGATGCCCACGCGAGTGGAGTCCTTGGCACGAACGGTAAAGGTTCGACAGACCATTTCGGTCTTCATGGAAGAGTGCATATCCAAATAGGCACCTTATCCAAAGCAATCGGAGCCGTTGGTGGCTATGTTGCCGGTGCCCAGCTCTTGAAAGAGCATTTGATTCATACGGCAAGGCCGTTTCTGTTCAGTACCTCGCAACCGCCTGCGGTTGCAGCAACGTGCTTGGCCGCTATTCAAGTGCTTAAGGAAAGCTCGGACTTAGTAACAAAGCTTTGGGATAACGCTAATGGATTCCGAGCTGCTTTACAGCAGTTAGGTTTTGATACTGGCGCAAGTGAGACACCTATCATACCGATTATCATAGGCGATCCCGCACAAACCATGCGCTTTTCGGATCGTTTGCTGGAAGAAGGTGTGTTCGCCCAAGGTATCATTTATCCGACGGTCGCTATGGATAAAGGCCGAGTGCGGCTTATTGTAACGGCTCAGCATACAAAGGAAGACTTATCTTTTGCCTTAGATAGACTGCAGAAGGTCGGTCAGGAGTTTGGATTGATCTAGAAAAAGTAAAAAGTGCTGCCAACCTCTGAACAAGGGTGGCAGCATTTTTTTTGTGCTTTTGGAACCATACCATTTGGATATGTCCGACTCTTATTCTCTCACATAGGATATATCATCCTATTTTTATAGGAGGTGAGAGAAATGAAAGTGAACTATTATACGTTAACTTTGGGTTTATTAGGAGCTGCCAAACTGATATTGAACGCTTACGGATTAGATATTATTCAAGACGATGAGATGAATGCGATTGCTAATGGCGTAGCGGCTGTCTTATCTATAATCGGGGTTTACACCAACCATCAAAAACCTGTCTAAATACCGAGGTTCAGGGCGATAACAGGGATGGAAAATTACGGCTTATTCCAAATAGGATAAGCTTTTTTATTTTACCAAACAATGTTTAATCATGGACTACGCCGCGGTAGGGGAATACTAACGGAGCAATCACCATTCGACTCAACAGGAGAGGTTCATCGTGATGATACGTCTTGCTGTGATTGTTACAATCCTGTTTTTGGCTTCCGGCTGCATGAATAGCTATACAAAACCCAATGAAATAAAATCAAAAGCAGACCAGACTCTACCACCGATCAAGCCATCCCTACCCATCTCACCTAGAGAAAAAGAGTCGGTAGTTACCAAAGTTACTTTGGGAGCAATCGGTGATATTTTGATTCACGATCGCGTCTATGCCGACGCAGAACAAAGAGATGGGACCTACAATTTCAAAAAAATGTTTACAGAGGTTCAGAGGATGTTACAAGTTCCCGATATTCTTGTAGCTAATCAAGAAACGATGATTGGAGGCAAGGAACTGAGACTCTCCGCTTATCCTTCCTTTAACAGCCCTCATGAAGTTGGAGATGCACTGAAAGATGCAGGAGTGGATCTTGTAACTGTTGCTAATAATCATTCCCTTGATAGAGGAGAGATGGTTATTCAAAGTGCTCTTACTTACTGGGACACGCTCGGAATCCCTTACACAGGAGCTTTCAAATCACAAGCAGATCATGACAGGATTAGGACGATAACCAAGAATGGTATTACATTTTCGTTTTTGAGTTACACCTATGGGACCAACGGAATTCCACTTCCCAAAGGAAAATCTTATTTGGTAAATATGATTAATGAGACCCAAATTCGTAATGATGTGGAACAGGCCAAACTAATATCTGATGTCGTTGTGGTTGCTGTGCATTGGGGCAAGGAATATGAGCGGTTCCCGAATAAATCTCAAATTGAACTTGCCCAAAAGCTAGCGGATCTTGGTGTTCATATTGTGATAGGTAATCACCCGCATGTTCTACAACCTCCGGCTTGGGTAAAAGGGAAAAAAGGAAATGAAACCTTAGTTCTTTATTCACTCGGAAATTTTCTATCCGCTCAGAGTGAGTTACATACAAGAATTGGAGGGTTGGCATCCATTGATGTTGTCAAAACCAAAATGTTAGATAAATCCACGATTAAATTGAGCAAGCCGAGTTTTCATCCAACTTACAACTATGATCTTTATTGGCGGCAATTTAAGATTATTTCAATGGACCGCTTAACCAATGAACAACTAAATAATTCTAGTTCTCACTATGAAAAGATGAAAAGACATATGAGCACCTCTATTCAAGATTTGCACATCGTTACATCCAATTAAGCAATTAATGAGATGTAGTGTTTGATAGTTACGGCATAATTCGTTACCTCTTAGCAAATAATTAAACAAGATCCTAAGGAAAGGAGCAATGAACATGGGTGACAACGGTCCAATCAAACCAAACGGGTCTCAACATGCTGAGAAATCAAATGATCCGGAGAAACAAGGAAGATCCGCAGCAAAGAAAAAATCAAAGTAATGGGTGGAACATTGGCAAATAAAGCTTGATTAGCAAGGTTTTATAAATATAATCGTTTTTAATTTCAATCACGGCTGCCGAGAGCAGGCGTGATTATTTGCGTTAATCCCTAATAAGTACAATAATAAATTATTTATAGTTGCTTGACATAAGTAAGTATATTACGGTATCATACGAACATAAAGTTTATGACTTTAAAAAAGTAAGTAAAGAAAGGGGGACTCAAAAGTGAAAAATAATTATCATATTGGCGCTTTAATTATAAGAGTGCTGTTAGGAGTTACCTTCTTTGCTCATGGTGTTGCTAAGTATCAAGGAGGTATTGGCAATATAGCAGGTTGGTTTGACAGTATCGGTATTCCAGGCTTTATGGCCTATGTCGTGGCAACGATCGAACTAATAGGGGGCCTTGCACTGATTATAGGATTCGGTACACGTGTTGTATCCGCACTAATGGTTATCATACTTCTAGTCGCTACATTTAAAGTGAAATTAGCCGTCGGATTCTTCGGAAACGGTCAAATGGCCGGATACGAGCTGGATCTTTCGATGATTGGGGCCGCTATTTATCTTCTCTTAAATGGCAGTTATGTAATCTCCATTGATTCTTTGTTCAAAAAGGGTCAAAAACCAACACAGCTTGTGTAATTTTTCTTTGGTCTGAGAGGTTACATTCCTGGATATAAGAAGTGACAGCTAGTCAGATATTGACTGCTGTCACTTTTTTATTTGCACTAAAGAAGTTAGATCGAACAATGGACTAGTTAATGGTATACTGTGCTTGTTAAAACCTACCATTTCACAAGGAAGGATACAACCAATGTCATCTGCTATGCTTGATAAAGTCCCGCATATTGTATCGTGCTTCCCTAGCTTGTCCGATATTTCCCTTCAGGACTGGAGCGATGAGGGAATTATAATGTTAGATTTACAGCCTAGCTTTGTATTTGAAGAGGGCCAGTTCTTGGATCATGCTGTTTTAATTCTGGAAGGAACAGTAAGAATGTATAAGATCAGCGGCAGTGGAAGAGAAATAACCCTGTATCGAGTCAATGGCGGGGAATGCTGTCCCCTCATGATGTCCAGCATTCTCGGCGAGACCGAATATGAAGCTTCTGCCTGCATCGAAAAGCCTTGCGCAGTAGTTGCTATTCCAGTTGACGTTTTTAAAGACTGGATGGATCGATATAAAAGCTTTCGACAGTTTATTTTAAAATGTTCGCCAAAAGAATTATCATTATGTCCAACTTACTGGATAGCATCAACTTCAAATCAATCCGCGGCAGAATAGCAGAATATCTGGTTGAGATGACTGATGATGGACGAGATAACCTTACCATTACGCATGATACCCTATCCATAGAGCTGGGAACAGCCCGCGAAGTCATCAGCCGAACGCTGAAATCGCTCGAGAAAGAAGGACTGCTGCTCTTATCTAGAGGCCAGATTTCTCATATACTGCGTGAGGACTTGAAAAAATATATAGAACAATAATTGCAGCTATTATTACCTCCAAACGTTCATTTTATTGCTATGTGACAAAGTTACGGTTCTATCTAAACGCTTTTGTTATGATCGTAATCAGAAACACAATAAAACAAACCAATACAATATGGAGGTAATAGATGATGAAAAATGTTGGCGGAACAGATCGTGTAGTTCGTATTATTTTGGGTATAGCGCTATTGTCGTTGTTTTACTTCTTACCTGGTTACTGGAAATTAGCAGGATTGATCTCACTTCCGTTCCTTATTACAGGCATAGCGCAAAAATGTGCGATTAATCAAATGCTTGGCCGTAATACTTGCAAAATTAGTTAAGCTATGAAAAAGCAAAGAGGCTATCCCAAAGTAGAGTTACTCTACTAGTGGGATAGTTTTTTTTTAGATCTTCAGAAGTTCGTATAAGATGATGAATTGTTTCCAAAAAACGAGGAGAGAACTGATATGGAGAAACTGTATACAGCAACGGCAACGGCTGAGGGCGGAAGAGAGGGGAAGGTCACTTTATTGGGAGGCTGAAAGCTATACGTGTACTCACTCCGAGTTTGTAAACATTGCTGGAGCTGAGCATCTTGTCAGGAATGATCATGTTACGATTGCGAATTGCAAATACCGAAACACGATGAACCCAGGGATTTTGCTTGGTGCTGAGCTGCCGACTCATGCCGAGGGAGGACATGCTACGAACATTCAAATCGAGGATTGCGAGTTCGATCACTGTGGGTTTCATCCGCGATATGGCGCTGAGGGCTGCATTGGCATCAAATCTGCAGGCTTCGAGCTCTTTAAGAATTCGGTCATCGGCGTTCATGCGATTGATGCTGATGAAGTCGTGGTAAAGAATAACCGATTCGAAAATGTCGATCAACCCTTGGTTGTTAGATCAGGTATTACGGGTAGGATTGATTTTGAATAATATGAAAAAAGGACGACCTTCGAAGCCAGTTCGTAATTCTTGTGTTACCCGGTATGCAGGTAATATGCTCCTATCGATAAGTAAGTTGTTAATAGTCTTGTAATCTATTATTTGTAAAAGTAGACAATGCAAGTGATATAATAGACTTGTTGATTTACATATTCTGGTGTGTTGAAGGAGAGACAAGAATGAGTGCTATTCGATCCCTACCAAGAAGTCAGCCTGAGCGTCAAGGTATCGCGTCTTCCTCGATTACGAGATTTCTACAAGAGGTTCAAGAACGCAGTCTAGAGCTTCACAGCTTCATGCTCGTCCGACACGGGCACGTTGTTTCGGAAGGATGGTGGACACCTTATTTGCCTGAACGTCCTCATATGCTGTTTTCTTTAACTAAAAGCTTTACTTCAACAGCCATCGGATTGTTAGTGGGAGAAGGGCGAGTCTCGCTCGATGACCAGGTTGTCACCTTTTTCCCTGAGGATACGCCGCCAGAAGTTACACCGAATTTAGCTGCGATGACCATCCGACACTTACTCATGATGGGTACAGGGCATGCAGAAGATACGTCCGGAAAGATGCAGTCAACCGATAACTGGGTTAACAATTTCTTACAACTTCCCGTGGAACATGAGCCGGGTACGCATTTCGTGTATAACAGCGGGGCTACTTATATGCTTTCGGCTATCTTGCAGAAGGTAACCAATCAAACACTACTGGAATATCTGCAGCCGCGACTGTTGGAACCGCTAGACATCCAAGGAGCCACTTCGGAAAGCTGCCCCCGCGGCATCCACATTGGCGGCTGGGGAATGAAGATCAAAACCGAGGATATTGCCAAGTTTGGACAGCTATATCTACAAAAAGGCCAATGGGATGGGAACCAGCTCATTCCTGAGTCGTGGGTAGAAGAAGCGACAACGAAGCAAATTTCCAATGACTCCAGCACCAACAATGACTGGGCTCAAGGGTATGGGTATCAATTCTGGAGATGCCGTCACGGCGCTTATCGAGGTGACGGAGCTTTCGGACAGTTCTGCGTTGTTCTGCCGGAGCAGAATGCCGTCATCGCGATAACGTCCGGAGTGAATAACATGCAGGACGTTCTTGATACGATTTGGGAGCATCTGCTGCCTGTCATGAAATCAGAAGAACTGCCTGAGGACAAGGAATCTTCTGAGTTGTTAACCCAAGTGTTACATGGACTGCGCTTAGAACCGCCACGAGTTCTTTCAAGCTCAACGCTGGAGACCAGCATATCGGGAATCGAGTTCGAGTTAGAAGAAAATGAGGAACAAATTAAAACATTATCTATTGATTTTACAGAGGATTCCGCCAACGTATCAATTGAAAATAACTCCGGAAAACATACGGTTTACTTTGGTAGAAACGAATGGTATGAGGGAACGTATACGCTGCATATGAGACAGAAAAATGTAGCAGTAGGCTCAGCAACATGGCAAGATACAAATACGCTCTTGTTAACGTTAAGATACGTGGAAGCGCCATTTTGCGTGACTTTAAAATGCTCGTTCTATGAAGGTAGCATACAACTACAGTTTCTACAGAACGTTTCGTTCGGCAATGACGAACCTAAGTTGATTCTAGGCAAAGTTAGATGAACGATGGTTGAATAAGAATTTATATGTTTTTGATTTTTTGGGGTAAGCGTAACTTACCCCTTATTTAAATTTTGGTAATGTAGTAGGTATGAACTCGAACATACTGAAGCAAATATTTTTTGATGAACATTGGCACTGGGATACCGAGGGTTGCCATGACATTCGCAGAGTGCCTTACCGTTGTAAAGGAAGCTTCTGTACAACTTGTTCCTGTGGGGAAACGGAAGAATGGAGCCGATTATTATTGGAGGACGTATTCCATGTCAATCATCGCCATGTGGTGTTTACCATTGATGAAGGGCTGTGGAGTGTCTTTTTGTTGCATCGAAAAATGCTGAAAGAATTTATGGACGAGGCTGTGCGAATCATCAAAGAACAATTTGAAAAGAGACATAAGCTTACCCCTGGTATTATTGCGGGATTGCATACCTTCGGTTCGCGATTAAATTTTAAACCGCACGTTCATATGCTGGTGACGATGGGCGGAATGAAGGCAAATGGAGAAAGGAAGACGTATGATTACGTGCCGTTTGAGATGCTTAGAAAACAGTGGCAAACGGTGGTAATAAAGTTGATTCGAAGAAAGAAACCAGTGGAAGAGTTCATTTCACGAGTCATTCGTCACATACCAGATGAAAACTTGTGAGAAAACGCGTGGCTGCTTGGAAAGGATGATTCGAGATCTCACAGGGAAGCAAGAAAACCAAAAACAAAAAGAAGAAACCGCAGTTGTCCATAAGCAACTACCTACTGTCAAAGCAGGCAGTGAAGTATATATGTTTGACTTGTTAGGAAGTGGGAAAGCATACCGCTTAATGTTGTCCAAGATTTTGACCGAATGGATCAAGGGGATCCGACTGTACCGCCTCAATTCACGTGTGAAAGCTGTGGAGGAGCTATGTTTCCTGAGTATTACAAAGGGATACATGGTTACGAATCCCGGATCTCAGACGGGTTAAAGAACAAAGAAGTGGAAGGTAGTTCAAAGTAGAACAGAAGAGGGATGGGTGTGAGGGTGGAAAGTTTACGGGCCGCCTTTGAAGTCTTGTTTATACCGTAAAATAAATTCAAAAAACATGACTTCAACAGCGGTTGGAACCCCACATCCATCCCTCCCCATGGACAAAAGTATGGGTTTACACGTAAAAGACCGTCAGGATGTTTTTCCCTGACGGTTTTTCTTATTTCTTGACAGTTGGCACGATATGGAATAATAATAAAAATAATAAAACGACTGGTCAGTCTTTATTATTTCATATTGTAGAACGAAGGAGGATTTAAATGAATTCATTCCAAGGCAATTTAGATAAATATGCATCTCTAGCCATACAATTAGGGGTCAACGTACAACCGGGACAAACATTAGTCGTCTTCGCTCCATTAATATCGGTGGAATTCGTACGCAGATTGGTAAAACAAGCCTATGAGGTCGGTGCAAAGCACGTTTATGTCGAGTGGTTCGACGATGAGCTTACTCGGTTAAAGTATGAACTAGCGCCTCATGAAGCATTGCTTGAGTACCCGATGTGGCGGGCAAAAGGGTATGAGGAATTAGCAGAAAATGATGCTGCATTTCTATATGTAGTGGCCAATAACCCCGATCTTATGAACGGTATTGACCCCAAACGAATTCAAACAGCGAGTAAAACATCCAACACTGCTTTGCGGGAACTGTCTGCCGCTAGGTTAACCAACAAAGTCAGTTGGTCGATTATCGCCGTTCCTTCACCTGCATGGGCGGATAAGGTGTTCCCATCACTCCCCGAAGAGGAGCGGGTTGAAGCCCTATGGAATGCCATTTTCGAAGCAACAAGAGTAGACCGGGATGATCCGGTGCAGGATTGGAAAGAACATTCAAGCGCTTTAGACACTAAAGCAAAAAGGCTTAATGAACGCCAATATAAGGCGCTTCATTACCGCGCTGACGGTACTGACATTACAGTAAGTTTGCCGCCTGAGCATATTTGGGTTTCGGCCGGAAATACCAACAGCAATGGCATCTCCTTTATAGCAAACCTGCCCACTGAAGAAGTATTTACATCTCCTTTAAAAAAAGGCGTAAACGGGACCGTGAAAAGTACTAAGCCGCTTAGTTACAATGGCAATCTCATTGAAAACTTTTCTTTAACATTCAAAGAAGGGGAAATTATTGATTTTAAAGCCGAGAAGGGAGAAGAAAATTTGAGAAGTCTCATTGAGATTGATGAGGGTTCGCACTATTTGGGTGAAGTTGCTTTAGTTCCGTTTCACTCGCCTATTTCTAACACAAATCTTATTTTCTACAATACACTTTACGACGAAAATGCATCATGCCATTTTGCCATCGGCAGAGCTTTTCCGTTCTGCCTGAATGGCGGAAAAGAGATGAGCCAACAAGATCTTCAAAATCATGGGCTAAACGAAAGCTTGACGCATGTAGATTTTATGATGGGTTCAGCAGATATGAATATTGATGGGATCTTGGAAAATGGGGAAAAAGAGCCGTTGTTCCGGAATGGAGATTGGGCGTTTTGACGTAATAACAGAAAAAAGGAGGTGCTGTATGTCACCTAAAGTTACGCAAGCTTATAAAGAAGAAAAAAGGGCGATTATCCTTGAGGGAGCGCTGCATTGTTTTATAGAAAAAGGATTTCAAGCTACGACTATTGATGATATCGTACGTCATTTGGGGATGAGCAAAGGCGCTATTTACAGTTACTTTTCCAGCAAAGAAGAGATGTATATCCAAATGGCTGACGATAAAATGAATGCGATGGTGGAGAACTCCAGTGAACATTTCAAAAATATGCCAAGTGCGGCTGATCAAATCCGCTATATGTTTGACCGATTCCGTCGACAATCGCTTGACGAGCTGCGCAAATGGCTGGCCTTTCATTTGGAGTTTATGCTGTATGCAGCACGCCAACCGGAATTAACGGAACGATGGAACCAGTATGCGAGTAAAGCTTTATTGTTCATGCAGGAAATTATGGAGGGTGGCCTAAAGACTGGCGAGTTCCGTTCCGATCTTGATATCGCGGCAGCTTCCCGTTTGTTCTGGTCAGTTAGGGATGGCCTTGCTTTGCAATTTATGCTTAGTGGTGAGGAAACCGACTATAAGTCCATGATTAATGAGATGGAAAAGAAGGTATTTCGCTATATCATCGGATAATTCACTATGGAGGTAGAGGCTTATGATTTTCAAAAAAATGAGCGAAATGTCGGCGGAAGACATGGTGTCGTTGTGGAATAAGGGGTTCGAAGGATATTTCTTAAATAGTACGTTGAGCTTGGACAAATTTCTTGCAAGAACTGTCAACGAAGGGCTCTCACTAGAGCATTCCTTAGTCGTGTATGAAAATAGTGACCCTATCGGCTTCGTGATGAATGGGGTGCGAGTAATAGAAGGAAAGAAAGTGGCATGGAATGGGGGAACTGGCATTGCGCCTGAGCATAGGGGGAAAGGGATCGGGAAAATACTGATGGAAAGAAACCTCCAGTTGTATCGTGAACAAGGTGTGGATATCGCCTTACTGGAGGCACTCATTCAAAACAAAGCTGCGATAAAGCTCTATCAAAGTGTCGGCTATGGTATTACCGAGCAGCTAATCTGCTTACAACATACAGAAGCTCTGGACGCAAGTCTCCTGAAATCAAACTCTCCAAGCCAATATGTTACGAAACGAGGACTGCCTGTGGAAGTCAAAAGACTGTCATTCTACAGACATTTGTCAGCGTGGCAAACACAATGGGCCAGTATGAAAGATGGGGAATGTATAATCGTCTCCGATGAAGCAGATGAGGTGGTTGGCTACGCACTTTATAAACGTATTTTCGGAGAAGACGGTAATCTGGCAACCATCGCCCTTTACCAATGTGAATCGATTCCGGGCCGAGCAGACGCAGAAGATATCCTCAAGGCAGTATTAAGTGAAGTATACGCACCTTTGTCTTCTTCTTGTAAGCGTATAACTATGAATATAATAGATTCCAACAAGGAGCTCATAGGGTTATTAGAGCGTTTAGGATTTACTGCATTTGTGGAACAAGTACACATGATTCGTTATTTATAAGAACTTACGAGCACGAGCCTAAATTATTATTCGCATTCAATTCAAGTGGGCTGCCTTAAAAGTAGATAAATCTACTTGAGGGCAGTCCTTTTTTCTTTAAATTAGATGTAATCTTTCTTCAGCAGATTATAGGCAAACTAAGATTGGTTTCTTTTTTTGTTCTTGAAGTCTTGGGGAGAGAACCCCGAAGGGTTCGCCCACGCGAAACGGAGCGTTAGCAAACCCCCTTGATTCCACTAAAATAAGGGCTGTCCCAAAAATGATAAATACATGAGAGGGGGAACGTAGAGACTCTATTTGTGTGAAATAGCTATAATTCAAGCAAACGAGGAACGTAGCGACGCTATTCCGTTGTTTTTAGCTTCGGATCGCTCAAATTTCATCAAATAACGCCCTCACGTTCCGCTTATTCAATTTTTAGCTCATTTCATCCAATTTAGCGGCTTGTCGTTCCGTTAAGTGCAACACTGCCCCAAAAGGACCACCCCCTTATCGGCGGAAGTCCTCATGGATACGTGTAACCACCTTCAAGTTAGATTCCCCTCAAGGTTTATAACCCTTTTGGGACAGCTCTTATTTCCATTCATGCGCGGATAGAGGAATACAATCTCACTTTTTTATGGAAGTTGTACTTAATTCGGTAAATCAATAATAAGTATCGTATTAGAAAACTTTGTTAGTCATTCTAACTATCAAAGGGGGTGAACAAGGTGCTTGGTCGCAATCAAACTGGAAATAGCAAGCTCGTTAAACAATTGAACAGACAAGAGATTCTGCGTAAGCTTCGGGAAAATAAGCGGGTTTCTAGAGCAGATTTGGCGAAGCTAACGGAGCTAAGCCGTCCATGTGTATCTGCGTTGGTCGATGAAATGATGAAGGAAGGGCTAATCCATGAAGTTGGTGTAGGTGAGTCCAAAGGCGGAAGGAAGCCGATCCTGCTTGAATATAATTTTCAAGCTTATGGCGTAGTTGGGGCGATTTTTGAGGGTAGTACGCTGTATATGTCTATCGCTGATCTAAGTGGAGATTTGTTAGTTGATTACAACTTTCGCTTGCAACAACCAACGAATGGCGATATGGCCATTCGTTGTCTGGAATTGGGTCTGCAGACTTTGCTTAGCAAGAGTGGGTTCGAGAAATCTCGCTTACTAGGTGTTGGCTTAGGCTTGCCCGGAATTACACAGCGTCGCGATGGAACCGTGAGTTATGCGCCAAGCACAGGATGGATGGGATTACCGGTGAAACAGGAGATCGAGGAGCGATTAGGTCTACCTGTTGTGATTGATAATGACGTTAACTTGATGACATTAGGGGAGTTTCATAAGGGTGTCGGCAACGGAGTTAAGAATCAGGTTTATATGTATGTAGGGACGGGAATCGGCGCGGGAATCATCCTAGATGGGCAGTTTTATAGAGGCTCGCGTGAAGCATCAGGAGAGATCGGATATATGATGGTGGGTCAGGTAAAGAAGCTTAACCGGGGTGAATATGGCGTTTTTGAAGGGAATTACTCGGTCCCAGTCATCCAAGAAAAAGCCAGAAAAGTGCTGCCTTCCCTTGTGGAAGAGCCGGGAGTGATTAAACAACTAATTCGCCATACGGAAGATGGCCATATAGAGGCAGGCCGATTATTAAATGACATCTACAGACATTGGGCCTACGGAATCGCGAATATGGTCAGTATACTCGATCCAGATTTGTTGATTTTAAGCGGGGAGATGATTGACATCGAGGAAAGCGGTGTTGAGAAGATCCAAGGTATGCTGACGGAATGGGTTCCGTATGTACCCCAAATCAAGCTGGCCGCTCTAGGCTACAAAGCGGGCATCATCGGGGCGATTCACAGTGTCCTAGAAGCTTTCCCCGTAGTAAATTCCAACAAAATATACCTTTCGGGAGGTTATGTGAATGAAAACAAGTAAGTGGAATGTGTCCAGAATGCTCGTAGGCACTCTAGTGAGCATTATGATGGTTGTGATTACAGCTTGCGGAGGCTCCGCACCGAGCTCTGGAAATGTTAGTCCAGCACCCACGGTGAAGCCTTCTGACAAACCGGCTGCTACGGAGGCACCTAAACCGGCAGAGAAGCAAAAGCTTGTTATTTATACAGCTAGGGATAAAAGTGTTGTCGATGAAATTATTCCGAAATTCAATGCGAAGCATCCGGAAGTTGAGGTCGAGGTATTAACGATGGGTGCGCAGCAGATTCTGGAGCGTGTCCGGGGAGAAAAGGCTAACCCTCAAGCTGATTTCTGGTGGGGCGGCACCCAATCCGGTCTGATGACTGCGGCGAACGAAGATCTCTTGGAAAGCTTCAAGCCAAGTTTCGCAGACAGCATACCAGCTTTGTACAAAGATGCTAAGGATCGTTGGTACGGTGAAATGCTGCTGCCCGAAGTGATCATGTACAACTCCAAAGCACTTAAACAGGAGGATGCTCCTAAAGATTGGGACGCACTTCTTGATCCGAAATATAAAGACAAAATCATTATTCGGGGAGTGCTTGCATCAGGAACGATGAGAACGATTTATTCCGCTATGATTTTCAAAGAAGGTGCCGCTGATCCTAAGAAAGGGTATGACTGGCTGAAGAAGCTTGATGCCAATACGAAGGAATATGCACAGGATCCTACGAACCTTTACTTAAAATTAGCCCGTGAAGAAGGAACACTTTCGCTCTGGAATTTGCAGGACATTATGATTCAGAAGCATTTGAAAAGTCAGCCGTTTGATTTTATTTACCCAGCTAGCGGGGCACCTATCCTTGTAGACGGCGTAGGTATGGTGAAAAATGCCAAGAACAAAGAAGCGGCGAAGAAATTTTATGAATTTCTTTTCGACTCGAAGCTTCGTATAGAGCTTGCCGATAAATTGTTCCAGATTCCTACACGTACGGATATTAGCAAAGACTCGCTTCCAGCTTGGTTGAAAGGCATTGAATTGAAACCAATGAATCTCGATTGGACGGTCATGGCTGAAAAAGAAAAAGATTGGATGCAGTATTGGGATGAGAGCATTAAAGGAAAAGGCGCGAAATAAGCGCAACATCCGTTCGGGTAGAGATAGTTCCTCTGCCCGAACTCAAAGTAAGGGAGGTACTGTACGTGATCGAAGTCGCTCTAGAACATGTAACCAAGCAGTTTGGGAAAGTATCGGGCGTTCAGGATGTGCATATTCGGATTAAGCCCGGTGAATTCTTTACTTTCCTTGGTCCTAGCGGATGCGGAAAAACAACAACTTTGAGAATGATTGCCGGCTTTTACTATCCAACCTCAGGGCGTATCGTATTTGGCAATCAAGACGTAACGACAGTGCCGCCTCACAAACGCAATACGGGAATGGTGTTTCAGAACTATGCCTTATTTCCTCATCTGACGGTATTTGAGAATGTGGCCTTTGGTCTCCAAGTTAGAAAACGGCCGAAAGACGAGCGGCTCCAAAGGGTAGAGCGTGCATTACAGCAAGTACACTTACAGGGTTATGGAAATCGGCGAATTGACCAATTATCAGGAGGTCAGCAGCAGCGTGTTGCGCTAGCCAGAGCACTTGTTATTGAGCCGAATATTTTACTGCTGGATGAGCCTTTATCCAACTTAGATGCCAAATTGAGAGAAGAAACACGCTTGGAGATTAAAAGGCTGCAGCTTGAATCTGGCATTACAACCATTTACGTGACGCATGATCAAGCTGAGGCCATGGCGATGTCGGATCGGATCATGGTCATGCAAGGCGGCGTTGTACAGCAGGTTGGAAAGCCGGAGGAAATCTATAACCGACCTATTAATCGTTTTGTCGCTTCATTTATAGGCGAGTCTAATCTGTGGAATGGAACCGTGGAGCGAATAGAAGGAGATCAGGTCTATGTCAGAGTTTCACCCGATCTAGTTCTATGCGGTTTGGTGAATCATACGGCACCTAATTGTCACCTGACAGTGGGCGCACAAACCACTTTGTCTATTCGTCCTGAGGCAGTACGCGAGGCACAATCAGAATCTTTACAAGCGGAGAACACTTTCCTAGCAAAAGTTGTCATCGCAGAATTCACCGGGGTGAATGTCAATTATTTGACGGACGTATCCAATAAGCCCTTGAAAGCGATGTTCGTCAATCAGGGTCATCAAGTACGACAGCGTGACGATACACTTGCGATGCATATACCAATGGAAAGCATTTACTTTTTAGAATAGGCGGAGGATGAGAATATGACCTTCAAGAAACCAGTATCTCATCAACCAGTAATCAAACGGCCATCCATCACTTCTTCGCCTCATTTCGTATACGTATTAATTGCTCCCTTGTTTCTGGTATTGCTAGCCTATGTACTCTTTCCGCTGTATCAAACCTTTATTCAGAGCATTCAAATGGAAGGTAATTTTACTTTTAAAAACTATGCACGGTTCTTCAGCTTGGAGCATACCGCCAATTTGGAAGCCCTCTGGACCAGTGTGTATATCTCCGTTCTTAGTGTAATGACATGCGCGATAGTCGGAGTTACCATGGCTTTTCTATTGGAACGCTATGAGTTTCCAGGCCGCAAGGCTCTGACAGTTCTTGCCATGGTGCCGATGGCGCTGCCACCGCTGGTTGGCGTACTTTCATTCACTTTTCTATATGGAGAAAGCGGTATTATTCCGCGGACGCTCAAGCTTTGGTTTGAGATGGACCACGTGCCGTTCTCGCTAAAAGGTGTATGGGGCGTTCTCATGGTTCACACCTTTACGATGTACACCTATTTCTATATGACCGCTTCCGCTGCGATCAAGGGGCTCGACCCCTCCCTGGAGGAAGCAGCAGCAAGTCTTGGAGCCGGACGTCTTTATATCTGGCGGAGAATCATATTACCCATGCTCACTCCAGCTATCGTGGCTTCGTCCTTGCTTGTCTTCATGATTGCCATGGCTTCTTATACGGCTCCTCTCATCTTCGGAATCGACAGAACGATGACGATGCAAATCTATTTGTCCCGAACAAATGGAAATTTGGATATGGCGGCCACGCAGTCTACCTTATTATCCATTGTTTCCATCCTGTTTCTCATCATTATGCGCTGGTATCAAGGCTTACGAAATTACCAGAACTTGAGCAAAGGAGTTAGTGTACATCGGACCGAGGTCAAGAGTGCATGGGGAAAATATACAGCTATGATCCTCTCCACGATAGGCGTCGTCATTCTGCTATTGCCTATTCTGGTATTGATTCTCATATCCTTTTCCACGGATGGTACATGGACGACACAAATCCTACCGCCTCAATATACAATTAGTCATTATGTGGAATTGTTTACGGACAGCAAAACGTGGCGACCTATTGCGAATAGCTTCAAAATGAGCTTTGTTGCAACGGTTGGCAATGTGATATTCGGTGTTGCTGCTGCCTATGCGATTGTTCGCCTTAAATTTAAAGGGAAGACATTGCTTGATGTGTTTATTATGCTCCCTTGGGCATTACCAGGAACGGTTGTAGGGATTAATTTAATTACAGCTTTCAGTACACCGTCTGCGTACAGTTTTGGGCAAGTTCTTGTGGGGACGTTCTGGATTTTGCCACTAGCCTACTTTGTGCGTCATTTACCTCTTGTGTTCCGTTCAACGTCGGCTACGCTTATGCAGATGGATCCTTCGATCGAAGAGGCAGCCCGTAATCTGGGAGCTTCCTGGTGGTATAGCTTTCGTCGAATCGTATTCCCCTTGTCGCTTAGCGGGATTCTAGCGGGAACTTTATTGGCCTTCGTAACAGGTATTGGTGAATTCGTATCATCGATTCTGTTATTTACATCTAGAACTGCCCCGATTTCGGTGGAAATTTTCCAAAGAATGTATGCGTTTGAATTCGGAACCGCTTGCGCCTATGGCGTCCTTCAAATCATCCTTATAATCATTGTTCTCTTTATCTCTAAAAAATTAACCGGTGACAAAGCGGGTACAGCTGTGTAAAGGTTGATCATTCTGCGGGAACTTCTAGAGTTCAAGACCGCTGCTTGATGATAAAAGGTGAATAAGGAGGAGTTAAAGTGAAGAAAGGTACATGGAAGAAAGTGTTTACGAGTATTACTAGCGTTGCCGTAGTAGGTTCCTTGCTGCTTCCTAGCATGGCGCAGCCGGTCAGCGCTGACAGAGGCGTTGTTGATCTCTGGAAATCGATTAAACCACTCACAACCATCGCGAGTGCTATGAATACAGGAGCTCACCCGGACGACGAGCATAGCGCTATGCTTGCCTATCTTTCATTAGGAAGAGGGGTCAATACGTTAAGTGTCATTGCAAACCGTGGGGAAGGTGGCCAAAATGAGATCGGCAGTGAACTAGGTAATGCGTTAGGTATTATTCGTTCACGCGAACTGCAGGAAGCTTCCAAAATCACGAATGTCACTTTGGGTATGTTAAGCGAGCAAATTAATGATCCTATCTTTGACTTCGGTTTTTCCAAAAGCCCCGATGAAACACTGCAAAAGTGGGGAGATTCGGTGGTCTATGAAAGACTTATTCGGAAGATCCGGGAGTTGCGGCCTGACGTAGTCATTCCTTCTTTCCTCAACGAAGAATCGACACATGGTCATCATAGGGCCATTAACGTCATAACCGTTCGTGCGTTCAAGGATGCAGCTAACCCAGAGGTGTTTCCAGAACATTTGAAAAAGGGGCTGCAGCCTTGGCAAATCAAAAAGCTGTACCTTCCTGCCAATGATAAGGATTACAACGTGGCTGTACCAGTTGGAGATTATGACGAAATTTACGGCGCTTCTTATGTCCAATTGGGAGAAGAATCCCGTTTTATGCATAAGAGTCAAGGGATGGGAAGACTTGTTGATGAAGGTTCGAGCTTCAACTATTACAAATTAAATTCAGCGGTTAAATCCGAAAAGGAAAATGATTTCTTCGACGGCATTGCTTTCTCCTTTGACGATTTGGCTAAAGAGATAGAAGCGAAGGGCAAAGATAACAAAGTGATCAAGGATTTGCGAGCCCTCCATAAAGATGCGGAAGAAGTCGTTAAAGCATACCCTGTGTTCTCTGACGTGGCGCGAGAGGTACAAGAAATGAAGGCGGATGTAGAAACTGCCGTGAGTGATGTGAAGGCATCGACGCTAGATGCAAGCGTCAAGACCGATTTGCTGTATCGCCTTCAAGTGAAGGATGCTCAACTGAATAAAGCAGGTATGGAAGCATCGTCTTTGGTTGTGAAGGTAAAACCAGAAACCGGCGAGATCGTTGCAGGTCAAACGGTCAAAATGGTAGTCTCCGCTTACAGTGGCGGTAAGAACAATCTGAAGAACGTTGAGCTCCAACTGAATGTGCCTGAGGGCTGGACAACGAAAGCAGTCGGAAACACAAAGTTTGACCAACTTAGCTACAATAAGACGGTTTCTGCCACTTTTGAGGTTCAAGTCCCTAAGAATGCAGTAGAGTTCCAGGTATATCAACCATCTGTAGTAAGTGCGGATGTCTTGTATCAGTTAAATAATGTTTCAGGAAAAATACGTGTTACCCCATCGAATCAAGTGGCTGTGCTCCCGTCTTTTGCTATGTCGTTGAGCCCTGAGGCTACGGTACTTAACACATTGAAAACCGAAGAGCCGCTTCCGGTCAAGGTTACAGTACGCAACTACTCGCCAGGCGCTACCAAAACGTCCATTTCCTTGAACGTCCCGAAGGATTGGAATGTAACACCTGCATCTCAAGAAGTGAATTTCGCTGCAAAAGGTGAAACGAAGCCGGTTACGTTCCAAGTCAAAGCTCCTGCTGGAACAGCAGTTGGCAAATATACGGTAACAGCGGTAGCAACAAGCGGTGATGTTACCAGCAAGGAAAACGTACAAATTATCGATTATCCACATATCGGTAAAACCTATTTGATTCAGCCAGCAGAATTAAAGATTCAGGCCTTTGATTTGAAGGTGCCTACAGGTCTTAAAGTGGGATATGTATCTAGTGGTTTTGATAATATTGATCAGTACTTAACCCAATTTGGCGTGAACGTAACGAAACTCGACGATAAAGCGATCCAGTCAGCAGACTTATCTCAATATGACACGATTGTATTAGGCATTCGGGCATATGGTTTCCGTCCAGAGCTGCTTTCGAGCAATCAAAGACTTCTCTCTTATGTGGAAAATGGCGGAAATCTGGTCGTTCAATATCATAAGCCGGAAGATAAATGGAAACCTGAACTTGCCCCTTATCCGATAAAAATTGGAGAACCGTTAATTCAATGGCGTGTCACGGATGAGAATTCCAAAGTAACGATGCTAGCGCCTGATCATCCGATCTTTACGACTCCTAATAAGATTACAGATGCAGATTGGAACAATTGGATTCAAGATCGTTCGGCTTACAACCCGTCTGAGTGGGGCAAAGAGTACACGCAGCTGATCTCTAATGGTGATGCAGGGGAGAAGGAATTTACCGGAACATTCCTAAGTGCTAAATACGGTAAGGGAACTTACACCTACAGTTCGCTTGTATGGTACCGTGAAATCCCGAACCTTGTCCCTGGTTCTATTCGCCTCTTCGTGAACATGATCAGCTTAAAGCAATAGTAATAACTACAGAGGGAGGCCTGAACGGGCCTCCCGATTTACCAAACGGGGGAATCAAGCCCATGGATATTAGGGAAGTACACGGTCGAGATCTACAGACTGTATTACAAGAAGACCGTTTTGCAGTGGTGCCGCTCGGATCAATCGAATATCACGGGCCGCACTCACCGCTCGGAACTGATGTCATTCTAGCGAATGGTTTCGCTGAACGTCTCCATCCTGATTTGAAACCGCTCATTTATCCCGTCATCCCTTATACGGCTTGTCCTGGAAAGACCCGTCATTATCCAGGAACAATCTCAGTGAGTCCGTCTGTCATCACGGATTATTTATATGAAATTGTTGATGGGATCTGTCAGTTGGGTATCCGAAATGTATTGTTGTTAAATGCGCATGATGGGAATATGGGTGTATCCAGAACAGTAGCAGAAGCCATTACAGCAACCTATAAGGACGCTAGTGTTCTACTAGTGAACTGGTGGCAAATGGTAACAACGCAAAGTGCCGAAGAAGCAGGAATTTTTACAGGAACAACTGGCAGGGGTCATGGAGGCCCGTATGAAATGTCGGTTGTCAAAGCATTTCGACCGGATTTGGTTCATGTTAGTGACAGTGACGTAGACCTAACAGCAAATCCTGCACTTTCAAATCTACCTTATGTGTTGGTGGAAGGCAGTCCAGAAGGATGGAATGGCTACACGGGGCATGTCGGGCAGACATCATTAGAAGCAGGGGAATGGATTATAGCGGAAGCAGTCACCAACTTACATCAATTACTTGAAAACTGGTTACAGAAACCAGTAATGAAAGACGGAGGGGAACAACTGGATGGGAAATCGTGAGTCTATTATGGAAAGTGAAGGTAAGGTTTTTCCTGGTAAAACCTATACAGAAGCTGTTCTAGAACCTGCTTATAATGAAGCCAAACAGCATTTATTGGATGCCATGATGGCCATTAATAAGGCTCATTTGATCATGTTGAAGGAGCAGCAATTGATTTCGCAAGATGAGGCAAGCCAGATTGCGACAGCCATTGTACATCTTGACTTGGATCATCTCCGCCACTCTAGTTATACGGGTGAATTTGAGGATTTATTCTTTCAGGTGGAAAGCCAGCTGCAGCAGCACGCAGGCGATGTTACGGGAAATTTGCATCTAGCGAAGAGCCGTAACGATATGGGTGTCACTATTTACCGGATGGTACTTAGGGAGAAGCTTCTGGTTACGATGCAATCCGGTTTACAGTTACGTAAGCAGCTTCTGCAATTCGCAGAGGAGCATATTCATACGTTGATGATCGGCTACACACATACGCAGCAGGCGCAGCCAACCACCATGGCTCACTACATCATGGCTGTTGTTGATTCGCTTACGAGAGACATCCGCCGGATGACGGCCGCTTACCATAATTGCAACCGAAGTAGTATGGGAGCTGCTGCGCTTACAACGTCGGGCTTTCCTATTGATCGGAACCGAGTGAAAGAGCTTCTAGCCTTCGACGAGCTTGTAGAGAATTCCTATGATGCGATTGGCGGAGCGGATTATTTGGGAGAGGTTGCTGCTTCCATTAAACTTGCAGCCATCAACCTGGGTCGAGTCGTTCAGGATTTATTGCTCTGGTGTACACAAGAGTTCGCCGCTATCAAAGTAGCTAGTCCTTATGTACAGATCAGTTCCATTATGCCGCAAAAGCGAAATCCTGTTTCTCTAGAACACATGCGCGCCCTTCTTTCTAGCTGCGTAGGTAATGCAGATTCCGTGCTTGCGATGATGCATAATACGCCTTTCGGCGATATTGTTGATACCGAAGACGATATGCAGCCTTACGCATGGAAATCTCTTGAACTCATGGACAAGATCTATCGACTTCTAACAGTCGTAGTGGGAACTATGGATGTAAATAAAGAGGTACTTCGTAAACGGACAGAAGGCAGCTTCGCTACCGTTACCGAACTGGCGGATACCTTGGTTAGAACGGACAAACTCTCCTTCCGAACCTCCCACCATATCGTAAGTTCAGTCGTAAAGAGAGCGATGTCGGAAGGGTTAGCAGCGAACGAAGTTACATGGGAACTCGTCAATGAAGCAGCTAAGGAGATCATCGGTCGTAATTTGATGATGGATATAGACACCTTGGCACTAGCCTTAGACCCTGAGAACTTTATTCAAATACGCTCCTTGCCAGGAGGACCAAGCCCCCAAGAGATGATGAGAATGGTTCAGATACGTTGTAAGGAACAACTAGCTCTGGATCAATGGTTAACGGAGTCGGATCATAAAAGCCGAACTGCTCTGCAGGTTTTGGATGAAGTCATGAGGGAGTGGGGGAACCCATAATGTCAGCAAAAAAGATTCCATTTCTTGCTGTGGACGGCGGAGGAACCAAAAGCCTGTGCTACTTCTTCGATGAGCATGGTCAGATTCGAGGACAAGGTAGATCAGGATCTTGTAATTATCAGGGGGTCGGTAAAGAAGCGGCCGTGAGGGAGCTTATCCATGCGATTCGAAATGCTTTGGAGGACGGTAAATTAGTAGGGAATGGGGAGGTTGGCGAAACTGAATTAGAAACGGATTGTGCCGCATTGGGGATCGCTGGTTTGGATACCGAATTTGACCGCAGGATCATCTTAGCGTTGGTCGAAGAGGCGCTGCAGCATTTACGTATACGTGCCAAACGTTTAATTATTGAAAATGACGGCTTCGCAGCGTTACTGGGGGCAACCAATGGTCAGCCAGGTATTCTTATGATTGCTGGAACGGGATCCATCGTTTATGGCGTTAATGATCAAGGCGTGGTTGCTAGAGCAGGTGGTTGGGGACACCGCGTTGGGGATGAGGGAAGCGGGTATTGGATCGGTAAACAAGCGATCATTCACATTTTGAAAACCATGGATGGACGGGTGGCTCCTAACAAATTGGCTGATCATATTCTTCCTTATTTGGATCTGAAAGATCCCGAGGATTTGTTTAATTGGACATACAATTCGAGCTATTCTGTGGAGAAAGTAGCTGAATTGTCCAGTCTCGTCTCACAAGCTCATACGCAGGGCGATCAAGTGGCTAAGTCCATAATGATTCAGGCTGCCGAACAATTATTTACATGTGCTAAGGCCGTCATTGAGCGAATAAATTTATATAGACAACCTTTTCAAATCATTTTGCAAGGCGGCGTTCTACAAAACAATGCGTTTGTGCGGGAATATGTAACGAACCAATTCAACACCTTTGCGCCATCCGGACAAATCGAAAACAAGAATAAGGAGCCTATATACGGTATGATGGCTCTGGCTCTAGATCACTATCAGAAATTTCATGATGGATGATTAGTCCAATGGAGGGATCCTATGAAAAAAAGGCTGTTGTTCGTTTTTGCCCATCCTGATGATGAGTCATTCGCTTGTGCCGGCACCATGGCCAAATATAGGGAAGCCGGTCACGACGTCAATTTGATCTGCGCAACCTCTGGTTGTGGGGGAAAGTCAGGTGAGTATTTGGTAACCTGCAAGCAGGAACTCGCCACACTCCGGGAGCAGGAATTGTCACAGGCTTGCGACGTCATAGGCGTAACTAACTTGTACTTGCTTCATTACGCGGATGGTAGTTTGATTAACCAGGATATCAACGAAATTGCCGCAAAAATTGAATCCCATATTGTGCAGCTGCAGCCGCACGTCATCGTTACGTTTCCTCCAAACGGAGTGACTGGACATCGAGATCATATAGCCATATCACGGGCTACAGAACAAGCGGTTCTTCAATCCGAGGAGAAATTGATGTCTTCTCATTATTGCACTTTGTTTTTCGCATCGATTCCTCATTATTATGATTATTGCGCAGATTCAGCACCAATCGGTGCAGTCCCCATAACTGGAAAAGTGAACATAGTGAATCAGCGTGAAACAAAAGGGCGTGCGCTTCATGCACATCGAAGTCAAATCTATTCGGTAAACCGAGCCTATCCAGGTGTGATGCAAGGAGACTATGGAGTTATCGGACAATATGAGTACTACACGAAGGTGCGGGCAGACGGACTGTTTGAAGACATTCAGGAAAGCACGGAAGGAATTCCAGAGATAGAGCTTTGTTAACTAGTGATCAGATGATACTAAAGTGGAGTGAGGTTGGCTTATTCGAAAGTTTGAGGAATTTATCGCTTGGATCAACCCCCTCTATGAAAATGAAGAGGGTTTTTTTTGTATAATTTTTGACCCAACGGTAAAGTATATCTTGAAATTTTATACACTTTTTCTTGAAATTGTCCACACTTTCTAGAAATGTTGACATATTTTAAACGCACGCATGGGCTTAAAATGAGAGTAGATAATCCAGGATATTAGGTATTGACATTCGCTGACTATCACAGAAACAAGTCGAATGTTAAAGACGGAAGGGGGGTGAACTTGACGAGAAATGTAAACTAGGCCCAATTGGGTAGGAAAGGAGTTCGTAAACGCAATTCGGAATCGACAGCTTCACGATTGACCGCAGCCAAACTTTGTGTGAGGAGTGGTAATTATGAAAGCAATTACGTTTCGCCCCATGTGGATTCGCCTCGTTTGTATGGTGTTTAGTTGTTTGCTTATCATCAGCTGTTTACAGAACCTCGATGCTCGCGCATCTGGCATCACGATATCTATCCCCAACTCTTCTTTCGAGGATGCCGGAACCGGCATCCCGCATTGGACCACACACCCCACGTACGGCCAAAATACAGCAACCGTCTCCAGTGAGAAAGCTTACACTGGCTTAAACAGTATGAAAATGGTGGACACCAGTACCTCGGGTTCACTTGCTCGGATTAGCGAAAAGGTTAGTATTACGCAGAATGAAGAGTATACCGCTTCTACTTTTGCTTATATTGAGCAAGGATCGATTGATGTTTGGCTGATCTTCTATAATGGCACTACGGAAACGATTGTTGCGCCCACTGGCGTTACACCTGCGCTCAATCAATGGACGAAGAGATCGATTACAGCAAAAGCTCCAGCTGGTACAACTCAAGTAGCTGTCATGGTATACAGCTCATTAGCGTCTGTTACAACAGCCTATGTTGACGATGTTTCAATCGGTCAAACCGTTAAAAATGCAGGCTTCGAAGACTCGTTAAGCGGTACTTGGACAGTGTCCTCTGGTGCAGCTGTTTCGACGGTGCAGAAGACAGGGGGAACCTACAGTCTTAAACTGGACGATTCCAGCCCAACCACTGCTAGCACTGCGGAAAGCTCGAATGTAACGGTTTATTCTGGCACAAGAGTCGGAGCTACGGCCAAAATCTACGCGTCCAGCGGCTCCGGACTGAGCATCCACCTTCTTTTCAAGAATTCCGCTGGAACGGTAATTAAAGATTTTGCAAACGATTTCACCGGCACTGCGTCACAATGGTCTCCGGTTTCTGTATCCGCTACCGCCCCTACAGGCACAGCATCCGTATCCGTATATCTAACGACGGGGACGACAACTTCGATGGTCGCTTACGTTGATGATGTGACGCTGGATCGCCCGATTGAATACAATCTCGGCACTCAAATTATGAACAATCCTCTTGACGTCGCTGTATTCGGCAAAGATGCAAGCGGTAACACGGATCTGATGTATGTCGGCTCCAGCGGGTTTCCGTCCAAGTTGGTGGTATACGATGCCCGAACGGGTGAGCTGTTGGATGATCGAGATCTCATGGTTGATCCGAATAACACTAAGATAGAAGCAGTCTGGGGAATGACGGTGGCTACGGATAAGTCCGTCTATTTGGGAACGGCTAACAAGAAAACGATGTTTCGGTATCTCCCCGGCACAGTTAGCACGGTCAATGGGATAAAAGTAATTACAGGCAGCTCGTTACTGCCAATCACCCTACCAACCGGAATGGACGTTATTTGGGATGTAACGGCGGGAAGCAACGGAAAAGTCTACGGCGGAACTTCCACCGGCGGCAAAGCATACCAGTACGATCCGACCGGAGGGACTGTCGTCTTAAACAGTGGCCTACCCATCGTCAGTGGCCTTGATTTCGTGAGGTCGATCGCTTATGCGAGCGATACTGAGGTTTATATGGGTATGGGACCGACCTCGAATGCGACAATCATTCGCTTTAATCCGACGAATGGCACTCAAACCACCATTTCCCCGCCAAATTATGGCAGCAAGTTTGTGAATGGACTCAATTATATTTCGAACGGATCGACGTCGAGGGTGTTCGCCCAGCTATCGGCGGGTCCAACGCTGGTATTGGATAGCACAACGGGTGCGATTGCCTCTTCCTTAAGCGATATCGACTCACGTGGCGTATCGATGAAACACCCTTCGGATGACAAAGTGTTCTACACGAAAGGGAATACTCTTTACAGCTACGATATTTCATCAGCAGCAGAATTAAATCTGGGCGATGTAGGAGGAAGCGCAGCTGGGTATACTTTTTTGACCGATGCAGGCAACACTTATCTGTATGCTGCGCTTAAATCAGGAAAAATTTTGAAATATAAACTTGCAGCAACACCTACAATTGATACGCAGACATCGTTCGTAATCCCAGAATCTGTGACCAAAATCCGGTCACTGGTCAAGGGGCCAGCCGACAATATTTACACAAGCGGCTATTTGCTTGGTGGGATGGGCATCTATAATCCGGACACATCCGAAGAAAAGCGCTATAAAGGCGCAGGCCAAGCTGAAAACATGACAACAATGGGCAACAATCTGTATCTAGGCATATATCCTGGCGCGTGGATCAAAAAATACGATACAACGTCGACGTGGAATGATACTACGAATCCTTCGCTCCTGTTCCAGGATATCGACGACGCCCCTTACAAACAGGATCGTCCGTTTGGCATGTTGGCAGAACCCTCAATGAATCGGCTTTATGTCGGTTCAGTAGCGAGTTCCGGGAATAATAAAGGCTCCTTCACCGTCTACGACTTGTCTACTTCCCAACAAGTCACGACCATTAACGATATTGTCTACCATCAAAGTGTTATTTCACTTGCATACAAGAACAATAAAATTTTTGGCGGCACATCCGTTTACGGGGGAATCAGCAGCACGGTTGATGCGACGGAAGGAAAAGTGTTCGTTTGGAATACAACGGGCGCCAACTCGACACCTGTTCCTCAATTTGTCCCTGCCCCAGGAAGAAAAGTCATCTCTGATCTCATCGTGGGTCCGGATGGGAAAATATGGGGACTTGCGGAAGGGAACTCGTCAGGCAATTCGTCCCACGACACGACCGTAGATTTGTTTATTATCGATCCGAATAATCCAGATGCTGCTCATACGACAGTATATCCCGACAAATTCAGCTCAATACCCGTGTCTTGGCAAGGAGGCAAGATGGTTGTCGGCAACGACGGTAACGTCTATGTGAGCATCGGTGCGAAATTGTACGCAATTGACGCCACTTCTGCCAACAAAGACGCAGTTTCTTTAATCGGGGCAGGTGTGACGCTGCTGACAACGGATAAGTACGGAGACCTTTATTACGTGAAGCACGAAATTAATCTCTACAAGTACGATAAATAAAGGACTCTCCCGTTCTGGATCATTCGGGGCTGTCCCAAATGCCATATTTGGAAAAATCAACTCCCACTTTATGAATTTCGCAGTCTGTCTGCTACTTCCATTGGATTAATCCAGTGGAAGTAGAGATTTGGCGGTCTAAAAGTCAATTCCATTGGATTTATTCCAATAGAAGAAAGAATTTCGAAGCCTAAAAGTCGATTCCATTGGAAAAATCCAATGGAAGTTTGTATTTCGTTCTGAATACCGATGCGAATGTCCCAGAAAGTAAGTAGGCCCAATGGGGCTGTCCGCAAGTAGATTCATTATCTACTTTTGAGACAGCCCCTTTTTTTCATCCGCGACTATATCCCATGAAAGATGTGGGAAAAATGAAAATATCGCTTATAATGAAGCAACAACGAATGCAGCCCCAATGCCTTGTTCAAGGGAAATGGAGATTTTTGGTATCATGTTTAAACCAGGAGCATTTATGCCGCATTTACTTGCTACTACGACCAGGCGCATTTGAGCAGATCGCTTTGGATTAAGCAAATATAGAAAGGATGATTTTTATGAGAAAAGTTGTCATGTTTAACAGTGTTTCAATTGATGGTTATTATGCTGGACCGAACGGAGAAATTGACTGGTTTATACATGATCCCGAAGTCAATAAAGCCGCCCATGAGATGATGAATCCTGACACGGTACTATTTGGCAGGGTGACCTATCAGATGTTTGAAAGTTATTGGCATGTTGCGAAGAATCCAAATGCTCCCGAAGGTGCTCGGAGTATGGCCAACGAATTAAATCAGATGACAAAAGTGGTGTTTTCAAAAACCCAAAAGGAAGTAACCTGGGAGAATTCCAAGTTGTTTAATGGTAATCTTGCAGATGAAGTAAGAAAATTGAAAGAGGACCAAGGTTCTGATATTACTATTTTCGGGAGCGGTACGATTGTGCAGCAGCTTGCCAATGAAGGATTGATTGACGAGTATTTGCTCGTGGTAACTCCGGTTATTGTTGGAGCTGGAAAATCGCTTTTTAAAGATGTCAAAGAAATTAAACTTGAACTGTTAGAAACAAGGGATTTTAGGTCTGGAATCGTTCTGCTTCACTATAGAATTGATAAAAAATGAATCCATTGCTCATCCACCTTATCTGGCTTTTTTGTACAAAGGATAATCGACTGATGATGGAATTTCAATTAGGAAAATTCGAAGCTTCTCTCCTTCAGCGCGGATGTTGATGTCTTGCTCTTGTTCACATTGAACGATCGCAAAGTCTTTATTCTTGAATAAGACGGGATCTTGTCCCGAAGACCAGAATGAACCGCCGGCACCTCTAATCGACAATCCAGCAAGCGTCCGGTTCGGCAATAGTCGATGGACGTACGACGCCCCTGGCTGAATCTCGACGTCAAACATCCGCGCATCTGCTACCAGTTGGAGGATGGGGGAGCCTTCTCCCAATATCGTCTTTATGTTCACCCCGTCCTGGTGTGTCTGAGGGAACTGCCCGTGCTTGAACAGAGAATAGGTTGGCGCTCGTCTTACAGCTTCATTCAAGTAAGGCTCAAGCCAGATTTGAAAACTTTCGAAGCCCGCCTCGACGCTTTCGGCATGATGAATACCCGAGCCCGCTTGCATGAGTTGAATATCACCTGGTCCAAGGATGCTATCGGAACCGATCGTGTCTTTGTGAAAGCCTTGACCATTAATTCAATAAGAAAGGATCTCAAATCCTTGGTGAGGATGAAACCCGATGCCTCCTTCGGACTCAGCTTGTCCCCAAGCCCAGTAGAAAAGAGGACCAAGCCTAACCGTAACAGCCCCTTGCCCCGAGAAACCTAGAGGTTTTTGTGCCTTTATTTTGCCACCATCGAATTCTTCTTTACCTTGATGTTCAGGCCCCAAAATCTGGATGTTCATTTTAATAGCTCCTTTTCTGATAGTGTATTTACACTAATATTATTTATCCTAAAAATATTTATTATAATTTTATTTAAATTATAATTATAGAATATAAAACTGTCAACGTGTAAAGAAGCAGGAGAGTTAAAATTATCAACGAATGTAGTTGTTAGATATGTCGGGGCATAGAGGGGGAACGAAATGCAAGAGAATCAGTGTTTAGGTTGTCAACTTGCTAATAAAGAAATTGAAACGCACACGGTTTATGAGAATGATTTTGTTACTTGCATTCTTGATATTGCACCATTAAATGAAGGGCATATGCTAATACTTCCTAAAAAACATTACCATGATGTTGATGATCTGGACGAAATCACCGCCAATGAGATTATTAAGACATCTGCAATGTTAGCAAGGGTCTTAAAGGCACATTTTCAGCCCGATGGAATAACGATTATTCAGAATGGTGGTAAATTCAATGATTTAAAGCATTATCACATGCATGTCTTTCCACGGTATGATTCTGATGGTTTTGCATGGGTGGAACCTGTTGATACCATAAATGCTAAGGGGCGTTTATTTGAAACCCGAGAGAAGTTGATAAATTTAACTGAGTTGTTATTACGCTAACGAAATTCAACTCGACACTCATCAATCGGTGGCCTATTCTCACCTAACGGGGAGTTTAACACGGAGGCAGTTCTCATAGAGTCTTCATTTTGGGTTAACGCGAAGGGTTACCCCTCTTAATTAATTGTATAAATGTGGTAAAATAGATTTTATAGCAGTTAGCTGGAATGCGAGCTCAATTATTTTTGAGGTGAATTCTATGAAGCAAATTATAGCTCAATAAACGTCGAGAGAAGGCTACCGAAATCAGAAAGGGATTACAAATTATGATTAAAATAATTCAAATGGGTCATGCCGATTCGCATAAAATTCGGGAAATTGACCGTTCTGAAACTATAGACCTGATTTACAAGATGAATAATGGATCACTTGAAGAAGTAAAGGCGGGGCATGAATGCCCAAATTGGAACGAAGAGAATTATCGTGCGATAATTTCTAGATATGAGTATGAAATAAATAACGGCGGGACAGCTTATGGAGCTTTTGACGCAGATAAATTAGTCGGATTTGGAGTATTGGCTCACAAGTTTAGAGGAAGAGAAAATAATCAACTTCAGATAGACCTCATGTATGTTACTCGTCAGTATCGAAGACAAGGAATTGGCAGCCAAATTTTACATGCACTAAGTAAAGTTGCTATTGCAGAAGGGGCGAAGTATTTATACATTTCTTCAACAGAAACAGAATCTGCGGTAAAATTTTATTCAAGTTGCGGTTCCACAACTACAACAGAAATAGATAAAGAACTGTTTGAAAAAGAACCTGATGACATCCATATGATAAGGACGTTATAGTATTTTTTGTTCAACAAAGGAGGGTTAAAATGGAAATACGTAAGTTAGATACGTACGAGTCGCCTCCAATGGAGCTGTTATTGTTAGCTGACCCTTCTGAACAGATTGTTAAAGAATATCTCAAACGCGGGCAGTGCTACATAGCAGAGATGAATAACACTATTTTAGCAGTTTATGTATTATTGCCTACAAGACCTGAGACAGTTGAGTTGGTGAATATTGCTGTCAACGAGACCCACCAAGGTAAAGGGATAGGAAAGAAGATCGTACAGCATGCAATTAATAATGCTAAGTTTCAGGGTTATAAAACAATTGAGATTGGCACTGGGAACTCAGGAATGGGACAACTCGCTCTATATCAAAAATGTGGTTTTAGAATTGTTGGGATTGATAGGGACTTCTTTGTAAAACATTACTCTGATGAAATTTTTGAAAACGGTATACAATGCAGGGATATGATACGTTTATCTCAAGACTTATAATTCGTTTGTCTCAATTGAACAAGTAATCGGACACCTTATTGAACTAACGTGAAGTAGAGCAGATGACATAAATAATGATCAAGGTTAAAATTGTGCAAATATTATTAATTCGTCATGGTGAATCTGAAGAAGACACGGTAAACATACAAGAGCCCTTAACGAGTAAAGGCGTAGAGCAAGGTATCTTTGCGTGTATCTGAAGAGAAACTCAGTCATGCTGACCACAAACAAATAAGCGAATATACAAAAAAACGGCAGTCGGTCTAATGATCGGTTGTCGTTTTTGCATGGATGGGGAAGGATTCTTTTGGGAAATATTGAATTATTACAAAAGTACGTCGTATTCTGATGGTAAATATGTCCATAGTGATTTTTAGAAATCTATTGAACTATTCGGAGAAGGAGATAACCGCTTGAACGTTTTTATTATTATTCTCATCCTATTGGTTCTGATTGGCGTCTCGAATGTCGTGAACCGCTTCGTTCCGTTCATTCCCGTCCCCCTTATCCAGATTGCATTAGGCGCCATACTGGTTATCGTGCCTCTTGGCATTCACTTGCACCTGGAACCGGAATTGTTCTTCCTTTTGTTTATTGCCCCGTTGTTGTATAACGATGGAAAGCATACGCCGCGAGATGAGCTTTGGAAATTGCGCGCTCCGATTCTTCTTCTGTCGGTGGGTCTAGTTTTCATTACGGTGTGCGTCGTCGGATATGTCGTTCACTGGTTGATTCCTTCTATCCCTCTTGCAGCTGCTTTCGGGTTAGCCGCTATCCTGTCTCCAACAGATGCCGTAGCAGTCAGCTCTTTAGCCGGGCGGATTCATTTGCCTAAAAGCTTGAAGCGGCTGTTAGAAGGGGAAGCCTTGATGAACGATGCATCGGGTCTCGTTGCCTTCAAGTTCGCCATAGCCGCGGCGGTCACCGGTGTTTTTTCTCTACCGAAGGCAAGTCTAAGCTTTCTCGTCATCTCCATTGGGGGCTTAGTGATCGGGGCTCTGGTCGCTTTTCTTATTATCGGCATTCGTCAGCTGCTGCGCCGCGCAGGACTTGAGGATGAGACGATGCACATGCTGCTGCAAATTTTGACACCTTTTCTACTCTATTTGATTGCCGAGGAACTTGGAGTATCGGGTATTTTGGCGGCTGTAGCGGGAGGTCTGGTGCATGCGATCGAGAACGAACGTATGGCGTTTACGATGCCGACTCTCCAAAATGTATCTAATGCAACATGGTCTGTCATTTTGTTTGTTTTAAATGGATTGGTCTTTGTCCTACTGGGTTTGCAAATCCCGGGCGTATCCCGGACGATTCTAAGCGACCCGAATTTCGATAATTTCAAAGTCATTGGTTATGCCATTCTCATTTTTGTTCTGTTGTTATTGCTGCGTTTTGTGTGGACGCTTCTGTTCGCAAGAGGAGGGCGCTGGTTTGGGAATCAGAATCAAGAGGTGCCTAGCTTGCGTATGCTGACGTTAACAGCTATTTCCGGTGTGCGTGGAGCGGTGACGTTGGCTGGTGCGTTCTCCATTCCGCTTGTCCTTCAAAATGGCGCTCCCTTTCCTCAGAGAGATCTCATTATTTTTCTTGCGGCGACCGTCATTCTATTCTCGCTGTTGACGGCGAGTATCGTTCTGCCGCTGCTTGCAAAGAAAAAAAGCACAGCGGGTGATGCCGAGAAGGAACGGATGGAGCGCGAGTGGCAAATCGAGGTCATGGCTGCCGCTGTGCGGGCCCTCCAGAAGACCAGCACCGAGAAGAACGAGGTCGCTGTAGACACTGTGATTGGCGATTATAAACTCATGATGCAGCAGCTTGGACAAAAGGATGGAAAATGGAAACGACACCCGCGTTTTCAGCAGGAAGAAGCAGGAATGCGCCTGCTGGCGCTGGATATAGAGCGCAAATATGTGAACGAACGTTTGGAGAACGGGCAAGTTAGCCGTGATCAGGCAAATTATTATTTGAAAATGCTGGAGCAAGTAGAGCTCATTCTAGCCAATAAGCTGGATCTAGGTAAAGTCATCGTCAAGAACATCTGGCGACGCTTGAAAATGCTGATGACGTCTATCTCCCAGCCTCATCTGGTGACAAGCTACATCGAACCTGATATCACTGCGATTCGCACGTTGAAAATGCAATGCAGCCAAGCCGTCGTCGATGAATTCTCCAAACGCTGCGCCCTCCAAAGCGATGATGCAACCGAAGGTGTGCTGGACTATTACCAGCAAATGCTGGATAGGTTGCGCAGATTCACCTTCGGCTCGCGGCGCAAGGATGCGTCGTTCAACGATTGCCGACGCGAGCTCCACTGGATCGCCATACAGGCGGAGCGCGATGCGGTACAAGTGTTTTTCGAGCGGGGAGACATCACACGTGACATGGCATCCTTGCTGCGGCGAATCATTCGCAACAGGGAAGCATCGCTGTATGAGCTTGAGGAGATTGTTTGATCATGAACGGTAAGAGAATGCCTGAGCATTC
>NZ_WHOA01000019.1 GCF_013141715.1 Paenibacillus phytorum | reverse complement strand
TATACACGCTTCCGGTTACCGTCACGGCGGTACCGTCTAACCTCACCTTGTCGATTTCGTATCCGTTGTTCGGATGGAATGTAAAGGTTTGTTCAGCACCCTCATTGACTACAACGGCGCCGTTCGGGCTGATCGTTCCGTTTTCCTCCGCGCTCGCCGTGATCGTATGTGTATGAATAGCGCCAATCTCTCCGTTTTCCGGAAGGTTATAGAGCTCAAGCTCATACACAGCGTACATGCCCCATGTCGTATAGTTCGCATCATTGATCTGTATTCTCAGCTTCAGTGCATCTCGTACTTCAGGAATATTGGCAAAGGTGTACTCCATTACATTGTCATCTATGCTGCTTTTCCATTGGAGCGGTACCCCCTTCGCTATGGTTTCAAAGTTTATTCCGTCTGTAGAAGCCTGAACATCAATATTGGAAATACCCTGGATTAATCCAGATGTTGTGGCCATGACGATGGTGTTAAAGGTTTGCTTTTGGTCCCAAGTAAGATTAATCTCATGAGGAAACGGATGACTGGTGTTGTAGCCTCGTAAACTCGCGAACATGGTGTAATAGCTGCCATCAACCATATTCGAAGCACCGTAGGCATTGCCTTCCCTGGCAGCCGTTGCTGAAATATCAGAATAGCTTCTGGCAATATTGGTGCCTGGCTCATTCACATTTCCTTTGAGAAAGTTCAACGTGTAGAGCTTTGTAGTCGTCCCGTCGCTTGCGGTGGACCTGATATGAACCACGCTTTTCCCGACTGGAATGTCAAAAGTCTGTGCTGTGTTATCGGCGACCAGCTTTCCGTTGATCTGCAGAGTACCTGCATCGTCCGAAAGTGTTGGCGTAATCGCGATGGTGTTGACATCTTCAGAAATCATGATTTGGAAGGTCGTCGTGCTGTTGTCAAACGTAAAGGAGGGAACATTAGGGATTGTTAAATTTCTCAGCGTTCCATCTGCTACAGGGCTTATCTCTCCGTTGTCTGGAAGGTTATAAAGCTCTAGCTCATATAAAGCATATATGCCCCAATACGTATGGTTAGCGTCATTGACCTTTAACCTTAGCTTCAGCGCGTTATTAACTGTAGGGATATTCGCATACGCGTATTCCATGATGTTGTCGTCTGTGCTGCTATTCCATTGAATCGGTACCCTCTTCGCAATTGTGGTCCAATTCGTTCCATCTGAAGTAGCCTCAACATCAATATCTGTTATCCCCTGTAATAACCCTGATGGCGTGGCCATGACAATCGTATTAAAGGTCATCTGTTGATCCCAAGTAAGATTGATCTCATGTGGGAACGGATGGGTGTTAGTATACCCGCTAATACTAGCAAACATGGAACCGTAACTGCCGTCAACCATATTCGAAACACCATAGCCGCTATTGGCTTCCCTGGCAGCTGTTGCTGTGATATTTGAATAGCTTCTCGCAATATTGGTGGTCGGTTGATTTATATTGCCTTTGAGAAAGTTCAACGTATAGAGTCTCGTGGTTTCCCCATCACTTGCGGTAGACCGAATAAGGATCTTACTTTTACCTGTAGGGATGTTGAATGTAAGCCTCTTACCGCTGCCGAAACGTTGCCCGTTGACATCCAGGGTGCCATTTGCATCCGCAAGCGTTGGTGTAATAGTGATCACGTCTACATCGTTGGGAATGATGGCCTGGTAATTAATATTGTTTTTATTAAAAAGAACCGAAGGCGCGTTAGTCAACTCCAAACTTTGCAGCGTTCCGTCATGGATCATCTGTCCTTCATACATGCTTACTCGAAAGCCGTCAACGTACAGGTTTTTGTTTTCCAGGTTCACTACCCTGATCGTGTGCTTGCCTGCTGACAGATTATGATTGCTGTATACCGATATCGAATCGAGTTGAACTTTCTCATATAGGTCTATAATCACCGGAGCGGAATCGTCGACGGATACAGCAATTTTACCGGAGCCTTCATTTTTCTCCGCAATAAGATCGATACCGGACCCTGTAAAGCTATAGGTCAAATCATCTTCCGCTTTCAACGTGCCTTGAACACCGCCCATATAAGCGTATTTCCGGCTTTTTGCAAACCATTCACCGTTGAAGGTGATCTCGCCAGTCGCGTTATCGGTCATGTAGGTCATAGGTACATCCTGCCCATCGTAGGGACTACTTGGCACAGGAATTGCACCCACAGGTTCTCCGGCAGCCGCTTTAACTAGATAATTATGAAGCATTCTGATATATACAGGGTCAAGGGTATATTTTCTCGGATCAGACGGGTTAACAGCGCTGTCCGCTATACGTTTGGCAAGCTCGGGATTGGTTTGCTTGAGTTGGTGCATCAGTTCGTAATCCTCAAGTCCGTCTCTTTGGGCCTCGTAGCGCAGCGAGCTCTTAACCGTCATATGATCCTTATCCGGATATACGATCGTGGAATCGCCATAATGCGGGACGTACCATACGTTCCATCCCCAATGCAAGTGCCCTTGCACACCGTCTTGGCTAAGATTCCAGAATAACAGCCTGCCTGTCGATATGGGCTGCGTCCAGAATCTGTTCAACCACGGAGCCGGATTGGCATCGCAAGTATATACCCACAAGTCTTTGCCTGCCGCCTGCTCCGCTTTATATAGATTTTTCTTGTCCTGAAAAACCGGCGTTAACGGGACCCAAACATCCACATAGGGTTTGATAGCTTCGTTCATTAGAGTACCGCCCGCATCAGCGTCCAATGTCTTGAAATCCGGAACGATTTCTTTTAATTGTCTTGCGATATACGTCATATAGTTTGTAATGCTAGCACCGTTGGGTTCGTCCTTAGTATGCTGATACCAAGTGAAACCATTATCGTTAAGCCAACCTTTATCTTCTAAATGATCGTGCAATGCCGTCAAGTAGTTAGTAAGATAAGCGTCTGTAACAGGTAGTGAATCGGGTTCGGGGATGGACGTTTTCCACGGATCTCCGGGATTATCATTGTTTGGCCTCTCACTTTGTGGCATTTGTTCTAATGCATGGATCAAGTGAATGTTCGCGAAATGAGTAATTCCTCTATCCATAAAGGTTTGAACATATCGATCGAACAAGGACCAGTCGATATGTTCCGGTATTCCGTCCTTAAAAGACACCATTTTGGTACCCTTTGCGTTTAATAATAAGTCTGTACGAACCCAAATCATGTTCTGGCGATAGTCGCTCATGGTTTTGGCGAAATTATCCATAAGCTCAAACCATTTGTCGCTATACGTCTCCACTCCGTAATAGTTCTGACCAACGTCATAACTTGACTGAGTTAAAGGATCATCAGGAATCTCAGGTGGAGAACCTCCAATCATAAAACCATTAGTCATCGACCACTGATAATTAACGAAATTAGCCTTTGAGGTTTGAGGGATTATAGCATTAACTACTTCAACATTAATGGGCACTTGATATTCGCCCAAAGTCGATTTCACTGTAACCATACCGTGATAGAGGCCAGGAACAGCATCGGCAGGGACATAATTCGTTATTAAGATCGGTTGAGTTGAATTTGCCGCCACATGTATAGATAGATCATTGGAAAGCGGGTCGGGGATTTCGGATAAGGGGTAGATTTGCGTGCCTACCAAATCCGGTCGATATTGATTGGGCTGCACGGTATCCTCAAGCACGTATTCTTCAAAATGATAGCTTAAGTTGCTGTTTGAGATCGTATTTCCAGAAGATGCAAGATCGGAAAATTCAATTCCAGTAATCTCAAAATCACTATTGCTTCTTACAGCAATTTGCTCACTTTCGTATTCGTTTCTGGCTGAAACAAGATCAATGCTGTTTCCAGGATTTGCGGGGATCGTGCTGGTCCTATATACGGCTTTCATTGCATTTACCACCCACACGTCCAGCTGGCCGCTATCAGCATAGACACTAGGAGCATTGTTCTGAAGAAAGAAGCTTGCTAGAATCATAAAACAGATCATTTTACACATTGTTCGTTTGAACATAGATCAACAATCCTCTCATTCTTTATTTAATATCAGACACAATCATTTAAAGCGCTTGCAATGGTGGATGGCGATGCCATCTGTTCATATTTACATTGTATTATCATTTGAACCCCTGCAAAATAATAGTATTTTTTGAAATCTAACAGATTTCGATTGGAAACAAAAAAACGAACATGGCTTTACCGCCGCAACCCGGACATGACAGCAATACGAAAAGGGCCATGCTCTTATGAACATTGGCCCTTATGTGATCATGACTCTTCTTCTCTAATGTGACGATACTGCGGTATGCGTACGATAACTGAAGTGCCAATCCCAGGTTGACTATGAATAAAGATCCCGTATTCGGATCCAAATAAGAGCTGTAATCTTTCTTGCACATTTTTCATGCCATAACCAGTACTTTCATGTTCAAGAATACGCTCAATCATATACGGTTCCATACCGACGCCATTATCCTCCACGGCAAAAACAATATCCTCACCGTCGAGACTTGCCCGCAGGATGAGTCTACCTCGCCCCTCACGCTTCAGATCGATGCCATGCATAATCGCATTTTCAACAATCGGCTGCAAGATCAAATGGATCATTTCAAATTGAAATACCTTGTCGTCTGCATCGAATTCTACATCAAAGCTTGTATTGTGCATAGCTAATTGAATATGTATGTACGCTTGGACGTTTGTCCATTCATCTTGAATCGAAATAATCTGCTTCCCTTTATTCAAAGTCGTTCTGTAATATCTGGAAAGATGATTCACCAAGTCACTAATTTCTTGGGCATCGATACGCAGCGCTTTTGAATTAATTAAAGATAAAGTATTGTATAGAAAATGGGGATTAATCTGAGCTTGCAGCGCTTTGAGTTCGGCCGCCTTTTGCGTGATTTTTGTTTGATATACCTCCGAAATGAGCTGATTAATTTGTTTAAGCATAGAACCGAATCGATCGGTTAGCTGCCCGATTTCATCTTTGGAATTCGTTGATACAACAACAGTAAGATCACCATCTTCCACCATCTTCATTTTGGTGTTTAATTTTTCGATTCCTTTTAACATCGTTTCTGAGAACAGGAAGATAATGATACTGAGGAAAACCATGCAGATTAGTACAATGATGCCCGTTGCGCTTAAAATATTGCCAATGCCTGTTTTGTACTGATTATCGGGGGCCAAATAATGCAGTATCCAATCGGTTTGAGGAATATCTTTGTTTACAACTATGTAGGATTCGCCACTTATTGTTGCTTTTGAAGTACCCTTCCTTGAAAGTGATTGAAGTTGAACATCTTCCATCTGCCCAACATGCTCTGTTAAAACGGACCGATTCTGTCTATCGGTAATGATGATGCCATACCCTTCATTCGCCCTGCCAATGAAATCACCAAAGATTTTATTGTAATCAAACCTGACATAAAGTTCACCGCTCACGGTCCGAAACTCGATATTGTAAATCACTCGTGTGGCAAACAATTCTCCATCTTCGAACCACCACTTGGTTGTATCACTGCCTTTTGTCTCTAGATACCAATCCTTATCCTTAACTGCTGAAGAAGGAGTAATGAAGTTTCCTAATTCAGATTGCCGACTCTCGGAATACAACATAATCTCATTCATATCTCCAACCATATACATCAAGTTGAAAAAAATAGGTTCAATTTTATCATTCAGCGCCTTAAATTGGATGTACAAATCCTGATTCGGGTTACTCATCAACTCAATGAGCGCTGGATGGAAAACAATCGATTTCATTGACACATCCTGCCTCTGAAGTCGGTAACTGATCTCTAGTGCGACCTTCTTCGCCTCGTTATCCGCGCTTTGCAAAAACTGGCTTTCCAATGAAGATTTGGAATTTTGGTAGGCATACAAGCCCAGTACAATGGTTGGCAGGAAGATGACAGTCACATAAGAAAGCAATAATTTCTGGCGCAGGCGGAGATTACGGATAAATTTGAGCGGAGTCACCTCCTTCCACCACCCTCCCGATATTGAACAGGAGTCAAGCCGTTATATTGCTTAAACATTAAATTAAAATAGGAAGTGTTCGCGAACCCAACTGTACTGGCGATATCAACAACTTTAATCGTTGAATCACGCAGCAGTTCCTTCGCTCGCTCCATTCGAACGGCTGTAATATATTTGACTAGGCTTTGGCCTGTACTTTTTTTAAACAGAAAACTTAAATAACTTGGCGATAAAAAGACGCGCTTGGCTAGATATTCGACCCCAATATCACTCCCGTATTCTAGCTGGATGAGCGTCTGTACATCTTCAATCACTTTGCGGCATTGATCATCTGTCGCCGTTTCGATTCGCAGCAAATGCTCCTGAAAAACGGATAAAATGACTTGCCTCAACTCAGCAATCGAATTGCAAAGTGCGATTCGCTCCAAGCCATCCTTTAATAAATTGACGTATTTTTTTCCTTGAAACTCTACTATTTTTTTTAATATTTCTGTAAATATGAGTTTGGCATAAATAGAACTAAACCGCTTACAACTGCGCATACTCGCTATGAGAAACTCTATTCGATGCTCAAGTGTACGATAATCATTTCGTTCAATGGAAGTATAAATATCCTTCAGCATAAGCTCTAACGATTCGTCATCTACATGGACATAAATGCTTTCGTCATCTTTGGAACAAACGACACTGCTATCCATAAAGAACCGAAAATTCATTAACTCTTCCATTTGGTTAAACTCGTCATGAAGTCCCTCTAGCTTATCGATCGGACGACCAACAATAATGAAACTTCGCCGATCGAATCGAGTCTCCAGCCATTCTTTAACCCAATTCCCATAAGCCATAAGCTCTTGCTGGTTATCGCTGATCGTTGAAGCTGGATCTATAGCGATTAGCATGATGCTTTGATACTCATTCATATTTAAATAAAGCATCTCATGTTTACAAGTCGACTGAAGGCATTCGAACACTTCTGCATGATGCAGATCAAAAAAATGATTTAGCAATCCAATCATAATCATATACATCCGCTTATTTGACAGATGACTTAGGCCAGCAAAAGCTACCCGTTCCTCGTAATGGACGTCACTCTCACGGCCTTGAAGGAGATCAAACAGGAGCTTTTCTTTCTCATACGCCACTCCTTTATGAAAGCCTTTGATCAGCAGCTCATCTTTCTCCCTCTGAAGTCGTTCGTCCTCAAGTATATTGATTATGGAATGGAACACTTTGAGGAATTCCTTCACATCGATCGGCTTTAACATATAATTAACCGTTCCAAGCTGAATCGCTTTTTGTGCATATTCAAATTCCCCATAAGCACTGTAAATAAGCACCTTAAGGTCTGGAACGACTACTTTTGCCTGCCTAATTAACTCTAGACCGTCCATGAATGGCATGCGAATATCCGTGAGTAACAGATCGACATGATGACCCCTTATATAGTCCAACGCTACTTCCCCATCATTGGCCTGAGCAACAGAAAATGGTAGAGCATGCTTATGAATAAGCCATTCAATGGCATCGATTTCTGCTTGTTGATCATCGACTACTAGTATATGATACATATTTCCCTCCCTATCCGTTCATACGAGAGCTATTCAAAGCATAGCACACCAGGTATTCCAATTCATACTGTGTTCTATTAATCGCATAGTTTGGTTACTATTTCTAGATAAATTCTGTTAGGTTTCGAAAAAATCTGTTATTTCGATTGAAATGGCATTTATACTACAATGATAACAGAACTGAGAAACAAACTATCTAAATTTGGGAGGTCTTTGTATGAAGAGAAAATGGTCAGTCTCCGCTACCGCTATACTCACCTTGTCGATCCTATTTACAGGCTGCAGTAAGGACAACAGCAGCACAAAGGAAAATGTAACACCGAAGGTTACAACGCAAACGAAAGAAACAAAGGATCAGGTACCGGTAAAGAAAGTGAAAGTCAGATTATCGTATTGGAACAAAGAAGACAGTGTAAAGACGCTTCTGCAATTATTCAAAGATAAACTTCCCGATGTAGATGTGGAGTATCAGTTCATCGATAACAAGACTTACACAGATGTCATCAAAACACAACTTGCAGCAGGCGAAGGTCCTGACATAATCGGTGGAGTAGTGGATGCTAAAACCGTCAAAACAGGTTACTTCGAAGATTTAACAGAACGCTACGCCAGCAAGTATTATAATACCGGCACGTCCACCGTAACATTTGATAATAAACTGTACGGGTTGCCGCAAGCTAGTTGGTTTAACGGGGTTTACTATAACGTTGATCTATTCACCAAATATAACCTGAAAATACCAAAAACGCTTGATGAGTACTTCCAAGTAGCGGACGTGCTGAAGAAGAATGGCATCAAACCCCAAGCGATCGGTCTAAAGAATCCTAACGTAGCTGGCCAGTCCTTCCTCGGTTTGGCATTAAATGATTTTATCGGCACAACGGAAGGTAAAAAATGGAATGATGATTTTGGCAAAGGAACCACGAAAATGGTCGATGCGCTGGAGCCTGCTTTGACGACATGGACCGAATACTTGAAACACGGTGTCTTCACCAAAGATATGCTTGGGCTTGAAGAAGAACAAGCCATTGACGAATTTACAAGCGGCAAGGCAGCTATGTTCCAAGCAGGACCTTGGTACATGGAAACCTTTAAGCAAAAAGCGCCTAACATGAAGATTGATATGTTCCCGAACCTGGGTACAAAAGGCGGTCCGGGTTGGATGGTCGGCGGTCCAGGGGTATCGTTTGGTTTGAATGCGAAGTCCAAAGTCAAAGATGCGGCGTACAAGGTGCTTGACCTGTTATCCACACCAGAAGGTCAGAATGCTTACTGGGCCGATAATAAAGGCGGTTCATCTTTCTTGAAAGGCGTTACTTTTGAAATGCCAGCAGAGTACAACGGTGCTCAAGAAGCTTTCAAAGCGGGCAATGTCATGTACCCTGTTAATAATTGGGGCGTTGCTTATGCTGCTTTCACAGATCTAGGAAAAGGTATTCAAGAAATCATAGCCGGTACCAAAACGCCTCATCAAGTGCTAGAAGCGGTAGACAAGAAAGCAGCTGAACTGCTGGAGAAATCTAAATAGGCCGTATAAATTACAAGGGGCAATGCGATTTGCCCCTTGTACATCCTATAAGCTAAAGGTTGTTGCACATGAACAAACCAAAAATTTTCAAAAGAGAGATCAGTTATGTTCTGCTTTTGCTTCCTGCCTTACTTATTTATTGTACCTTTTTCATAATTCCGACGTTAAAGACCGCTTTATACAGCTTTACAAACTGGTCAGACGTGCATCCGGTTGTTGTCAAATTTGTTGGTCTAGACAATTATATAGCTCTATTTAAAGATTCACTCTATTTGACAGGTATTAAAAACACTTTAATCTATGCGGTACTCGCGATGCTTGGGCAGAATGTACTAGCCATTCCAATAGCGGTGTTTCTCAATAAAAAATTAAAAACAAAAAATCTGCTGCGGGCTGCGTTCTTCCTTCCTGCGGTGTTCAGCGTATTGGTTATCGGTTTTCTCTGGAATTTTATGTACTCACCCTCCGACTTTGGCTTGATTAATCAACTTGTAGTCGCTCTTGGCTTTGAACGCATCAATTTTCTCGGAGATCCTCATCTTGCACTCTATTCGGTCATCATCGCCTCCGTATGGCAGTGGGTTGGTTACACAATGGTTATTTATTTGGCCAACTTGCAGAGCATCTCAACAGATTATTACGAAGCGGCGAAGATTGACAGAGCGAGTGGGTTGCAAATGTTCCGCTATATCACACTTCCTCTACTGCTTCCGGCGATCACTTTCAATACGGTTATGGGGATGATAAACGGCATGAAGGTATTTGATATTGTTTACGCCTTGACTGGTGGTGGCCCGGGGTATTCTACGGAAACGATCGTATCACTCATGCTCAAGAAAGGGCTCAGTGAAGGTTTCTATAGCTACGGAGCCGCATTCGGTATCGTCTTCGTTATCCTCGTTGGCATCATCACCTTTATTCACATTTCACTAATCAAGATGTGGGAGCGGCGGTAATCATGAATCGATATACAAAAGAAACTGCCGTGACGGAAATTCTCATGCTCGTCTTAGCGGCGATTTTTATGATCCCTATTTACTATTTGATCATCACGACTTTTAAGACCCCAGCTGATGCGGTCTCTCATCCGCTGGGCCTTCCAGTTAACATCACGTTCGTCAATTACATTCGCGCCTTTAAGGCAATGAACTACATTCATGTGTTGGGAAACAACCTTATCATTACGATTTCCTCCGTTGTGGGTATTGTTATGTTTTCTGCGATGGCTGCTTACAGCTTGGTACGACGCACTAATCACTTCAATCGGATCGTGTTCCTTTTATTCATGGTTGGGATGATGGTACCGTACCAAATGGGGATCTTAGCACTTTATAAACAGGTAGCCCAGCTTGGGCTTATGAATACCCACACGGGCATTGTTCTTATAGAAATTTGTTACAGCCTTCCGTTCTCTATCTTTTTAATTAAAAGCTTTATCAGCTCTACCGTTCCATTTGAACTGGAAGAAGCGGCAAGAGTAGACGGCTGTGGGGTTTGGAGAACATTCTGGCAGATTGTGTTCCCTCTGCTTACGCCGGTGATTGCCACTGTAGCGATTTTGAATACACTTGGTGTGTGGAATGATTTCATGACGCCATTGTTGTTCTTGCAATCCCGTTCAAAGGGTGTATTGCTCTTAGAAGTGTTCCGCAATATTGGGCAATTCTCGACCGACTGGACGAATTTCTTCCCGATGATGCTCTTAGCGGTTGCACCACTCATTCTGTTCTACATTTTCATGCAAAAATATATCATTAACGGCATCACGTCCGGCTCGCTAAAGGGATAAGAGCTTAAAGCTTTGCAAGAGAAAGCCTTTGAAGCTGAATACTTCTATTCATAGGTTGTCACTTGAAACGAATACATTAAAGCCCTGATCCGAACGGAGCAAGGTTTCATGTATTCGTCTTTTTCTTGTCTATGGTTGTTTAGGAAAACCTCTTCAATGTGATTCAGAAAAATTAGAGTAAATTCCAGTCTACACGAAAAACCAAAAGAGGTAAAATTGCGTTCCCTCTGAAGTAATCTTTTAAATCGTTAAATCTCCGGAATAAGCAACAACTTTCTAAATAGAAACAACAGGTTCATTAAAAGCAGTATCAATGCTCGTATAAGAATAACCGTGAGCAAGAGCAATAGCTTTATAAGTAACTTTGCCATCCATAACATTAATCCCTTTGGCTAGTGACTTGTTTTCTATAGCAGCTTGTCTGTATCCTTTATTAGCGATCTGCACTCCGTAAGGAATAGTTACATTTGTCAATGCAATCGTTGACGTTTGCGCTACAGCCCCGGGCATATTCGCAACCGCATGTTTTAACCATCTCGCCTAAGCCTATGGCCATTTTGGCAGCATTACTTCCTACGATTCCGCCACCAACGATGACGACTTCCGCCGGTGTAACCCCTGGTACGCCACCAAGAAGTATGCCGCTTCCACCTTTGGAATTCAAGAGCTTTTGTTAACTCTGGTTCTGAAGCAAACCTTCATGAAAATAAGGATACTCTTCCGGTAGTGGTTCTTTTACTTTAATGACCATCTCTGCAGACCAAGCTTCTTTGGCAGTGGAGACGATTTTTGCACCGGCATCAATATACGCTTGGTCAGAAAAACCACTTCCTATTCCTGCAATTCATTGAACCAATACTTCATGTCCATGACTAGTAAATGCTGTTACTCCAGCAGGTGTTATCCCTACGCGATTTTCATTGTTTTTAATTTCTTTGATGACTCCGATCTCATGAGTTAACCTCTCCTAATTCATTGTTGCGAGTGATTTGCATTTTTTTATATTTGGTATAGTAAATAATGGTTAGAAACGCAAGCCAAGGAACTCCAACTATCCATGATATATTCCAGAAATCTTTATCCAATCCCATAGTAATTAAGATAGCTGCAATTAGGATAATTCCGAGAATTTGCAAGTATGGGAAGAAAGGAGCCTTAATAGGCAGTTCCTCACCAGGTTTGGCTTGCCATTGTTTTCTGAATCTCAAGTGGCTAATTACCACAAAGAATTCACCGGCGTTCCATCTTTATTCATAAATTCCGGCTGCATAAGCAAAGCCAAAGTGACCAAAAACCTGAATAAATGGACTTTGTGTGATTTCTTTCGCGCCTGCATTGATCCATGGAACCACTGCCAACATGATACTAATGGCTAGATCATCCGGTTATCCATAGCTTTATTGATTTTTCATGACTTCTTTAAATGTCCGTATGATAAAATCCAAATCTTCATCAGTCGATGAAAGCGGAGGCGACAATGTGAGAACGTTGTTGTACCCAGGCACCGTATCGCCATTCCGACCGATGATCAATCCTTTGGCCTTGCACTCCGCAATAATCTTGCCGATGGCCGCAGGCGAAAGCGGCTCTTTCGTTTCTTTGTTTTCAACCACTTCGATCCCCATCAGGAAGCCGAAGCTACGTATGTCTCCTACGAGCCTATGCTCCAGAAGTTCAGCCATTTCCGCTTCTAATCGTTGTCCGAGTTGCCTGGAGCGCTCGACCAAGTTTTCTTTTTCCATAATTTCGAGGTTTTTGAGTGCCAAAGCACAGCAAGCAGGGCTTCCTCCGAACGTATTTACATGCCGAAGGTGGCTGAATTCGCCTTGTTCTTTGAATACTTCATAAATATCTTTGCGAACGGCTGTCGCAGATAACGGAAGGTATCCGCTTGTCAAGCCTTTAGCCATCGTCACGATATCCGGCTTCACGTTATAATTCATATGCCCGAATTTCATGCCTGAACGCCCGAATCCGCAAATGACTTCATCGATAATAAGCAGAACGTTATACTTCTTGCAAATTCGTTGCACCTCGTCAAGGTATATTGGTTCCGGTACGATGACTCCACCGCCGGTAATTGCCGGCTCCATGATGACCGCAGCAATCGTATCCTTGCCTTCCCATATGATTCTCTCTTCGATCTCCCTCGCGCAGAGGAGATTGAAATCTTCAACCGACATTCCTTCTGGACGACGGTAGCTATCCGGCGGACGCACATGGAGGAATCCCCTGCCAAGCGGCTCATACATGAACTTGCGAGAAGCCTGCCCCGTTGCAGCGAGTGCCCCCATCGAGTTTCCATGATAAGCACGATAACGGGAAATAAATTTTTGCCTGCTTGGTGAACCGGTTTGCTGATGGTATTGTCTGGCGATCTTAAAAGCCGTTTCATTTGCATCCGAGCCGCTGTTGGAAAAAAAGATAACGTACTCGCCTTCCAGCCATTCGTTAAGCTTTTCTGCCAATTGAATCGCTGGAAGATGACTTTGCGAAAGCGGGTAATAAGCCATCGTTTTTAACTGCTCATAGGCAGCTTCCGCCAATTCCTGTCTTCCGTAACCGACATTCACACACCAGAGACCGGACATCGCGTCCAGATAGCGATTGCCATTCATATCCTCAATCCAGGAACCGTTTCCTTTCGTGACGACCATCGGCGCTTGATTCGGATTGTATGGCGACATCGCATGCCATAAATACTGACGATCTTTTGCTGAAATTTCCGCACTATTTAAGTTATTAAATGAAGACATGTCCCCTCAACCCTTTCGCATTAATAACGAGCCGTCAACATTTTCTTCCGTGTGTAGAACTCAACGCCGTCGCGCCCGTTAGCATGCAAATCTCCGTAGAAAGACTTCTTGTATCCGGAGAATGGGAAGAAGGCCATCGGCGCTGGTACCCCAATATTCACGCCTAACATCCCCGCATCGATGTCCTCGCGGAACTCGCGAACCGCCTTGGCGCTGTCCGTGTAGATGCAAGCCCCATTCGCAAATTCGGAAGCGTTGGCGATCTCAATCGCTTCCGTCAAATCCTTGGCGCGAACGATTGAAAGAACAGGAGCAAAGATTTCATCTTTCCAAATTTGCATATTTACTTTGACATGATCGAAAATGGTCGGTCCAACAAAGTAACCTTCGCCGTTTACCGCTGCGTCTTTACTTCCGTCTCGCACGAGTTCTGCACCTTCCGACTCGCCGATTCCAATATAGTTGAGCGTTCGATGTTTATTTTCCTCTCGAATGACAGGACCCAGGAAAATACCTTTTTCCATGCCGTTGCCTATTGTAATCTGATCTGCCGCTTGCTTCAGTCGTTCAACTAGCTTGTCGGCGATATCGCCAACCGCAACGACAACCGCGCAAGCCATGCAGCGTTCACCCGCTGAACCGAAAGCACCGTTAATGATTTGGATCACTGTATTGTCTAGCTCTGCATCCGGCATGACGATGGAATGATTTTTCGCCCCCGCAAGCGCCTGAACCCTTTTGTTGTTCTCGCTAGCTGTCTTGTATACGTATTCGGCAACAGGCTGAGAACCAACAAATGATATCGCTTTTATTTCTTCATTCTCGAGCAGACCGTTAACAACATCTCGCGCACCATGTACGATGTTTAAGACGCCGTCAGGCATGCCCGCTTCTTGGAACAGTTCAGCCAGCCGGTTCGCGAGCAAAGGAGTACGTTCGGATGGCTTCAACACGAACGTATTTCCGCATGCGATGGCAAGCGGGAACATCCAGCATGGAACCATCATCGGGAAATTAAACGGTGTGATTCCCCCGACAACACCGATCGGATATCGATACATCCCCGATTCAAGCCCAGTAGCAATATCTGGAAGCTGCGACCCCATCATCAGCGTCGGTATGCCTGCAGCAAATTCAACGCATTCAATACCTCGTTGTACTTCCCCATAGGCTTCTTGATAACTTTTACCATTCTCCAAGGTTACGATCTTTGCCAACTCTTCCCAGTGCTCCACGAGAAGCTGTTGATAACGGAACAAGAGATGAGCTCTTTTTGGCACTGCGGTTTTCTTCCAGCTAGCAAACGCTTTGTTTGCCACTTCAGCCGCTTTGTCCACATCTTCCTTGGAAGAGAAAGGAACATAGGCAATAATTTCGCCTGTCGCCGGGTTGGGCACTTCTTCATAATGAGAACCGCTGAATTCAACCCATTTACCACCGATAAAATTTTTCAAATATTTCACTTCCGTCTTAACTTGTGCCATAAGGCACCTCCCCGTTGGATCAAAGTCTGCCATTTTAATAAAATGCAGCAATCGTCTTATTTATATCTTTGAAATACAATTTCGCCATCAAGAACGGTAAGATCCACTTTCACATCTTTAATTCGTTCCTGCTGAACATTGAGGATCGGCTCACTCAGGATAACCAGATCCGCAAGCTTGCCAACCTCGATGCTGCCTTTGATGTTCTCCTCAAAGCTTGCATAAGCGCCGTTCCATGTGTATAGTTTGATCGCTTCGAGCACCGAAATGCGTTGGTTTTCGCCGACAAGTGTACCGGATTCCGTCTGTCTATTAACCGCCACATGAATCCCGAGCATAGGATTGTAATGGGTGACTGGGCAATCCGAGCCCGCTGCCGCAATGATCCCGTTATCAATGAAATCACGGGCCGAATACATTTGGTTAACGCGGTCACCGTAATTTTTGATGTACCCCTCGCCAAACTCGTAAGGGAACGGCGGATTTGGAACTGGAATGACACTAAGATTCTTCATGCGAGCAAGCAAATCTGGCGGTGTAATCCCGGAATGCTCGATGCGATGACGATGATCGTCGCGCGGATGCTTCTTGAGCGCTTCCTCGATACAGTTCAGCACCATTTCGACGGCACGATCGCCTTGTGCGTGAGCCGTAAGCTGGAACCCCTGCTCATGCGCTGCACCAAGCACCTCGTTAAGCCTCTCTTGTGTAAAATACAGAATGCCGTAATCATTCGGATTGCTCGTATACCCTTCTCTAGTCGCAATAGTTGGTCCGCTGCTGCTGCCGTCGGTAAATACTTTGGCCGGACCTACGCGAAAGCGCTCGTCCCCAGTTCCCGTAATGACGCCAGACGCTACCATTTTATCCACGAAGCCTTCCGAATTGTTAAGCGCACCCACCATAGCGTAGATACGAACCTGCACAGCACCTAATTTAACGGCCTTTTGCATCACGCGGAAATCGTCCGGACCGTTAAAACCCGCATCATGAATACTCGTAATCCCTGCCGCGATAAAATCGTCAGAAGCCAGCCTGATTCCTGTCAGCAGTTCTTGCTCCGTATAGGAAGCAATCATGTCCACCGCCGACTTCGCCGTTTCGACGAGCACACCGTTGGGTACCCCATTCTCGTCGCGACCGATACGTCCACTGTCTGGATCAGGCGTATTTTCATCAATACCGGCCAGTTCCAGCGCTTTGCTGTTCACGATCGAAATATGGTGACAAGTTCTCGTAATCATGATCGGTTGATCTTTGGAAATTTCGTCAAGTTCCCATCTTGTCGGATACCGCTGCTCGGCAATTTTCGTATCGTTAAAGCCAAATGCACGTATCCATTGTCCTTGAGGTGTTCGTTCTGCCAACTGCTTCAGCTCGTTCAAAACATCCCCAATCGACTGAATATGCGGCTGCTTACAGCTTACAGCCAGCTTGGCAGTGCCCCAGGAAAGAATATGCAGATGCGAATCAATGATCCCGGGGAGCAAGCTCTTCCCCATCAGATCAATCTGCTTAGTTTCTTCCCCAATCCAAATATTCATTTCATCATTTGATCCAACAGCGACAATCCGATTCCCTTTGACTGCAACAGCTTCTACGGTTCGATTGGATCGATCTACCGTGATGACTTGCCCATTATGAAATACCAGATCTGCCCACATAAAATCACCCCTGAAAATTTCCTTCAACTAGTTGTTTTGAAGTGTTGCTGTTTCATTATTTCCCTGTGAAGTTGCAGCTGATTTACCCGTCACTAAACTTACGATTACCGTTACGATGATGTTCAGTAGCAAAGCAATTACACCAATATTCAAGTCCTGAATCCATTGCGGAAGCGAAGGGAATATCTGTGGCATTGTAATATTCGTTGCAGTTACATAAGCCACAATAACTACGCCGACGATCATTCCCGCACCCGCACCATACTTGTTTACAAAATTATTTTTCATTAAGCTGAAATATAAGGCAGGAGCCAGCTGCGTTACAAAGCTATACGCCATTAGAAGCAATGTCACAATTGTAGATCCGCCATTGAAGGTAAAATAGATCGAAATCAATGCGAAGACAGGAACCAAATATTTAGCCAGCGACATAACCTGCTTATCCGTTGCCGTCGGTACAACCGTCTTGTAAACATTTTTTGCAATCAGCGTACTTGCTGCCATCAGTAGCATAGAGCCTGGAACTAAAGCTGCAAGCAGCCCGGCCGCGCCGATCAATCCGACAAACCAAGGATCAAATGTCATCGTAGCAATCTTAAGTAAGGCAAGATCAGCCGCTGGACCTTTTAACCCCTGTACTTGTCCAATCGCCGTATAGCCAACGAAGAAAACGAAGAGCAATACCAGACTATATATCGGACTAATGATCGTATTTTTCCGAAGCGCTTTGGCACTTCGAGCTGAGGCTACACCGCCGAAGGCATGCGGCCACATATGGAAACCAAACACAGTCATGAGAACCGTAGAAATCAACCATGACATGCTGAGCCCCTTTTCAGGAATAGCCAAAAATCCTGGTTTAGCGGCATCTACTGCTTTAAACATTTCCCCTAATCCGCCATAGTAATGGTAAGGAATATAGAGTCCGATGAATACAACAATGCCCAGAATTAAGAAATCTTTAATAACCGCTGTCCATGCCGATCCATGAATACCTGAAATCATCACATATACGGTAACCGCAATCGCTCCGATCCAAATCGCTGCACCTGAAGATATTGTTCCATATGAAGCCTCTGAAACGATAATGCCAAGCCCCTTGAGCTGAAGGACAAAGTAAGGAATGGTCGAAATAACCCCGACTATAGCTACAAGAACACCCATAAATGAGCTTTTATATTTACTTTCATAAAAATCAGACGACGAAACGAGATTTTTCTCTTTCGCATATTTCCAGATCATCGGTAGAACGAAATAACCCAACACATACGCCAATGACATATACATGATGACGTACATGGCCGGTCCGCCTTTTCCGTAAGCCCAAGAGCTTGCCCCAAGGAAAGTAAACGTGGTATAGATTTCACCAGCCATCAGCAAGAAAACAAACAGAGAACCAAAGCCTCGACCGCCAACGGCCCATTGCTCCATACTCATCTTCTTGCCTTTCGTTGAACGAATCCCTAAATAAATCGATAGAAGCAAAAACGCGAAAATGATAAAAAGTGCACTGTTCATTACTCTTCGCCTCCCTCAGTAGCATTAGCTGGATCAAGCTTGTAAATCAGACCTAAGCAAGCTGAAGAAAGAACAGCCCACAACACTACCCAAAACAAAATAAAAGGCATTCCAAGAATGAACGGCTGCACTTTATTGACAAGCGGTAATAAAACCAACATACCAACAAACGGCAACAGCGCTAAGAAATGAATGAGTTTCACGTTGAATCCCCCCAAAAAATTGTTTATATAGTAAGCGCTTTCTTGTCCTGATCTTAATATGGTTCTGTTTTGAATGCAATTTCCTTTAGTGGACCCTTAATGGGCAAGTAAGCTGATAACGGAAACGATTCAGTCTTGTATCGGACACATTTTTTGCATATACTTTCAGTGTGTAAGCCAAAAATAATCTATTTACAACTGACAGGCTTTGCCTTTACGCAGAGTAACCGTTGCAATGGAGGGGTGGGATGAATGAGCATGAAAGTATTGATCGTAGGACCAGAAGACTTGGTTAACATAACCAAAGAGACCGCAAAAAAATATGTAGAGCTTGAATTAATTCCGGTCATCTACGATTCCCCCTCTCAAGTTGTTACCCTCATTGAGCAGCATCATCATCTTTGTGATATTCTTTTGCTTACAGGCTCAGCCCCGTATCTCATTGCCAAAAATAATTGGATCAAACGCAAGACAGAATTCAATAAGCCGATTCTATATATCGCGCTTACAGAAGCATCGATTTATCGCGTCCTATTCAAAATTACGAATGATATGCATATGCAAGCCAAGCCATTTTCGGCCTTTAGTAGTGACTATACGGAATCAGAATTTAGAAAATGTTTGGATGATCTGGAAATTTCTAGTATACATATGTTTATAAAAGATAGCATTATCGGCGTAAATACGGACGAGCTCACCTCCTTTCATTACCAATTGTGGAAAGAAAATAAAGTGCAATCCGTAATTACAGCTTACTACGCCGTATATCAGCAACTCTTGAAACTAGGTGTACCCGTTTACCGGCTGGACCTGTCCAAATCATCGATCGAAAATACGCTGCAGCGCGTTCTACTCGAAGGAAAAAGAATGCATCAGGCTAAAAATCAAATCGCTGTAAGCTACCTTGGCTTCCATGATCCGAATCATGCCGACTATCGAACGGCCGAATTCGAGCAAATGATCGAGTCTTACGGGGAAGAAGTACTGGCTGTCATTGATTGGACGGAAGAAGGCTATTTACGCTTCGTGACAACCCGCGAAGAAATTGAGAAAAACACAAAACAATTCAAAGAAATGGCAATTTTGCAAGATATCGAACATGCTTTTAAAATCGTCACTTATTTAGGAATCGGCTTCGGCCATACGCCCAGGGAAGCGGAATTAAAAGCACACGATGCCATGATGAAGGCTAAGTCGACCCGAGAAGCCAGTTGCTATATCGTGGAAATTGATGGAAAAGTTTATGGACCGATCGGGATGTCAACGAACTTGAACTATTCATCTCGAAGCGGTAATGCTGAGCTCTTGCTTATTGCGAAGAAAGCGGGCATCAGCATTGGCACGCTCAATAAACTAATCTCCTTTTGCGAACAATCGGGAACGACGAAATTGACGACCGTTGACCTTTCAATCGGTTTTGGCATCACACTGCGAAGTGCCCGTCGAATTCTTAGCAACCTGGAGCGGCATAATTTTGCCAAGATCATTGGTGAAGAACAGCCTATTAACAAGGGGCGGCCTCGTCAAATTTATAAATTAACGCTGCAGCTTTAAGAGCGTGTTCAAAAGTTATTAAACAGACTGCTGAGCGCGTAGAGGTGGAGTGTGCCCGAGGGAAGCAGCATATTCGCATCGGCTGTCATCGTTACGGTTCCGTTCAATACGTTGAATCGGATCGCTTTCGAGCCTGCTCTGCCGGCGTCTGTTGTCGAGGCAGTTGCGGAGCAGAATCCGTGCCGCAGCGTGAAAGTGCTGGGAACGATTAGAAAGAGCAGGCCAGCATTTTCGGCAAGTAGCTCGAACGGTTCCATCGCTTGGGCCGTTGGGGAGGAGATTGCGAGGGACGCTGACGCGCGGGTTGTTGGCGGGGAGATTGCGGAGCAGCAACTAGTCGTTGCTTTTGGCTTGCAGGGTGAGGGACTTGAAATTGAGCGTGAAGCATTCGAAAAAGGTTTGCAGGTTGGATTGGCGGCGCGATCGACAGCGGATGTGAAGCCGTTGACAAGGTGAAGAAGCTAGTGAAATGAGCGTAATATTTGGGGGCGTCATTCCTATTCTAGCTGGGACTAATATTTTCTATGTGTTAGACAGACTTATTATCGTTGAATTTCAAACGTAATCCGTACAGCTTTATCGTCAATTTTTACATCCTTCACACCAATCATTTCCGGCAGCAGACGTTAAAGCATGGCCGAAAGACCGAAGCCGCCCGCGCTGATCGCCCACATCATAACGACATCGCGCAGCTCCCAGCCATGTAAAATTGGAAAGCGATTGAAGTAAAGCGCCTAGAAGAACGCAATCCAGACTAAATTATTAGCATCATGCCAGCCGTTAGAAAGAATTCATTCGAAATTCGAGTGCACCGGCAAGATTCAGCTTCCAGCAAGTACTAATGAATCGCAGCAAATTAACCGCCGTTGACATTGAGCTTCTTCACTCCTTTACGATATATGGCGTACACTAGTCCGCTTAGCACGCAAATCCAAAGAAGCTGAATCGCGAGCATCTGTCCCATAGCCGTCCAACCTTCAAAACGAATCGCCGACTAGTACTCGCACCTAATCGATTTTCGTTGTAAAATACTTAAGTTTCAATAACGCCTCAACAAAATAGTAATCTCCATAAATGAGCGAAGCATCCACAAAAATAGTGCCTTCACCCAAAAAGAAGATGAAAGCACCTAATTTATCCGAGATTATTAACCTAACGAGCGGTGAAACAAAATTATTGCATTAAACTGGCAGTTTAGCTTAATCAGCGGCTGTATAGATCCACTTTATCTCTAAGTGTTCATCTAATTTTGAGTTGTGTGTAATTTTCCGCATTTTGTCACAAAAGGTACCGAAATACTTTTTTGGGCCTGCTTTAAGCATTTTTATATTTCCCCGGCGTAATACCTTCCATCTTCTTAAATATACGTCCAAAGGTTGTCACATCGCTGTATCCAACTTCCTGCGCAATATCGGCCAAGCTTCGATTCTGTTCATTCAGCAGCAACTTCGCCTGATCAATGCGAATCCGATTCATATAGTCCAGAATGCCGATTCCGAGCTGCTCCTTGAAAATCTTGGAAATATACCACGGAGTGATGCCAAAGCGGCTACCAATTGCCGAAACGTTCAGGTTGGGATCCGTGTAATTCGTATCGATAAATTCCTTCACCTCGTCGCCAAGCCTATTGGTATTCCCTCCCTTTTGCTTCACAATTAAGCTGCATGCTTCCTGAAAGACCAGAATCATTTCCATTTGCATTTCTTTGATGGAACGGCAATGCATAACGCGTTCAATTGGCTTCAGTTCGAATAGTTCCTGCTTATCCCCGCCGGTATCATTTAATGTTTTCACCACGGTTCCTACCAAGTCAAACATTAAGCATTTAGCGACTTGAACGGAATTCGGCGTTTCAAATTTATTGTTCTCGAATACGGTCTCAAGCAAATCTTTCGCCTGATCGAAATCCCCAACTTTAATAAAATTGATAAGCTGTTGTTCTACCCCCAGCGGATAGTAATAGCTGCCATTCATATTTTGTTCTTCTTTGCCGATGACCTGATCGTGAAAAATCGTTCCGTCGTTCCCAATGACCGTACCGTATTCCATCGCCTCCATCGCCTCTATGAACGCGACTGGCAAGGTTGATAACTGATTATGGAATCCGCTGACCGAGGCGGTAAATTCAATTTTCATCTGATCTTGGACAAATGTTAACATTTCGGAGATGATCTGGTTCAACTCGGTTAAAGCTTTGGAAGGCTCCGTTTCACTCATATTGACAATACATGCCAACATGTTATCGACTTCTACCGTGTATCCGGATCCAATATGCTCCCGCTGCAGCAGTTCTTCGAACACGTTCGCCATGATAAAGTGTGTAATGTTTAAATCGTTGAACTTGCCAGTCTGATTAATCTGGAACAGCACCACAGCAATGGATGGCTTGGCAAACACAATGTCATGCACCTGCAGAAGCTCTTCCTGCGGCACTTTGTAGCCGAGACTGCCCTTCAGCAGGCGCAGCAGCACATAGGAACGTAGCGAATTACTGTACTGCCGCAGTTGGATTGAGATCGCTTCATTTTCCTCGAATGAATGTTTGAGTACTTCTTCTATGAAACTATACTCATTCTTTCCCTCGCCTACAGTAACCTGAGTCTTGGAGGACAAGCCTCTGATCAGACGCTGAATCGGATTGTAATTTCGCCGGATGCTCCAGAGTACAGTTACGAAGCCCACGATCAAACACAGCAGCACACTGTACAGCGTCAAGCGTTGCACATACTTCGCTTTTCCTTGAAATACCTGCTCACTCGTGACCGAGATATAAATCCACCCAGTAATGGCGGAACGAATATAGGAGACTACCGATTCCTCACCTTGGAAATTCCGGTGAATGACGCCTTGATGGCCTGCCAAATCGTCAGGCCCCCAGGTCATGGATGCATCGTTTACAGTCGGCGCAGAGGCGATGACCTGACTCTTGGAATCCAGTACCAGTATGGAGCTGTCATTTAAGCCAGAACTATCTTGAATGTTATCCAGCAACTGTGATTCCTTGATTACGAAGAAGACAACCGTACCCGGATTGCTCTCCGTATCGAGTGTAAGCGGCTTATAATAGACGATGACCGGCTCATACTTGTCGTCGTTTACAGGTTTATGAAGCAGCTTGAAGAAGCCATGTAAATTTTGCTGATTAAAATAACGTATCCATTCATCGTAGCTCGTTTTAGTCTGCGGACTCAGGCTGTCGTACAACTCCTTGCTGTCCAGGCGATACTTGGTACTGACCGCTGTATCGTTAGCTTTATAATAAATATAAATCTCATCGATGAAATCATTAGCCGTTTTGTAGGATTGCAACTCACTAATAATTTTCGTCAAGGTATAGTTATCGCTGTTTGACAACTTGGACGTGTTCAAGCTTGTGACGCCCGTGTTTAAGGTGAGCTCCACCGATAACCGTTGCACATTTCGCAACCGATTGTCGAACGTTTCTTGAATTTGCTTCAGAAGCTTTTCATTTGCCTGGGTCGTCTGGGTTTCGACAACCCTGATCGATACCGAGTACATGACAATACTAATGATAAGAGGAATCATTAAGACGGCAGCATAGGAGATGAACCATTTCATTAAGACACTGTTTCTAGGTATGCGCAATGCTTTTAACATCCTTCAACCAATCCCTTGCTGTTTAGAATCGTTTCAAGCTAGATCAGCGTCTGTAATAGCGCGCCAGCGCTTTCTGATAGATGTCCAACACTTGATCTACACCTATTTCTTTCATTTTTTTCGTATATTTATCTACATCATCTGTGCTTTCTGCGCCCATAATCATTTTGACCATCATTTCCGTACGAAGCGACTCCAACGCGGTAATCACCTTGGCAAGCTCTTTGCCCTCTTCTACGGTTGGCGTAATGAATGGCGGAAGCCTATGCTTCTGCGCATCCGTGTTGGACCATGCATGGTAGGCATCCTCTTGCTGTTTGTACGCAGGAGGCGGAGCATATTTATCATCGAGGATCGTCGGTCCGTTCACTTTGGTAAACTTGGAAAGCACCTGTCCACGCGCTAGCTTATCCGAGTTGTTGTCGACCAGATCCGTGTAAAGCACTATGCCGTTTTGCAGCTTGTAAGTTACGTTTTCCACACCATAGTTGTTCAACATAATCCCTTCCGGGCTATAGAAATAGTCCAGCCATTTCACGATTAACTCCGGATTTTTCGCTCTGGTTGATATGGCTGCGGCATAGTTCGGAAGGTAAGTGAAATCCGTCTGCCCGATAAATGGCTTCTCACCTCTGGATAGCGTAGGATAGGGGGCGCCGACCAAGTCGAAATATGGATTTTTTTCTTTCATGATGTCCAAATATCGGGCTATGCCAGTCGTGAGAAGATAGTGAGTTGCTCCGGATTTGCCGTTCAACATTTTATTATCCAGCGCTTTGACATCATTGATAGAAAAATCCCGGTCTAAGAGGCCCTCGCTATACCATTTGCTCAGCGTTTTAAGCCCTTCCTTGAAGCCTGACATCATCGGGCCGTACTGTACCTTGTTGTTGTCATCGACGTAGAAGTTGTCTCCTACCTTATATGCACCGAACACAAAGCTATCGAGATCGGGGCCTTTCGAATTTTTGATCAAGGTCAGCGACGCTTGCGCCCCCTTCTTGTCCTTAAAAGCCTTCAGCACCGTATACCACTCATCAATCGTCGAGGGTACATCCAATCCCAGTTCATCCAGCCAGTCTTTCCGAATCATCGGCCCTTTGTAGACGAGGGAACTCTCAGGGCGAATCATCGGAAATGCATAATATTTCCCACTGTCCGTCTTTACCATCTTGTCCAACGAAGGGTCCGCTGATAGCGCTTTCTTCAAGTTCGGTGCATATTTGTCAATCAGATCGTTGAGCGGCATGATGACGCCGTCCTGAAGTGCTTTCTCCGGTCCGCCAGGGTAAACGGAAGCCCAGTTATACTCGATCGCATCGGGCAAGCTCCCACTCGCAATCATCAAGTTGAAGGCCTCGTTAATATTGCTTCCCTGCGGAGTCATCCATTTGACTTTGACGCCCGTTCGCTTCTCTACCTCTTTGCCATACTCCGAATCACCTTGATTCGTATAGAAAGAAGCCGTCGTAGTGCTCATCGTGCCCCAATAGCTGAAGCTATCTTTGGTATTTATCGGATAGGGACCCGTCTGACCGGATTGCATACCGGAGCCATTCTGATTCGATTCTTTCGAATTGGCGGTTGGCTCGGGGGCGTTCCCGTCACAGCCGGTCAGCGCGCTGACTAGGAATGAGAGAACGGCTACAGCCTTTATTGTTCGTAGGACCCATCTTATATCCAATGTACAACCCCACCCTTAACTTAAAAGCTAGTACAATATCTTATTGCGTCTTGCTATCATATTGTAGAACTTATCAGAGCAGAAATCTAGCACTTGCAGGATAATGATGGAAATCTGTTTTTAGTAATCTGCACCACAAAGGAATTTAGTTTATATAAGAAAACAGAGCTCGGGTAATAACCGGAGCTCTGTTCCATTATTTTGCGTCTTTATTTATGTTTGTCTTTATTTATGTTTGTCTTTGTCTTTGTCTTTGTCTTTGTCTTTGTCTTTGTCTTTGTCTTTGTCTTTGTCTTTGTCTTTGTCTTTGTCTTTGTCTTTGTCCTTACCATTTTTGCTTCGTGTAACCTCGACAGTATAGGTTTTCGAAGTACCGTTTTGTGCGGTAACTACGATGGTAATTACATTTCCGTCACCTACAGCTAAATTCACTGCTGCGCTTGGTGTTCCACTTGTGACTAGCACGCCATTCACCTTAACGGTCGCTGTTGCATCTGCTACTGTCGGAGTAACGGTTATTGACGTTACACTGTTGATTACAGTTGTCCTATAGAGCGTTGTTCCACTAGCGAAGACAGGACTCAAGGTCCCTTGGCTGATAGCTAAGCTACTTAAATTAGCATTGCTGCTCAGGGCGAGCGTCGTCACCTGCTTGCTTGGACCTGTAGTTGACCAATTACCCGCCTCGTCTCCGGCTTCCACCTTGAACATATAGGCGGAGCCTGCCGTCAAACCGGTTACGTTGTAATCCGTACCAGCTACTGTTGCAATTTCAACATCGTTCTTAAAAATCTTATATTCCTTTACTCCTACGTTGTCTTCTGCTCCGTTCCAAGAAAGTGTAACGCTCGTTTGTGTTACATTGAACTCTGCGATGCTTCCATCTGACCATGTCGGTGCAGCCGTGTCCGGTACATCTGCCCCCCACAATTCCAGGTTAGGCTGTTGTCCCGTTTCGCCTTCACGAGAACTCAACACGACTAAATCGTTATCGTTCACTTCGGCGTAGTTTCTCTTTTCTTTAATAAGTACAAATGACATCGTAGAACCAGCATGTTCCTTCACAAATTCCGACACATCCACAGTGCTGTATCCGCCTGCTTTGGTGAAGGTCATCATACCTAACGGATCGGCTGTAACTCCGAGATCCATTAAATAGGTGGCTCTCTCGTTTATGTTCGGCGCATTGCTTCCTGTCAATGTATACTCCGTCCATGCAGAATCAGTGATTCCATAGACCATTACATTGAAATTATCCAACTGCGATGAATCGTTCAGTTTACCGAAGACGTTCAGGTTCGCGGCCCTTACACCCGTATAAGTTGGGAATTTCAAGTACACTGCGGAATTGTTGTCTAGTGCACTCGTGCTTTGACGAACAGTCATGCTAGGACTTGTTCCAAAGTTAGTAGAAAGTGAAGCCCCTAACGAAACCTGCGCATCCTCACTGGCGATGACTGTTTCCGGCGTTGGCATGGGGTCTCCCTTATAAACAGTTACTAACCATGCACTTTGTTTCGGCTGCACGACTGTCAGTTTCATGTCAGAAGCTAATGGAGCCCGGTACACGACACCTCCAAAAATTGATGCACTAACCTCTCGAATCGATACCAAATTACCTGGTTGTACATCTAAGCCTGACAAGTCAATGGTTGTCCGGTAATCCACGAGATCACTAGTTTGTGGAATCCAGATGTAATAATTGGACGTTGCAAAATCAAAAGCTGTGGAAGCCTCATAGCTGGCATCATACTTTGCCACAGCTGTCGTCGCATATAAATCACGCTCATTCTTGAACCCTTCTGCAAAAAGTCTTGTCGTTTCCGCATTCTTCGTCGGTCCACCGACATCATAGACGGGAATTTGTTCAGTTGCGTACAATTCTCTAATTTTTATAGGCCCGGTTGCCGTCGAAGTGAATCGCAGCTTATTCGTTGTAACCGGAATGATAATACCTCCAGCAAAGTTGTTCGTATTTGACGTAACATTTACGGTGTCTTTCCACGTACTACCGATACTATCAAAATATTGAAGCTTAAAGTTTCCGAAAGTTCCCGTATATTTATTCTGTCCAGGGTTATATAACGCGTCACCCAAATCAATTTTCACTTGTTGAATGGTTTTCATACTCCCCAAATCAATATCTAATGTGTGATTTGTACCTGCTCCGCTTACCCATGCTGAACCGTCACTAGAGTCGCCATCCACCACTTTGCTTGCAGCAGCTTGATTAGAGCTTGCCGTGACCGTCTTACCAAGCACAAGGTTCTGGGCTGGATCCCTGGAACGGTCATACATAAACATGACAGCATTTCCATTAACTCCGCTGTAAATATTGGCTGATTTGAACTGATACATCCCCTGAACATTCTTATCCATTGCCCTTTGCCATACGCCGGCTTCAGCCTGGAATACGTCAGGAGTATCATTGGTGACCGAGAATGTCTTCCAGTTTGCACCTGGAGCGTAATTAAACTCCGTATAAATGATAGGCAGTGCTTGACCCGTCGAGGATTCTTGAGCCATCATTCTGTTCATAGCATCAATTTCTTTGCCATACACGTTCACATTCCCCGAGTAATTATGCTTTACAAACGTATCTACAATATCGGTTGAAACTGTTTCCCCCCTGTAATTAATTCGGTTACCGTTCATCATCCGCTTGGCAATATCACTCGTACCACTAGAAGCCAATGTAGGAGCAGCAAAAGTCGGTTTCAACGCAGTTCCCTTTAGTCTGTTGACATCATCAAGAGCAGAATGAATTGCGTCAGAATAAATCTTCAGGAAGTATACGAACTTGTCTACTTCTTTTGCTCGTTCTTCTGGTGTATTGCCTACAATAATGGCTTCCGGCTCATTCGGTCCTTCAAATTCCGTAACTCCGTAGTTTATTGACAAATAAAATGCAGAAGCATAAAATTCCTGCCATTTCTTCCACGATTGTCTCCATTTTTCAGGATCATTCTCATCCGAATAGCCCGCATAACCAGAGTCATTCAGCTCTGCTAGTACTTGGATACCCATTTCTTTGAACTTCTGCATATTGCTATCAATGGTATACTCCGTTGTTCCATCCCACAAATGAGAATAATTCGCTTTAACGTTTGTCCAGTTAATATAGGTTTGATCCGTCATTGTTGTGTTCATGCGGGCGCGTAAATCAGCTTTCATCGTATCGAAAGCACTTAAGCTCGATACGGATGGAGAGCCGTTTACATTAGCCGCCTGAACAAACCGCTCAGGAGTTAACCAATAACGAACGCCATTAACGTTGGAATATTTATACCAAGCAGCAACATTATCGCCCTCTAGGAAGGTGACGCCGCTGGAACCAACGTATTTCAACGTTTGACCTACAACCTGATCACTTACCGTCACAGTCGCATCTGTCGTCTGCTGATAAACGGTTACCTTGTAAGTCTTCTCTGTGCCATTCTCTGCTTTGACTGTAAACAGGACAGGATCTCGGTAATCAATTCCAGTACTTCCGCTGATTTGCGACATACCATTTACTTCTACTTGTACTCCTGAAGTCTGGAATGTAGCAACTACATTTGAAAGATCCACTTCTTTAGGAACAATTAATGCGATGCTATTATTGTAATCGTCAGTAATCGAATATTTGCCGCCAGGTGCATCAGCAATTGTACGACTAATCATACTGGAGGTAATCGTACCTGTAACCGTCGTATTTATTCCTAAGAAGCTAAAGGAAGTAAGGTCCTTTGAGTCTTCCTTGATTAAAACCTGAACGGTATAGTCTACAGAAGAACCATCTGCTGCTGTCACTTTATAAACCACTGGGCCTGTAAAATCATTAACGCTGATACCACTCTGCTGATTCAAACCAGCAACTGTTACCAAACTGCCATTGGTGCTAAAGCCTGCTGCAAGATTAGTCAGGTCGGTTCCAACTGGTGCAATGACCGTTATCAGGTTACCATTGATTGAGCCGCTCAACTCAGGAGAAACATTCAGGATCGTGAATGTAGTCATTTCTTTAGCCGTGCTCACCTGCGCTCCTACGGTTACAGCAGAAACCGAGGTGATCGTAGGACTGGAGACGCTGGTCGCTCGGATCATAGCGGTACCCGCTGACAAGCCAGTAATCGTTCCATTCTTATCTATACTAACCACAGATGGATTGGACGAGCTCCACATCACACGTTGATCCGCTGTGTCAGGTATAACATTGGTTTGAAGACTTTGATGAGCTCCCGTTAGCAAATTTAGTGAAGCAGGAATCGTAATTGCTGTCGCAGGCGCGGTAATGTTATACACCTCAATTTCTGATATAAACGGCAAGTCGAGGTTATCTTCCCCAGTAATGACTAATCGTACATATCTTGCGCTTGTTGCAGTGAAACTCACATCCAATTGCGAAGTAATGGTTGTTCCTTCACTTAACTTGGACCACAGTTGTCCGTCTGTGGATGCGTAAAGTGTGAAACCCATCGTACGATAAGATCCGTTGCGCAATGCTTCCCTTAGCACGATTTTGTTAAAGGATTTCACTTCCTTTAAATCAATCGTCATATAGTAAGGGAGCAAATCGGCGCTATTACGGCGCCAAGACGAATTAGGATCCCCATCGGTCAATGTTTCTGGTGGGTTCCTATAGAAACCTAAACTCGTAGCAGTCGCTTTCGCTCCCAATGCCATATTGACCGGATTGGCAGAGAGTTCTTTATACACATTGACGATAAAATTTCGGTAGGTGTTGTCATCGGCATATACCGTATAGGTGACCGAATTCGAGAAGTCCTGGCTCGTTACACCGCTTATTGGTGTTGTTCCATTCAACTCGATCCTCTTGCCGACATAATTGAAGCTTGGAACTAAAGCTGTCGTATTCGTTCCGCTTGGAACGACCACATTTACGTTATCACCTTCAATGAAAGCATTCACTGGTGGAGTCAAACTGTTAAAAGTAAACGACGTTAATTCTTTCTGAGACACGCCACGACTCGTGACGGATACCACATATTCTTTGGTTGTGTGATCTTCTGCAACGACCCTATAGGTGACTGGTGATGAGAAATTATTGGAAGTTACGCCACTGATTTGCAGCGTATTGTTCACATAAACTGCTTCTCCAAGGGTCTGAAAGTGAGCGACCAAAGGGTTAAGCGGCATGCCTTCGGGTAGATGAACCGAAATGGTCCCATGACTCTCATCAATGTTGCCATCCCATGTGGAACTCATGTTTTGAAAGCTAAACGCTGTGATATCTTTATTATTGGAAGCAACGACAGTTACACTCGTCTCAGCGAAGTAAGTTGCATTAGTGACGCTTGTCGCTCTAATGACTGCGTTCCCCGCTCCGACACCTGTTACGACACCACTGCCGGTTACCGTTGCTACACTCGGATTGTTGGTTGTCCAGCTTACGCTCTGGTCTGTTCCAGCGGGTTGAACTGTGGCAGTTTGCGTGCTGGTCCCATTTTTGCTTAAGGTGATGGATGCTTTGTCTACTACGACTCCGGTAGGAGTTACATAAATTTCAAATTCCGATATACCAGCAACTGATGCCGGAATGGGCGCAGTCGGTATCCAAAAACGCACATATCTCGCTTGAACCGTATTGAAGTCAAATGAACGCGATGACGTGCTTGATATTGAATCCGTTACACCTGAAGGTGTTTTGTAAATTGATGTCCACTGTATCTTGTCATTGGAATATTGAATTTCAAAGTTAGTTGCTCTGGAAGCGTAATCAATTCCGCTGATATTCGGCGCACGCAGCTTAACTTGATTGAAATTCATCGAAGAACCTAGATCGACCTGAAGCCATGGAGAGGTGTCAGCTGAATTATGTCTCCAAGCGGTATTCGGGTCACCGTCAAACGCTTTCGGAGTCGCCCAAGTAGGACTTGAGTTAAAGGCGGTACTAGACGAATAGGTTTTACCTGCAGCCAAATTGGTCGACGCTCCTGCAGCTGCAGCTATTGGAATAATCATACTTGGGAGCATTACATTCACTATCATCGTAAATAAGACTATTGATCGTAGTGCTTTCATTAAACTGAAACGAGTTAACATTCATAATCCCCTCCGTTCATTTTTACAAACGCTTTCATTGACCTTACAATACTATATTGCTCTAAAACAGGCTCGTTAGGAATCCTCAGTTTGCCAAATCAAGATACAATTATTCAAATCTTCGGATAAGCCAAAATTCAGTAAACCATCAAACATCAATCGAACTTTCTATCGATTAGCATTTTTACGCAAAAAATGATGTTTGATTTTTTGTCGTGCGTTTTGATGTTCTGCTTCTTCATTTTCGATCAAGCAAATGCCTATACTTTAATCACACCTAACGAATGGGAGAGGAGTTCACAATGAACACACATTCAATGACTACTGCTGTAACAGCGAAGAAACTCAAACAGAAAGGCGGCCTGCTGCAATATATCATCCGTAACCGTGCGTTTTACATCATGTTGGCGCCGGGGCTGATTTATCTGCTGGTATTCAAATATGTACCGATGCTCGGCAGCGTGATCGCCTTTCAGGATTACAACATCTTCGACGGATTTTGGAAGAGCCCCTGGGTCGGCATGCAGTGGTTCTATCAGTTATTGACTTACCCGAATTTCAAGCGACTGTTCGTCAACACGCTTGTGATCAGTTTCTATCAATTGATTTTCTCGTTTCCAGCACCGATTATATTGGCTTGTCTGCTCAACGAGCTGCGTCTCGGAGTGTTTAAACGATTAACCCAAACCATTCTCTATTTGCCACATTTCTTGTCCTGGACGCTCATTTTCGGACTTTCCTACATGATGCTGTCTACGCAGGTCGGACTTATCAATCAGTTTATCGCCGATCTAGGCTTTCAAAAAATCAACTTCCTGGGGGATCCCAAATACTTCCGCGGAACAATCATCTTATCAGGAATATGGAAGGAAATGGGTTGGAGCTCCATCATTTTCCTAGCAGCGCTTGCCGGTATCGACTCTTCGCTGTATGAAGCTGCAAAGATCGACGGAGCAGGACGATGGAAGCAATTCACGAATATCACGTTCCCAGGTCTCATTCCCGCGATTATGATCCTGCTGCTACTCAAAACAGGGCACATTCTGGATCTCGGATTCGAGCATATCTATGTATACCTAACACCGATCAGCTTCCAGGTCGGGGACGTACTGGATACGTTTTCTTACCGGGCAGGGATTATTGGAGGCCAATACAGCTTCACAACCGCCATCGGTTTGTTCAAATCTGTTGTCGGCCTACTCATGCTCATGATAACCAACAAGATTAGTAACGCCACAACCGGCAACGGCTTGTACTGATTTAAGCAGAAGGAGAGTCTAAATCCATGAAGATTAAGCAAACATTTGGCGAAAATCTGTTCGATACGATGAATGTCTTGTTTCTAGGACTTATGTGCTTGGTCGTGCTCGTGCCGTTCTTGCATATTGCAGCAGGATCTTTCAGCTCCACCAACGCGCTGATCCACTCACAAGTCAAGGTGTGGCCCGTACATTTTAATGTGGACAATTATATCAAGGTCATGCAAAACATGGCGTTCTGGTCATCGTTTAAAATCAGCATTATCATCACCGTTCTCGGAACTGCGTTGAACATGTTCTTAACGGTCATTATGGCATACCCGCTGTCCAAAGCCGGACTCAAGGGCCGAAAATTTTTCATGCTGATGATCATCTTTACCATGATTTTCTCAGCTCCCTTGATACCATCTTATTTTGTGGTCAAATCGTTCGGCATGCTGAACACAATCTGGGCGCTTATTATTCCATCTGCTTTAAGCGTTTTCAATATGATTCTATGCTATACCTTTTTCCGGAATTTGCCAGAGGAGCTGTTCGAGGCTGCCCGCGTCGACGGCATGTCCGAATACGGTATTTTGTTCCGCATCGCCCTGCCACTGTCGCTGCCGATTCTGGTGACGTTGACACTCTATTACGCGGTCGGCCATTGGAACAATTACTCCGCCGCCTTAATTTACATTACGAAGCCTGCTCTCCGGCCGTTGCAGCTCTACTTGTACAGTATGATTGCACAGGGCAACCTTGGCGACGTTAACTCCACAGTCAATGAATTAGCCACACTCGATACATCGCCGGAAGGCTTGAAGATGGCAACCATCCTGGTAGCGACCGTGCCAATCATGCTGATCTACCCATTCATTCAGAAGCATTTCATTAAGGGCACTTTGGTCGGTTCGGTCAAAGGCTAGACGCCAGCTCTAATTTTTCTTGATAAAGAAAGCGATCATCCAACAGGCATCCCCTATCTTTCTTTATCCTTAAAAATATATCTTACACATAATAAAATGGAGGTCTTTTCATGAAACGATCCAGAAAAACCGTCACTCTGCTTTGTGCTACAGCTGTTCTTCTCACGTCCGCTTGTTCAAACGGAACTGCGCAGATACAATCGCCAGCACCAGGCAATATTGCGACACCGGCCACTCCGGTTAAAATTACTTACGCTTTGTCCGACTACGCCAAACCGCTGCCGGACATCAACGACCAGCCTTTCGTAAAACACATCAATCAGAAGGCTAATGTATCGCTGGATATGCAGCTTATTGCTAGTGCCAGCTTCGACCAGAACCTTCGCCTGAAGATTGCCTCCGGTGAAATCCCGGATTTGATCCAAGCCTCGGGGCTGAATCCGGCCGGTGTGCTAACGGGCAATCAGACGATTCCACTGGATGATTTGATTAACAAATACGGTCCGAATCTGAAAAAATTCATACCTAAGGATTCCTGGGACGATGTAACGATTAACGGCAAAATTATGGGTATCCCGTCAGTCCTTCTTTCCCCTTCCAACAACATTTTGTATATCCGCAAGGATTGGATGGAGAAGGTCGGCGGCAAAATTCCGCAAACCTCCGACGAGTTACTTGACCTACTCCGTTTATTCCGCGACAAGGATCCGAACGGAAACGGCAAGCAGGATGAAATTGCTTTTACCATGCGATCCAATTTCACTTGGTGGTACAACATTGCGGGCATGTGGGGCATCGGCCAGAGTAACTATCACGTGCTCAACGGTGAGGTCACTCCCGACATCATCAACCCGAATATGAAGACCGCGCTGGGCTTTTTGAAGACGATGTATGACGAAAAGCTGCTCGATTCCGAGTTCCTGACCAACGCAACCACTGACAAAAAAGTTTATGCCGACGTGGTTGGCTCGTTCGTCCATTTGACAGATTCCATCGAAAACTGGAACGATGCTATAACCAAAGCGCTGCCCGGCAAAAAACCGGAGCTGATTGCCATCCCAACGCCGAAAGGTAAAGGTTACAACGGACCAGTAGGCGGCATTAAGAAGCCGAACGACAAATATTACGTTATTACGAAAGCTGCCAAAAACCCAGAAGCCATCATTAAGATGCTCGATTGGTTTGCTACGGATGAAGGGGTAATCTTTCACCGACTTGGTCTGGAAGGCGATACGTATACGAAAGAGGGAGACAAATTCGTCTACGACGATGCCAAGGACAAGACTAACAAGTCAGATCTACGCATTCTTGCATTCGGCTCTCAAGGTACGATGAATCCGATCGTAGACAACAACTTGAAGCGCACTCCAGATCAACAGCGCTTGTACAATATGAGGGTAAGCGCTATGGAGATGTCCCGCAAGGAAGGATTGCTCAAAGCGGAGCAAGGCTTGCCTGAAGCGCAAACCGTGAAGAAATTCCCGGATATCAACCCTGGGAACTCCCCTATGTATCAAGAAATAGCAGCCAAGATCGTTCTAGGCAAGCTGCCGCTCGACGCATTCGACGATTACGTCAAGAAATACCGTCAGCAAGGCGGCGACGAGCTGATCAAAGAAATGACGGAAGCGTACAACAACCTGCACGCTAAAAAATAATTAAAAAATAGGCCGTCCCTTCAACAGCTGAATGCTGTTAAGGGGCAGCCTTTTTGTCATTATCTTAGGCGAGAGAGCGCCTTTTAACTAGAAAACCAAATGTTTAATGAGTACGAATGGCATAAAGCGCCAGCATGATTCTTCACAAATTCCGAAACATCCATAGTGCTGTACCTGCCTGTTTTGGTGAAGGTCATCATACCTAACGGCTCGGCTGTAACGCCGAGACTCGTTAAATATATACATTAAAATTGTACAACTGCCAAGAAGCGTTCAGTTTACCGTAGACGTTCAGGTTCGTTGACGACCATTGTATTTTCCGAATCGAACAACTTGCTCAGAATTACAGTGAGGGCACTCGAACTCGCTTTAAAGCGAGTCTCCCTCATTTCATTGATTAAACGTCCGCCGACGGAGGAAGAAGGATCAACATAGCGTTTTTCCCATTGATAGACTTTTTCTTTTTTTGTTAGGGTTAATTTATCAATGTGTTTTAACAAATTGCTAAACGCATTATCCATCCTTACAACCAAACACGAATACTTGTTCCTATATTAATTATATAAGGGAAACGGAGAGGTTTCAATTATCAACATTTACCTTTAACACAGCCATTAATTAAAATTTCATCTGTTCTTCTTGGGCTCTCAACGGATTATGTTTTATTTGGGGATGCAAAGGACATTAAGCACGTGATATTCCATAATTAATTAGAAAACGGAGCCCGCAATCCCGCGGTGCTCCGTTTTTGTTGTTTCAGAATTGATTAGAATTTAAATTCCGCCGCGGCGGAAATGCATTCTACAAGGTCTCCGTACTGAGCGTAAATCCTTCGATCACGACGTCTTCGTCGACCTCGATCAAGATACATCGTTTTCCTTGATAATTTACCTGTCTCACGTACTTTAAATCTTGAGGACTGACCGAAATCGTGGCTATCTTCGTATCAATTTTAATCGATTTCGAAGTGAACTTCGGCATGACGCTGCTTGCTTTGAGTTCATAGTTTTTGTCGTCGACGACGTTTTGGAACGCTCGTTCCACCTTTTCCATCGTCACGCCCTCTACACCACTGACCGACAGCATGCGTTCCACATCTTTATAGTCCAGCTTTGGAGGTTCTTCATCCTCGTTGGACTCGATGACCCGATGAATTTCCTCATACACATGAGCGATCGTAGCGGCATCAAGTTGATCGCCCGCCACTTCCTTCACGATATCCTCAAAAATGGCTCTCTCTTCTAACGCTGTCACGGTCTTCTCTGCATTTAAGACTTGATCGATGAAATGCCAATTCGGTTCATGCGCTCTCCCCGAGCAATACAGAATGCGATTCACGTCGGAATAGTTGTCTGTCACACTAGGGTAGAAAAAACCTTGTTCCGGCGTGTTCAATTTGATGATCGGATCTACGAAAACGTTATACTTAAATTCTCTCTCCACATAGTCAAACATGAGCGTTTTCTTCTGTTGTTCCGTAGAATTCACGCTGCACAGAATGAATAGATTCGCGAACATCTCGTTTTTTTCGCTCTCCATGGCATCTTCGTTCCTACTCTTAGTCGGCCGTGAATATTGTCCGCGAACGAAAGTAATCACTGTATCCTGTTCGTATGTGGTATCCACCAACATTTTTTCTACCAACAAAAGCATCAGATCTTGCCATTCTTCCGCATTACCAGTCACTAAACCTTGATGGAGAAGCACCTGTGTAGGCTGCTCCGCTTCCTCCTGAAACTTTAACTCATACATCTTCTGATCTAATTCGCCGGTCAGCAGTTTTTTGAAATTGAGCATATATAGTTCCTGCTTTTCCCTGTCTACTAGGGCGAACGGTTGGCGCTCATAATGGTAGATCTCGTTGCTTTCCTTCATGATATACACGTTAAAAATATCGTGGATTTTAAGCATTTCGTTATCCAATTTAAAATGCTTGCGAATATGCGCGATTTCTTTCTTTATCATGGTCCTTCAGACGCTCCTATGAAGTAAAATGGCCTTACTAGTACTAATGATTGAATAGGAAATTTGTAACGGATGATTTGCCTTCCTGAGTGTTCACATCAAAACAAAAGCCCTTCATGAGAAGGGTTCCACGGTTACTTTCCTTTATTTCCGTTCCAAACTTAGAGTGAATAGCACTCCACATGTCTCGCAATTGGTTAAATAACTCTACTTTTAAAGACTTGGATAGACTACTTCCTGTATGTTAATGCATTATTATAGATTTCTCAACAATTTTGAGAATCTATCCTCACTAATTCCGAAAATTTTCTCGAAAATTATAACAACACAGACACAATAAAAAAGAATTGAGGGAGAACAACAAAACAAACAAACAAAACAAAAACAAAAAAACTGTGATGTTTCATAAATAATTATAAAACGGAGCCCGCAAACCCGCGGTACTCCGTTTATTTTGTTTCATATTAAAATTCAATTTGTCTATTCCTTTATCCCGATAGATCCACTGTTTCAAAATTATTTGTAATAAAAATCTGAACTTATACATTTATGCATTAATATGCATCTACTATTAGAAAATAAATGGCACATCATAAGAAATTTCTGTTAAATTGCATCTGTGATTTTTTGTTTTTTTTCTTTATATCTTAAATAATCAACTGTAATTTTTTAAAAAATCCTGTCTAAATCCTAAAAAAAGAATTACTGAGCCCGCAAAGTAAAATTGCAACTTACCATCGCGTCAGGGCACCAGCTCGCCACGGCGGATGCCATCCCCCTAGCAGAGCTTCTAGCGCATCCTCTTGCCATGTTTCAGCCTAATATTCTCGTTCGCCAGTTCTTCAACAAGCATTTCGGAAGCTTGGTCTGATTTATCGCAAAACATTTAAATACAAACTGTTGCTTCTTCATATGCTTGACTTGAACATTATTTTCTGACACTTCTTCCTTTGGGATTATTTCCAGCGTACACTGTAATCTTATTGATGATCACTTTAGGGACAATAAATATTGAGCATCCCGCAGCAAATAGCTTGCAGCTTGGCTAGTAATATGCTTTCCGCTCTGCGCGTTCACTTCATTAACAAATGCAGCAAAATTACTCGCGTCTAATTTACTTTGGAGGCTATTCGCGATACCCGCATTATCGATCCATCCGGCATTCGCAAAATACGTAACTAATGACTTTAAGGAATTGGAGTTAGTTGTTGTCTGAAATAATATCATTTGGCTCTCTGCGTTCCCCGCTAGATCGCCCGAAGTTACGATCAACTCATGCAAACCGAGAGGCAGCGTATAAAGAGGAATCGTTATACCTTGCTGCACCACGTACGTATCCAACATCACTGTAGTTTTGCTATTGTCGACCCCGGACAGGTCATCGCTCAATACAATGATTGGCGTGATATCCACGGAGTCACTATACGTACCGTACACCAATCCGGTGACGGTGATTGTCGGAGCAATCGCATCCAGTTTGAAGCTGACGGTCTTTGGCATTTCTATGTTGCCGGCATTGTCTATTGAACGGTAGCTAATGGTATACTTGCCGTCTTGACTGAACGTTACAGGCGACGTATAGCTTAGCCACGCAGCTCCTCCATCCAGACTGTACTCCGTTCGGGCTACGCCAGATAAATCATCGTAAACATCCAAGCTAACCGTAACTGGATTTACATTCCAACCGTTCTTTCCATCCGGCACAGATGATGTAACATTCACTGTTGTTACCGGTGGAGTACGATCTACCGCAACCTCAACGCTAAATTCACGAATTATAACCTTTTGCGTCTGCGTGGCCGTCGTGCGAATCCGAATATATTTCGCCTGCGTACCTGCTTCTACTGACAATTGAATCTCTGGCTGATCCGTAACCGTAGCAATCGCCTTCCACTCTTTGAAATCCGTGGATATTTCGACCACACCATTTCGGATATACTCATTCGGGTTCGCACCCGTAGCCATTGACAAATGAATAGATTTAATAAAACTCACAGCTTGCAACTCGATACCAACATAATCGCCTATACCCGGACTCGAGTTGGACCAGAAAACAGTCCCTTCATTACCATCCACCATGTTGCTTACGAAGTTTGTTTGATTTGGTGCCATCGTGGTCACCATAGGGGCATACTTCAACTTACCTCGATTCACATCGTACATCCAATTTGCGTTTGCAGTCCCTAATCCGCTGATATATCTTCGCATGGAGTAGATGTTTTGCAGCATAATTCCATCGAAGCGATGCGTGTAAATCGCATCCTGCGCACGCAGTTTTGCTGTCTTAGAACTGTTCGTATCACTTTTTAAGCGATAATATTCAACCTCGGTATCGGCGATTGCATAATCAATATTCCACGCCAAGCGCTGAAGCATGTACGCCGTCGAGGTTCCGCTCACTGCCTTTTCTTGCGCGTTGTCCAATTGTGTTTTTGCTTGTAAATAGTTATCTCTCATTTTGGTGACGTTAATTAAATTATTATAATTGCCTGCTGGTTGACTGAATATTGCTCTGCCCGCTTCCTCGACGAGTTGGAAATATTGGCTCATTTCTCCGGAGGCTAAGCCGTATCTGGACTGAACATACTCATCGATTAATGTCTGAGCATTTAAATCGGCGTTCCAGGATAATTTGGCCAAAATGTAATGTGTAATTTCAAATGGAATCCAGTCCCCCGGCTCTGAGTAGGTACCAATACCGGCTATTCCCAATGTTCGGTAATAAGGCATCTCCTGGCCGATCAGCTGGGGTAACACAAACGGCAGCGAATGAAATGCATATCTTCGGTAATACTCATACATCGAGAGATCGCCGTTAAAAACGGACCTCCATTGGTTAATCTGATTAATATACGATTTGTTCGTAGTTGAATTCGGATCGAAGATCGTTTGGACGTAGCTGCGGCCATAAGGAGCAAAATCAATAATGATTGAGTTGTCGTACATATACTTGGTAGGCGGTGAGGTGTAATTATCGTATGCGATGGCCTCAATTCTAACGCCTGGCAATTCATTGCGTACTCTCTCATAAAGTTTTTTCACGACGTAAGCATACGCATTCGACTCGCTTCCAAACTTTTGGTAGGCGGACGAAGGCCAAGTTGCTGAATCCGGCGGCCAAGCATCAAAAATGCCGATTTCCGGGCGCCCCTTCAAATATGTGATAACTTCATCCACATATGCATTCACAGCTGTATCGTCCGCGACGTTAAACACGTTACTACCTGAGGGAAACCATGTCGGATGTGCTGTTTGGTATTTGTCCTTGCGAAGAAAACTTTCAAATCCGTGTCCCCCAACTTCAACGGTTATTCCACGCTTTTTCAGCTCGGGGATCAACTGCTCGCGAAAATCGTCCCACTTTGTCTTTCCTATAGCGATATAGTCATAAGGAACGACTAGCGTGTTTAATTTTACTTTTGTCATCCAATCTACCAATTGAGGTAAATTATCTACGGAATGACTCCAACCCTCCTCGACATATTTACGGCGAATTTTAAAGCTGGGTTGAATCACGGTGTTCGAGGCGGATACCGTAATGGATCTTGTCGAGGGTACGTATTCGGCGTTTCCTTCATAAAAATCGAAGTTCGGGGCAAAAAACTTAACACCTAATTTTTCAAGCAAATCATAGGCTGAATATAAAGTTCCCCTGTCATTTGAACCTGCTAAAACCAAACGAGTCCCGCTAACCTCTGCAAGGAACGAATCCTCTTTCGCATCAGACAATTTCGTGGCGGCAGAAGCAAGCCATTGTCCAGAGATATCGGCTGTTTGACCGCTAACGTTATACTGGCTTGCTTCCTCGCCGGTTACAACGATAATCGCGCTCGATAGTCCACCTGCCAGAGCGGCATCCTCCGCTGTTATCTTTCCTTCAAGAACAGGGATCGTAGCACCTGCCATTTTACGGGCGTAATTCTGCAGTTCCGAAGCGGCATACGAAGCTATCTCCGAATTGGAGTTCTTGCTCCACCAAATGATAACCGATTTGGTTTGATGATTGTCAACGAATGTCAACTCATTCTCCTGAAGCAACGAAGGCTGATCCAAGGCGTAAGCGCGTAAATTCAAATCATTAACTTGCATGAAAAAGATGAGCACCAGGATCACAGTAAGCCATTTTAAAAATGTCTTTCTACGCATATAATCCTCCTCGTTTTTACAATGCTCCCGGCACTAGCCGAGGCAGATGGGACAAGACTATCCTCATCCCAAAATATTTGTACATCCATATCGTACTTTGAATGTACCGCCAACATAAGGTTGAACATTTTTCAAACTTTACCAAAAGTCCCATTTAGTTGAGAGGCAGAACAGTCACGATGTGTTATATTAGAGTTACTACTTATAAACAGGTGACACGATGACGATACTCCTTATCTTGCTCATGATTGCAGCCATTACGCTCTTTATTGCCAAAGCGCGCAATCCTTCAGCCTATTGGATGGGACTTGTGCTAGTCGGATGGTTTCTTAGCATGTCCGGATTGATTTTGTTTATTGCCAAATTCGGCGGATTTTATTACAGAGTAAATATTGTATTGTTTTTCAACGACACGATCCGCAATATGCTGTTGAATGCTCCTATCAAAATTGAGGGAATTAGCCGTATGCTTACGGTTGGGCGGTCGCTTTTTATTTTTAGCTTGATCAGACTCTCGATATCCTTAATGTCTTACAAAACGGCGAAGCGCATGTGGAAGGTGTATGTGTTAATTCTCTTGCCCGCTCTCGCCAATCTAATTTTCTATGATCCCATTATCTACAAATGGGCGCTTACCGTAATGGACCGCAATCATACCTATATCGTTGGTTGGGTAACAAGGGGATGGCTTGTTCTATCTGCAGCTGCAGCCCTTTCTATCATGATTTGGAAATATCAACGCGTAACGATTCCATGGTTAAAAAGACAAACCCAGTTTATTATCCTCGGCGTGCTCTCGCTGGTTCTGTTTTATTTTTATCTTGGCTTCATGGGTCCTTTACAGGTCTTCGATGTACGCACCTTCTATGTGCTGTATTCGGATTTCTCTAATTTTAATCCGCCTCTAACCCTGCTTGAGTGGTATTTAAGCATTAGCTTTACAGGTATTTTATCTATTATCAGCATACTCTCCATTTGGCGTTATACGGAAATTGAAAAGAAAATGGGTAACGAGGACCTCATGCTGGAGCGAAAGCTAAACACGGCTAATATGGGAGCTCAAGTGTTTACACATGCCATAAAAAATCAACTGCTCATGATTCAGCTGCTCATCAAGCAAGCTAATCAAGGCATGCCCACCGGTGAAGCTGCTGATGTTCAAAAGGTGGAGGCGGCGCTGAGTAAAGCCGACGTCATTGTGAACCAAACGCTCGGAAGACTCGATCAGTTGTACAAGTCATTTAAAACAAGCCATCTCCAACTGAAACCCCAGTCCGTGCAAAAGCTTATTCGTCATACGCTGGAAAGGATGCCCTCCTTACCTTCGAACATCATCATTAAATGTACAGGACCTGAAATTGAAGCCATGATCTTGGCTGATTTTGAACATATGTCGGAAGTGATTTATAATCTGCTGATCAATGCGGTTGAAGCGATTGCATCCGACTCTTCGGGCGTTATTCAGCTCAGCGTTTATGAAGAAGATAATTGGGTGATCATCAAAATTTCGGATAACGGTCCGGGTATTCCTGACCATCTGCAGGATAAGATTTTTGATCCCTTTTATACAAGTAAAAATACAAATAAAAATTGGGGCGTCGGTTTATCGTATGTCAAGCATATCGTACTTGGGCATTACGGACGCATCCATCTTGACAGCAAATCCGGAAAGGGCAGCACGTTCCAAATTATTATGCCGCTATATGTGTTGAAACTAGAGGCTAAGAAAGGTTGATGGACATGATAGCATCCATTCGTATTATCGTTGCTGAAGATTTGGATGTTCTGAGGGAGCATTTCTGTGAGCTGATCGATCGAGAAGATGATTTGAAGGTAATCGGACAAGTCTCTAGCGGCAAAGAAGTGCTGAAGCTTATAGCCGAGCTGGGAGCACCCGATCTAATTCTCATGGATATCGAGATGGAAATGAGACATGACGGGATCCTCACAGCACAAAAAGTGCTTGAACTTCATCCGCAAACACGAATCGTGTTCCTTACGGTGCATGAAGATGATGAAACGGTATTCAGCGCTTTCGAAACAGGTGCTGTCGATTACGTGCTGAAGACAAGCTCAAGCGAAGCCATTATTCAGAGCATTCGTTCTGCTCATGCGGGAAATGTGCAAGTCCGTCCTGAGTTTGCCTATAAAATCAAAAATGAGTTCTCTAGGATCCGCCGCAATCAGGAATCATTATTGCATTCAACGTTGATTCTTTCTCAGATGACCCCATCGGAGCTGGTTATTCTAGATCTACTTCTCAAAGATATGAAAATAACGGAAATCGCAAAGGAACGGCAAGTCGAATTATCCACCATCAAATCGCAAATTAACGTGATTTTGAAAAAGTTCAACAAGAAGAGGACCAAAGAAGTGACTATCATGCTTCGTGAACTGAATGTAACGCCTTTTATACAAAAAGCAAGAGGAGGACGATGAGTCCTCCTCTTGCTTTTTAACTTAGCAATTATTTCATATCATCTTCACGCCTTAATTTGACCAGGCTGCAATTACTGCATTCGCATCGGTAGTCAGAACTTGCTTCGCATTGTTAGAAATGTTACCCTGCTGATCTATATTCTCCATATGCTTAAGCAAATTCTGCATATGTTTTACTGCCTGATCCTTATGACCCTTGGCAGACTGATCTAGAGCTTGAATTAAGCTGTTAGATAGTTGGACTAGCAGCGGCCCGCTCACATCGCCGGTTGCAGAGAATGCCGCCAACAATAGCTGCATGGATGTGCCGCTTGTCGTTACTGATACGTTCGTCGTATGAAGACTCGTGTTCCCCGCTTGATCCGTTACGGAAACTTGAATGAAATGAATGCCGAGCTGACCTGCCCAATTCAACACCGTTCCGGGCTCATAGAGCTTTCCATCCACCGTGACGGATTGAGAAGCGATGCCGGATAAGCTATCCGCGCTTTGCAAAGCAAGCGTAACTGTCTGACTATCCTCGAATACTGCACCCTCCGTCAGTGGACTTCCGTTCGCCGATACAGTGAACGTCGGCGAAGTTGTATCGGACTTTAAGGTAACAGATTTGACAGCTTCTACATTTCCAGCTCTATCTGTCGAGCGATATTGCACCTGATAAATGCCATCGCTGAGCAGGAGCGGAGCCGTATAAGGTACGAATCCATTCGTCGGCTGACCGTAAACGCTCTGAATGACAGTCAATGAATATTCAGTAAACGTTACACCGGTACGATCGTCTTGAGCTTGAAGCGTTACTGATACGCCAGAAGTAAACCAGTCTCCAGAGCCTTTCACGCCGTCCAAAGCAGCTTCAGTTAATGGTGGCGTTAAATCGCTATCGGTTATATTGACTGTCACGGTTGAGTTTACGACTCCACCTTTATAGTCATCCACCTTAACTACAAAGCTGTCCACTCCTGATGAACCGGTGCTAGCCGTATAGGACCAAACCCCATTTGCCTGTAAGGTAACCGTTCCTTTTGTCGGTTGGGTTAATACGCTATAGACCAATATATCCTCGTCTGTGTCGCTTCCTCTTACTGCGCCTGTAACGGGTACACCAGGATTTGCAGTGACATTATAGTCACTGACTGTAGGAGCTGTATTTGGATTTATAGTCATGTTCACTGTGGTCTGTGCTACCGCTGTTCCAGTACCTTGGTCCACGTCAATCTTAAAGCTATCTGTCCCAGTAAACCCTGGCTTAGGATTGTAAACCCACGTACCATCGTTATTTACAAGCACTTTTCCATTTGTAGTAGCAACCGTACCATATTCACTTTTCGTACCACGAGCAACTGTTGCGAAGGTGATCGCCGGGTACTCAGGCTGTGCCCCCGTTGGTACTACTTTTCCTGACACCGGTGTGTTCATGGTCGTAGTAGCACTATAACTTGATTGTATTGTCGCAGGAACTAGTTGAGGAAGAACTTTGAAATTAACGGTATATGTGGATATAGAACTATCAAGTGCTGTTACCTGTACAGTTGCTGTTCCCGGCAAAGTCGCAGCCTGTGTGATCACCACCATTGAAGCAGCTACTTTTGGTGTTGCTGTAACCGTAGGAATTGTAGTCGTTCCAGCCGGCAACTTCACATCATAAGTTTTCTGGCCCCCTGTGAAATAATCAACAGAAACAGGCGTTCCATTATTATACATAAGGGCGCTTAAGCTTGAATCAGGTGAAGCATAAGGAGGTACAGCGAGAGATGCTGAGAAATGATTAATCTGAACATCATCATAATATCCTGTTGGTGTACCGAAGTATGAGCTTGATGCGTTATCTCCCAATTGAATTGTGTCAAATTTTGCATACCCTGAAACAGTACCTATCTTGTTGTTGTCTAAATAGATGTCTACAGAGCTGTTGGAAGTGTAATCAACCATCACTTTATGCCAACCCGTTTTTCTTGAAATCGTTGTCGCTGCGGTTTGAGCGGAACTGGTTGTAACTGAATAATAGTTATTACTGATACTGCTGTTGATGCCCACTCCAATCAGGCCGATTGGATTTGCAGAATCATACACCAACGCTTGTTGGTTAAGTCCTGACAAACCTGTATCGTAGAACCAAAGTGATGCAATACCATTGATTGGTTGCGGCAGTACACTTGAAATCGCATCTTTGGCCTCATTAACAACAAAGCTGTTTCCACCGTTTATTTTTTGTGCCGTATCGGATGAAGGTATTCCAGCTACAGGTGTCCATTTGCCAAAACCTGTTTCAAAATCTTCAAAAAATGGTGCTGGCGCAGTTCCTGAAGTCACTGCTGCAAGTGCTGTGATTTCAGCAGCGCTTAGTGCTCTTTCATAGATTCTCGTTTCGTCCATTTTCCCCTTGAAGCTTGGAGTGGTAGAAGTTGAATTTTCAGCACCAAGCGTTTTTCTAGGGCCGGGAAATGCAGCTATTGGAGCCGTTGTACCCGTAGTACTTACAATACCCTGTGACCCTACAGCTAACGTATCAGCTAATGTTCCGTTTACATATAGTTTTGTACCTGTGGATGTACCAACGAAAGCAAGATGTGTCCATGTGCCTACAGGTATTCCAGTATAATTGCTAAACTGGAAGTCTTTTTTCACTCCATTAGCATCGAGTCCAGAAATTCCAACTTTTTTACTGTTATTATACTGCTCACTCTTAATAACAGCACCATCACCAGCGACAAGAACTATAGTAGCGGGAGCAGGAGTTATGTTCTCCCTATAAACCCATTGAGCAACAGTCCAATCATTGCCTTTAGGTATATCAGATTTACCTATATGGACATAATTTCCTTTGGTACCGTCAAAGGACAACGCATTTCCAAATGCTGGACTTAAATCATTGGGAACCGTTGTGATGGCTCCTGATGGCGTTACGCCTGTCGCTACGGATATTGTTGCGTTGTTACCGTTGATAACGTCTTCAAGCGTTGGACCATTTGCTGTATTTTCATTCATATTATAGTAAGAATTTGCATTGCCTGACGATACGGGTACCTTGACATCAAATACGGTTGGATCAGGGAAGAATCCTATTCCTTGGTATGTCATTCTTGTCGTATTGGCTAGCAGCCTCCCCTTATAATTGTTCCAGCCTACTGATCCGCTGGTGCCTCTAGGAGACCAACCTATTTCCGCATAACCAGGGAGTCTTGGATAGAACAGCATGTCTAAGCCTTGGGGGGTGCCTACAGTTTCAGCCCAAAGAGCAGCTTCTACTCCTAGGATCTGGTCGTCGCTGGTTGCCCCAATCCGATTACGAGGATCATCATAATACGCTACCTCTGTAGTCAGGACATTAGTCCCGCTGCCTCTACCAACCGGCATATTGGCAGTCATTTTCTTGGACAGATAAGAATAGTTCTGATTGGATACGATTACCTTCTTGCCTTGGTTAAAGGCATTACCAGGAACGCTGGGTTTATCCATGTTATGCCAATACTGTATGACATCGGTAAGATGATAAGATGAATTAATAGCATCCGCCGAATCCCAGCCAATTACTTTTTTGTTGTACTTAACACCGAGAGATACCAGATAATCAATAAACCAGTTACGGTCAGCTAATGTTGATGAAGCTGCTTCGTCCGTACCCATATGAATGTAAGGGGATGGGGAGATGGCTGTTACTTCTGCGAATAAGTTATCCAAAAATGCCATCGTGGCTGGGTTACCGGCTGTCAATTCGTTGAATCCAACCCCATTACCGCTATATGGATTCGCCGGAAGGTTCTTCCCTGTGTTACCTGACTGAGCACTGGGTTGACCATCTGGATTTAAGAAGCCATAGGTTGACAAAAGCGCATTTGTATGGGAGGGTACATCAAACTCAGGAATAATCTGCATATACCGCGCCTGTGCGTAGACTACGATATCTTTAAACTCATCCTGTGTATAGTAACCCGTGATTCCTCCTGCAGGACCAGTAGCTGCTTTATAGTAGGCAGCGCTGCCTTTGGTTAATCCACCAAAGTCATTTGTAGCATAGAAGTCGTCAATGACTTGAGAACCGCCGATCTTGGCAAGCTGTGGATAATTTTTCAATTCCAAACGCCAACCCTGGTCATCGCTCAGATGAAGATGCAGCGTATTCATCTTATACTGGGCAGCATTGTTGATTTGACGTTTGACTTCATCAACAGTCATGAAATGTCTGGCATCATCGATCATGAAACCACGATATCCAAATCTTGGGGTATCGCTGATCATCGCACAAGGTATACTCCACGTCACACCATTAGCCAAAGAGTTTTTTTCAATTTCAGCTGGAAGCATTTGTCTGATGGAGTCCATGCCATAAAACAAACCTGCCGGTTTGTTGGCTTCTACTGTAATGCTGTCTGCGGCTACATCAAGATTATAACCCTCGGTGCCCAATGCTGAGTTGTCGCCACCTGTTGTTGTAAAGTAAATATAGTTTGTTCCAGTAGGTGCCGATTGTGAAATGCTTAACGTATAACCCGCTGCTGTGGCAAATTTGTTTTTCAGATAAGCCCCCACATTGTCAGCAATTTCTTGGGTTTCTGCGGCATCTTTACCTTGTACGTAGATCTTAGTGCTAGCCGTTACGGTGAAAGAACCGGTTTTACCTGTATAGCTTGCAGGTTTCGGAAGAATCGGCGGCATCGCATTCACCGTATCAGCCATAATCACCTTTGCAGGTGACACCATCACTCCGCCAAATGCCATTGTAACCGCGACTGCAGTTGATACCAGCTTATTCAATATCTTTTTTCTCATAAGTTCCTCCTTTTTTAGTGAAGCGCTTTCACTTAGTCCTTAAACATTCACCTCTCGATTGACATTACGGAAACAAATGAGTACGTCTAGCCTAATTATGGAGGAGGACGACGAGTCCTCCTCTTCCTCTTTCGCTTAGCAAATGTTAAGGCTGAACTGCTTTAATAGCAGGTTCTGTTGTCATAAACTTCTCAGAAGGAACTGTGCTTGTCACCTTGCCGGTGTCAACGAACAGCTTTTGCAAGTTATCAAACCATTTTTTGGCACTACCATCTTTAAACACTTCCGCTTGCTTCTTGCTGTCAATCCAATCGATGGAGTTTAGCTCTTCCTTCAGACTGTCTTCAGGCACTTGCGTATACGCCGCAGTCAGCTTGACAGCTTCATCCAGATGGCTAATTTTGTAATCTGTCGTTTTGTTCATCGCTTTCATAAATCGCTCTGCAAGCTCCGGCTTCTCTTTCAAGAATTTCGGACTAGCGACCCAACTAGACGGGAAGCTGTAATCCGGGTAAAAGCTGCTGTTATCGCCTAGCTTCACGATGTTTTCTTTTCCTACTTGCTTCTCGATTTCCACCGTATATGGTGACCAAATCGCAACGGCGTCTACTTTGCCTGCCACGTAAGCGGAAACAGCTCCTGCCACATCCATGTTCACCATATTTACCTCGGTTGGCTTTAATCCGCCTTTCTCAAGACCAAGGTTGAGAACCATTTCGCCGGAAGTTCCTTTCGGAACGCCTACAGTCTTACCCTTCAAATCCTTCCACTCTTTTACGCCGGATTTCTTCGTTGCAAGAACCATATCAGCCTTACCGAGAGAGACCAGACCAATAATATTGCCTTGGCCTTGAGCGGCTAAGAACGTAGCGCCTGGACCGATATAAGCGATGTCGATATCACCTGACGCCATAGCTTGAAACTCCGGAGGACCGCTTAGAAATTTAACCGGATTCAATTTAATGCCTTGTTCTTTGAAAAAACCTTTATCCTCACCTAACGCTACCGGAGCAGCGCCTCCCATATTCGGCATATACGCGAAATTGATCGTCTCCATCTTCACTTCGGTCTTTGGTGTCGGTGTGCTGACAGCTGAAGTAGCCGGCGCCGCAGGTGTCTGTGTGGCGTTACCTGCGTTCGTAGGACTGCTGCCTGAGCCGCACGCACTTAGAAGAATAGTCACACTGAATAATGCAGAAGTAACCGTAAGCTTGGAAAGAGATTTAAATTGAGCAACCATGGATAAAGACCTCCCTAATGTATCTTAGTTATACTAGCTTTCACCTATGGATCCCCTTACTTTGAAACTTCAAGATATTCACGGTATACTTTGGACCAAATTTCATTTTTAATACTTATGAATCGTGGATCCAGCTTGGTTGACTGATCTCGAGGGTAAGGAATATCGATATCAATAATTTCTTTAATTCTGCCTGGTCTTGCGCTCATGATAATAACGCGTTGAGCCAAAATCACAGCTTCCTCCACATCGTGCGTAATGAAAAAGCAAGTTTTTTTCTCTTTCTGCCATGTCTTCAGCAGTTCCTCCTGCAGCTGTGCTCTAGTCTGAGCATCCAAGGCGCCGAATGGTTCATCCATCAACAGAACTTCAGGCTGAACGGCATATGCTCTCGCAATGGCCACACGCTGCTTCATACCGCCAGACAGTTCTTTTGGATAAGCATTTGCGAAATCTTTAAGACCGACGAGCTCCAAGTAATGCTCGGCCTTCTCTTTGCGCTCCTGCTTACTCAGTCCTCTAAGCTTTAAGCCGAATTCGACGTTCTTCTGAACAGTTTTCCATGGAAATAACGCGTACTGCTGGAACACAACACCGCGATCCTTGCCTGGGCCCTTCACTTCGATACCATCAACCTTGACCGAGCCGGAGGTGGACGGTTCGAGACCGCCAATAATGTTCAGGAGCGTCGTTTTTCCGCAGCCACTGGGTCCGACGACGCTGACAAACTCGTTTTGCATAATCGTAAGATCAGTATTTTGCAAGGCTACCGTATCTCCGTTACGGCCTTTGTAGACCTTGGAAAGTCCTCGAATCTCAATTTTAGCAGCCGCATTCCCACCTTGTACATTTAAATCACTTATTATCCTTGCCGGAGCTCCTGCCATCCTGTCAGCTTCCTTTCTAAGAAGAGTACGAACTTATCCATACTTAATCCGATGAGGCCAATTACCATAATGCCGAGAATAACGACATCCATTCGGAAGTATAAGCTTGCTTCCATAATCATATTGCCTAAACCTTTGCTTGCGCCTGTGAGCTCAGCAGCTACTAATGTCGTCCAAGCTGCGGCAAGGCCAAGCCTGACTCCGACAAGAATATAGGGAAACGATGCCGGGACAATGACTTCCAGAAAAATGTGCTTATCCGTCGCACCCAGGACTCTTGCCGCACGAATGAGCGTCGGATCGACGTTACGAACCCCCTGAAAGATCGAGATGACCATTACGAGGAACGTCGCCACAAAAATAACACTGATCTTTGCAGATTCCCCTACGCCTTGAGAAACGATAACGAGGGGGATTAAAGCGATAGGCGGAATCGTGCGGAAAAATTGGATCCAAGGATCTACAATCGCACGGACAACGGCGTACCACGCCATAAGGAAAGCGGCTGGAATCGCGACAATTAATCCGAGCGAAAAGCCGCCAATGACACGCAGCAGACTTGCCCATATATTCGACAACATACGACCGCTTTCAATTTCGGCTAGCAATGTTTTTACAACTCTTATTGGACTCGTGATAATCGCTCCAACTGCAGGTATGGCTGAAAGCAGGTACCATACTACAATTCCGATAACGATGGAAATGACGGTCAAAAGCCAGCTTGGGAATCTCTTCATATAATATCATCCTTCTTGGTCCGATTAGAAATCATTAGCCGTCATATGCAGGCTGCAGTGCTTCTCTCTGGTATTTTCGTTTGATGTTGTTTGCTGCTTCATTCCAACCTGCCTGCTCCAATCTTCGCACCCAGTCTTCCGCTTTCAAATATTTCCACGGACCTGTTTCCAGTACTTTCTGCATTGGATCTACCTTATAGTCTGGTCTGCGTGCCTGTTCATGCAGCCAAGCGGTTAGACGGTGATCCATTTCTTTCACTACGTCTGGGTAATCGCTCGCTACATTGCGAGTCTGATTCGGATCATTGACCATGTCATATAAAATGACTTCATCAAAATGCAAGTATAAGCCAGGATGGTAAGTTCGGATGAAGTACCATTTCTCATCCCGTACTGCACGCTGGCACACATATAGTGCATGATCCATTACCAAGTAATCACGGCCGTGCCAATGTTCGCCCTTGAGCGCCGGAAGGAACGATTTGCCGTCCCAGCCGGATGGAACTTTAAGTCCAACCAGATCCGTAATTGTGGCAATCACATCTACGTTGTAGACAAAGCCGTCTACCACTTGCCCCGGTTGGGTAACACCGGGCACTTTGATGATGAGCGGTATATGATGGACGGCTTCGGTTGCGCTTGGGTGCTCGACATAAATGCCTTGCTCGCCCATCGACTCTGCATGATCCGCGCTGATAATGAAACAGACTTCATCTTCAATGCCCAGCTCTCGAAGTGTGTTCAGCAGCTCGCCAACATGTTTATCCATATAGCTGATTCCACCGTCATAACCATCGATAAGATGCTTGAAATCCGAGCGATTCGTAATTTGCTCCGGCATTGTAGCTGGGTATTTATTACCCCAATGCAAGAATGTCGCAGATCGAGGGAAGCTATGATGCTGTTGATTTGCAATCTCAGCCTCATCCGGGAAAGGCTTCACTGGTTCATCCTTAAACTGCTCCATATATTCAATTGGATACGTATAGAAAGAGTGAGGATCCCAGTATTGGATGTGCAGGAAGTAGTTATCTTCCTTCCCGTGCTGCTTCAGCCAAGGTATTACGGAAGCGTTTACTTCATCTGCGTTCTCGTTCCCTTCCTTTAGCGTGTGTGTGTGTACTTCGTTCCATCCTGCAAAGTACCACCAGGCATGGTGCCGATCTCCGAACGTGGAGAAGGTGATTGTTTTGTAGCCAGCGTTGCGTAAATGTCTTGTGAAGAACGGTATCTCCTCACTATGTCCGTCTCCCTCCGGATACTGGAACTCTCCTCCTGGCCCCCAGTGTGTCAATGTTCCATGGTTAATGCCGAACCTACCAGACATGAAGCTTGCCCTGGATGGTACGCAAGGGGAGGATGCTGTGTAGCAGCTATTAAAGATCATCCCGCTTGAGGCAATGGTATCGATATTCGGCGTCGTATTCCTGTTATAGCCATAACAACTCATATGGTCAGGACGAAGTGAATCGATATCTAAGTAGATAATTCTCATAGGGTGTTACCTCCTGGCGTTACGAATAAATATTGATGAAGATGACTTAATTGTATGTATAAATATGTATCCGTATAAGGTTGAATTTTTTTCAACCTTTTTGCCATTCTGCGAGACGCTATTTAGGCTAGTCTAGAGAGCCCTTCCCGCATGCAAGCATACATTGGTGCTGGTGTCTCCCATCCATAATAGGTTAGTTTGTGTTTTACGACATAAACCAACATGATACAAAGTTGAATTAACATAATGGAAGCCAGATTTAAAAATCGATTCCTTTGGTAAAAAAGACCTTACATGTACCAAATTACATTCGATGCAGTAGTAACTATTCATAATCCCGACCTCCTTTTGCTAATTATAGAAGTTGCTTTCTTGTCATCCACAGCATAATAAGAGCAGGAGAATATCTCCTGCTCAATAAAAGAAATCTTTTCGCCTTGCTTTATTGATGATTTGAACTCAGCAGAATCGCTTGCGCGTCCCGCAGCAAATACGTTGATGCTTCCGTTGTTATATGTTTTCCACTCTGGGCCTCTAGCTCATTTATAAATGCCTCTAAATTGCCTTTACTAAGTTTACTTTGCAAACTATTCGCGATACCCGCGTTATCGATCCATCCGGCATTCGCAAAGCGCGTAACTAATGCCTTTAAGGAATTGGAGTTAGTTGTTGTCTGAAATAATATCGTTTGGCTCCCTGTGTTCCCCGCCAGATCGACCGAAGTAACGATCCATTCATGCAAACCGAGAGGCAGCGTATAAAGAGGAATCGTTGTCCCTTGCTGCACCGCGTGCGTATCCAACGTCACTGTAGTTTTGCTGTTGTCAACCCCGGACAGGTCATCGCTCAATGCAATGATTGGCGAGATGTCCACGGAGTCGCTATACGTACCGTACACCAATCCAGTGACGGAGATTGTCGGAGCAATCGCGTCCAGTTTGAAGCTGACGAACTCCGGCATTTCTATGTTGCCGGCATTGTCTATTGAACGGTAGCTCACGGCATATTCGCCGTCTTGACTGAACGTTACAGGCGACGTATAGCTTTGCCACGTAGCTCCTCCATCCAGACTGTACTCCGTCTTTGCTACACCCGATATGCTGTCGGAAGCGCTTAGGTTTAGCGTTATAGGATGTACATACCATCCATTCAGTCCATCCGGCACGGCTGGTGTCATATTCGCTGTCGTTACCGGTGGTGTCATTTCTTGTGGATTCACAGTATAAGTGAATGTTCCCACAGCGCTATCTGCCATACCGCTTGCTACTGCTATCGCTTTAACTGTTACACTTCCTACCGGTAAAGTAAACGGTTCTGTATACATAGGTGATGACGTACTTGGTGTACTTCCGTCTGTTGTGTAATAAATTATAGCATTTGATGTTGTTGTAGAAAGTGATACGTTTGTTGTAGTTGTTATTGCTCCTGCAATTGGGTCAGGTGTTGCTGTAGGTGTTGCTGCTGGTTGCATGATAACATATGCAAATTGTGACACAGCACTGTTTGTCTTGTTAGTTGCTGTTGCTATAGCATTAATTGTCATACTGCTTGATACATTTATAGGTCCTGTGTATAGTATTGAACCTGTTGTTGGTGTGCTTCCATTCGTTGTGTAGTATATGGTTGCACTTGGTGTAGTGCTGCTAAGCGTTACACTTTGTGCTTCCGCGTACGTTCCAGCAGAAGGTGTTGCTGTAGGTGCAGCAACTTGTGGAGCAGTAACCGTGAAGCTAGCACTAACAACACCATTACTTGGTGTTACACCTGGGAAGGTTGCAACCGCTTTAACCGTCTTCGTGCTTGATAATGCGAAAGGAGCTGTATATAGAATTCGTGTAGCGCTTGTAGTTGGGTCACTTCCGTCTGTCGTATAGTAAATATCCGAACCTTTAATTGCAACACTGGTTGCTGTATCCGTAATTGTAACTGTTGCCGAACCAGCAAATGTACCTCCATTTGGAGAGATTACAGGCGCTGCGACGACTTGCGGCGTCAAAGGCAAGGTGGCATATTTAAAGGTTGCCACACTACTTGTATTACCGGAAAGAACGGCAATAGCCTTTATTGTATTCATCGTAGGTTTATAAGTGCCTGCAATTGAAATTGGTCCAGTGTATGCTGTCGAGCTTGTTGTTGGAGTTGTACCATCTGTTGTGTAGTAAATTTTAGCTCCGCTGTTGATTGGAGCGCTAAGCGCTACATTGAAACCTTGAACGAACGCACCGTTTCCTACACTTGCTACAGGCGGTGCAACTTCTGTGCTTCCTGCCGCAGTAAAGTTAATATGGTAGGTTGTATTCAATACCAGATCTGTGGATTGAACCATCACCGTTGTTGTACCTGGAATGCTTGTCGCAGGTATGACTGTCACACTTGCAAGGCTGTCTGTTGCAGTCTCTGTAACGGTTGGAACTGTAGTGCCTGTTGTAGGCACGGTATATTCGGTTGCGCCTGGAGCAAATCCACTTAATTCTGTTCCATTCACTTTAATAGTACTTGCCGTTACGATAGGGTTAGGGACCGTGTCAACAAAATCTTTACTTTGTCCTTTGTAAGTATTTACATTAGTTAAAACGTTCGCTTCAACTGTTGATGAAATATTTGCTGGAGCTGTAGTACCTGCAGCACCTGTAGTAACGAATGCTGATAAATCATTTGTATAATACAACCATGAAACGTATTGTTCGTAAGTACGAGGCGTCGTATTACTATTGATTCCGCCTTTCAAAAACCACAGGTTATACGCAGGAGCCATCGGGCTATCTGCACCGCCAGCTGGTTGACCGTGAGACGCCATCAACTGTCCGTCAATGTAATAATAATTAAAACCATTTCTCACAACGATTGTATAAGTATGCCAGCCCTGATAGCTTTGTACTTTGTTGGTAGACTGATTCTGAACGTTCACTTGTGATCCTGTAGAACTTAACGTATATGGCCCCCAGGATGTAAAATACATGGCAGGACCGTTAGTGGAAGCTCCCCAACCATCGTTTGGTAAATATTCAAAGTCTGCTTCACTGTAGCCTTGCCAACCGATATATTGATTTCTGTTAATCGGGAAGAACGTTTCAACGATCTTATCTTTTGCATTAGGACCCGTAATTGGCGTGTCCGTAAAATAAATCCTTGATGAATAAATACCGTCTCCAAACTTTTCATATGCTTCTCTGATTTGAGCATTAGATGAAGTGCTTGGTGTTCCTGTTGCTGTAGCTGAAATGGTCATAATGTCCGTTTCATTAGGAAACGCAGTATCGGCAGGACCTGTACCAAATCTAAAATTAGAAGCTTTCCACTGTATCGCTAAGTCACCAGGTCTCATGCCATCGCCGTCTTGCAGTACCCAATTATGTGCCGCTAATTTAGGGTCTGTATGACTTGTATACTTAAAGTCATCAAAAAATTCATACACTGGCTGCGGTAATTTAAAGTTAACTGTATACGTTTTTGTTACTGTACCATCTTCGGATGTTACTAAAATTGTAGCTTTTCCTGGTACAGCAGTTGCTTGAGTAATTGTTTTAGTTGCATTAGGATCTGTTGTAGTTACTGTTACTGTAGGAATAGGAGTTGCAGTTGGTACTTGAACATTATAATTAAAAATGTTTGGCAAGAATCCGCTTATAGGAGTTCCGTCAACATTAATTGCGCTTAAAGACGCATTTGGTATGCTTCCCATTTTAACCTGAAGATTATCGTAATACATTTGGACAGCGCTATTCGTCCAAATATCACCCATATCGATCGTATCAAAGCTTGTTACACCAGAATGTGTACCAACCTGAGTACCATCCAAATAAACAGTTGTACCTGTTGAATCAACATCAAATTTAAACGTATGCCATCCGGTTGTTCTTGTGACAGCTGTATTTATATAAGTGCCACCGGTACCAGTTCTCATTTGGTATGTATTTGCTGCCGATATTCCAAGACCAACCAAATTATTTGCTCCAGGAACATAACCGTTATTAAAAGAAGCATTATCAGAATTATAAATATTAAATTGGTTTAACGTTCCTGCAGCGATATTAGTCGCAGTATCATAGAACGAAACTGAAACTATACCTGTACCTGCAGTTAAGAATTTCTTTTGAATAAATGCGCTTGATGTTTTTGAACCTGAAGGATTTGGATAGAACACTGGTGTCCCGAGAGGATTTGCTGCTGACGCTACAGTCGTTATATATGTTGCGTCAACCAGAGTATCTCTATTAGGATTATTATGGTTAATATTTCTCCAACCACCAGGGGCAAATCCATTTTCGAAAGATTCAACAAACTCTTGATTGGTTGTCGCCTTTACCTGAACCGGAGCAATCGTCATGGACACTAAGTTAAACACCAGAGCAAAAACCAACATGATTGATAGAGCTATTTTGCTGCCTATCTTACTTTTTTTGTTCATCTTCTTTCTCCTCTCTATTTACCTTAGTAACCGCTTTCATTTATTATTCGAAACCCGCCTCCCGATACTACGAGAAGCGTTTTTTTTTCAAACATAGTGAATATTCAATTTTGCTTAATGAAATTAATCCCCATACGAACCTCATCCAGCTTTTGAATGGATGCCTCGTACTGGCTCGTTAACACACACATAAATAAAATATCGATGAATTGAAGCTGAGCAAGACGCGAAGAAGTGGCGGCGCTTCGGAATACCTGTTCCTGTTTGGCGGAAACGTACAGATTAACGTCTGCAATTTCGCTGAGCGGTGATAATCCGTAGCTCGTTAAGCTGATCGTCGTTGCGTCCTTCTCTTTGGCCAGCTCCAAAATTTTGGCAACTTCAAACGTTTCTCCCGAGAATGAAATGCCTACGACAACATCATCCTTACTTGACTGGGCGACGAGCATCGCTGAAAGATGGAAATCCGTACTCGACGTTGTACATTTGTTGATACGAACAAACTTCAACTGCGCATCCTGAGCGATAACGGCAGATGCACCTACACCATAAAAATGAATGCTTTTGGCTCGTATTAGTGCTTCCACTGCTTTCGACAATGAATCATAATTCATGATTTCCGCAGTCTCTAGCAAAGCTTGGATGCTATTGGCCGTTACTTTCTGCACAATCGATGGCTGCGGTTCATTGGGCTGAAAATCAGTAAAGCCCTCTTTATTGGATTTGCGCATGTCGCCGGCGACCCGAAGCTTCAATTCCTGTAATCCGCCAAGTCCGAGAGATTTGCAAAGCCGAATGACCGCAGAAGCGCTAGTAGAGCTCAATTCTCCTAATTCATTGGCAGTACACCGAATCGCCTCATGGGGATTCTCTATGATATACAAGGCAATTTTTCTTTCGGAAGGAGGTAATTGCTCAGCCATTTCCTTGAGCATGATTAAACCTCCCGAAAGCGATTGGGCAAGATGATTGTCAGCCATTCCTCACACTACCTCCGTTTTCAAAAACTATCCTTTGACAGCTCCTTCAATCATACCACGTACGATATGCCGCTGGAAAAAAGCGTACAAGATCAGAACAGGAACCATGGACACTGACAGTCCTGCAAATAGGCTCCCCCACTCATTTTGATATTGCGCTTTTTTATTTAAAAAGTCCATCGCTACGCCAAGGGTATAGTTTTCTTGCGACTGCAAAAAGATAAGGGCCATAAAATATTCGTTCCAAAATTGGATCGCATTCATAATCGTTACCGTGACAATTCCCGTCATGGCCAAAGGCGTAACGATGCGGAACAAGACCCCATATGGCGACAACCCATCCATGGTCGCTGATTCTTCCAGCTCCTTGGGAATGCTCCCGATAAAGCTGGTGAGTATAAAGATGCTGAAAGGCAATTTAATGACCGCATATACAACAGCCAGCCCAATTAAATTATTCAGCATATGAAACTTCATCAGCATGAAAAAGAGAGGTATCCAGCCTAAGACCATGGGAATCATCATGGCAGACAAATAGATATTATGCAGGATGACGCTTCCGCGGAAGTTCACTCTCTCAATCGCATAAGCAGTCGGTACAGCCAAAGCCAAATTTAGCACCGTTCCGATCCCTGTCACCATCACCGAGTTAAAAAAGCTTTTTCCAATATGATATTCTGTCCATGCTTTGGTAAAATTAGCATAGTTGAATATCTCGGGCAATCCCCATGGCGAAGCGAAAATTTCGGCATTCGACTTTAACGCACTGATTAGCATCCAGACGATTGGAAAAATAACTGCAACAGACCATAGGAGTAAAGGAATGCGAACGACCACTCCGGTAGCAAGTTGATTTATAGATCTCATCTGTTATCTCCTAGTATTGAATTTTTTCACGTTTCAATAGCAATTGCAGCAGCAACACCGTAATTAAGGAAAAGACCAGAATCATGACACCGATCGCAGCCGCATAACCGAAATTATAGTTTACAAAAGCTTGTTGATATAAATAAGATCCCATCACGTGTGTCGAATTGCTCGGACCACCTTCGGTCATGATTTGCACAATGACGAACGAACCGTTCAGCGTTGTAATCACAATATAGATGATCGATGATTTGAGCTGCGCCCAGATCAGGGGAACCGTAATTTTCCAAAACTGTTCCCAGCGTGTTGCTCCATCGACATCCGCAGCTTCATAGATGCTGGTCGGTATATTGCTGATCCCGCCCATAATCATCAACATAAATAGCCCAATCCCTGCCCATACGGCCGGAAGCACCAAGCTCGGCAGCGCCCAGGTCATATCACCTAGCCATGGCTTTGCCATGCTCTCTAGACCTAGCTGGCGAAGACCCGAATTCACAATACCCATATTGGGATTGTAGATAAACATCCACAGGATTCCGACGACTACGACAGACATAATATTCGGGAAAAAGAAAATAACTCTGTAGAAAGCAGCTTCTTTAATGCGAAATTGTGTTAACACAACAGCAAAAAACGTTGCAATCAGCATGATGAGCAATACTTTAAAAAACACGAGAAAGTAATCATGATAAATCGTTTGAGGTATAACCGGGTCATTAAATAAACGAATATAGTTCTTCAAGCCGACGAAAGTTTTATTGCCTCCGGAGCCTGACCATTTGAAAAATGAATAGTACATGCCGCTGAATAGCGGAAACAAACTAAATATGGCAAACATCACAAAAGTCGGAAGCAAGCAAAAAGCCAAAAACTTCATTCGCTGCGCTTTCGATTGAACCATCTATATCACCTTGCTTCCCTTGCTGAATAATCGGAAAGGCAGGTGCTTCCCTGCCTTCCCATTTTTCGCATATTACTGGTTTTTCTTGAAATCAGCAGCAGCTTTATCAGCGCGCTTCACAAACTCTTCTGCCGAAATTTTGCCCACCATCAACGAAACCAGCTCGTTAAAGATCGGCTTCTCCAAGTCCGCATGCATCGGATGCGGCAGCGTACTGAAGGTAACCTTGGATTTATCGTTAACCAAAACATTGACTTCCTTAAGATATGCAGGAATTTTCTCGTTTTTACTCACATCGACGCCCTTCACGCTCATCATCGCACCTTGCAGCTCCAAAGAAAGCTCTGCATATTTCCGCTTGAAAACAAAGTCCAGGAACGACTTAGCCGCTTCAGGATTTTTCGCTTTCTTGGCAATGGCGACAGGGGCCGGTTGAGGAACGATAGACAACGGCTTGCCTGCATCTTGTAAAGGTGTCGGACTGAAGCCAAAATCAAAACCTTGCGGAACATCCTTTTGCATTTCAAACGGCAGCCAGAACCCTACCGGAATAAACGCGTTTTTGTGAAGGAGGAAATTCATCTGCGATTGGGTATGATTGAGCGCCGCAAAGCCTGGATCGATCAGCCCAGCCTTTTGCATTTGTTCAATCTTCTTCGCCACTTTCAGCGCAGCTTCGCTCTGCCAGGCACCCGGCTTGGCATCGACCAGATCAGCAATGAATGCGGCTCCGCCTTCAGCTGCTGCCCCCGGCATGAATAGCCCTCTAAGCGGGTAAGGATGCATGCCGTCCGTTACAAGCGGAGCGATGCCGCTTTTCGCTTTAATCTCTTTCATGCTGTCCATCCAGCTAGTAAAGTCGGTTGGCACTTTGAAATTGTTATCTTTCAACCACTTGCGGTCATACCATGTGCCCCAAGCGTCAAAAACGAGCGGTAAGCTATAATTTTTCCCTTCATACACGCTAGGTTGAACAAACAGGTTGGAAAGCAGCGGAGATCCATCTTCCAGCTTTAATGTTTTGGACCATTCCGTCAGATCCATCAATTGATCATCCGCTACCATTTGCGCTTCGCTGGAGCCTGCGCCTGCTATGTATACGAGATCAGGTGGGCTATTCGAAATCCATCGAGTCTTCATCTCCGTGTTCACACTGGGTCCTGCCTGCTCAACAATTTCCAATCCTGGGTTCGCCTCTTTGAAATCGCTAATGGCCTTTTTCCACCATTTGTCACCGTAACCACCTACGAAGTACTGAATTTCCAGCTTTCCGGAAAGCTTCGCTTTTGCAGGCGCTGCAGTAGTGCCGGCAGTACCTGCAGACGGTGTTGAATCTACCGCTTTATTCGTTGTCTGATTTCCGGTGCTGCCGCACCCTGTAAGCATAGTGACAACCATGGCGGCTGCAACCATTCCTTGACCAAGTTTTTTCATACCCATAACCCCTCTTCATATATGTATTATCGAAACTCACGAACGCCTGAACGAAGGATTCAGTGAGATTTCTTACAGCTTCTACAATCCACTTTTGACCTGTTCAATGGCGAGTCTGACATGGCCGGCGCTTTGCTCGAGAGCGGCTTTCGCTTGATCCAAAGATACATTCGCTTCCATCATGACGATTGCAATTTTCACTTCAAAGCCTGTTTGGACGAGAACCTCTTCCGCTTTCTCATATGAGGACCCCGTAATGTCGATAACCATACTTTTTGCTCGCTCTATCAGCTTCTTATTTGAAGCCTGAACGTCGACCATTAAGTTTTCATAAATTTTCCCCAACTGAACCATCGAGGCCGTACTCATCATTGTGAGGATCATTTTATGCGCAGTGGCCGATTTCATCCGGGTTGACCCCGAGACGACTTCCGGACCAACGATGACTTCGATTTTGCAATCAGCAAATTGACTGATTATAGCGTCATGATTACAGGATAAAGCCACTGTGTAAGCGCCTACATTTCGAGCGTATTTCAATGCACCTATTGCATAAGGCGTTCGGCCACTTGCTGCAATTCCTATAACAACATCCAGATTGGACAAGTTGCGGTCTTTCAATTCTTGAACCGCCTGCTCCTCATCGTCTTCGATGCCTTCAGCGGCACGGGTCATCGCACTATGTCCCCCGGCAATGACAGCCTGTATCATTTCCGGCGGCGTCCGGTAAGTTGGCACACACTCTGCAGCATCAAGAACGCCAAGCCTTCCACTGGTACCAGCACCAACATAGAATAGTCTGCCCCCCTGCTTAAATGCCTTAACGATCTGGCCCACTGCCAGCTCTATATCGGGCAGCACGCTTTCAACTGCTTCCGCTATCTTTTTATCTTCGGTATTGATTATTTTTAATATCTCTTGAACGGACATCTGATCAAGGTTCATACTATTTTGGTTTCGCTGCTCTGTTGCTAATGTCGATAAATCAATTTTCATGTGAAATCACCATCACTGATTATAAATTTGGGTAAAGCATTCGCGGGCGACGGTCAAAGCTCCATCTAAAGAATCACCACGAGATAACTGAACATGACCTAAGCCATCTTTCTTCAAGTGCTGTGCAAATCGTTCTCTGAGTAATTCAGAGTGGGTGAATACTGATCCTGTCACGAAAACCGGCGTATGTACGTCAAATTTTCGTGATTTCAGAAACAAGCTTCTGACAAGCTCCGCCAAATCATCTGCCGCCTTCTGTAAAATTCGGATAGCCGTCTGATCGGAGCGATGGGATGCCTCGATGACCAGCTTGGCCATACTTGCAATTTCATTCTTCGGTGGCGACGCAGGGTACATATAAGTGATTAATTCACTCTCTCCAGAGATTTTAAGCGCCTTCAAAACCATATGAGATAACTCAGTTGGCGCCTCACGATAATCGTAAGCTCTGCAAACTGCTCTCAATGCCTCAAGACCGATTGCATAACCGCTACCCTCATCGCCAAGCACATGCCCCCACCCCCCGGACCTATAGAGAACCCCATCGGTTAAACCAATCGCATTGGAGCCCGTGCCTGCAATCACGAGGATGCCTTGGGATTGTTTCGAATCCAACATTCCTCTAAGAGCAATGTACAAATCCGTTGTAACCGTATATACAACTTCTGTATTCAGCTTGAGCTCACCCGCAATTTGCAGCAGCGATTGTTCAATTCTGACTTCGTCCGCCTCCAGACGCGCTCCGGCTATTCCTGCACATATACCAACAACTTCGCCCGGACGAATGGCACTCGCTTGAATAGCTTGGCTGATAAGATCCTTTAATCTGCAGTACATCGCATCCCATCCAACCGATTGCGGATTCGTTGCCTCCCCGAAAAGCGTTTTCCCGCGTTCCCAACTCACAACCTGACCGTCAAGTTCAATGTATTGAATCGCACAGGAGGTTTTGGTGCCTCCGCCGTCTATTCCAATTACGTATGGCAAAAAATGGACCTCCTTCCTGTTTTGCTGGGTTCACTTGGTTTATATTTTTATTATATGAATATTGAAATATCATGTCAATATAATTAATTTATTTTTGAAATAGAATTTCAAAATTGAAAATACCTCTTTACAATGAAGTACGCCCGGCAAGCCCGATCTCTTAACGTCTGAAATTACTCCAAGCAGGGTTTCCACCTGCTAAACTTCACAGCCTAAGCTTGGGATGAAGATGACTTAACTGTATGTATAAATATAGTTCCGTATAAGGTTGAACTTTTTTCAACCTTTTTGCCATTCTGCAATGCGCTATTTAGGCTAGTCTAGAGAGCCCTTCCCCTTGCAAGCATACATTGGTGCTGGTGTCTCCCATCCATATTAGGTTAGTTTGTCTTTTACGACATAATAGTAACTATTCATAATCCCGACCTCCTTTATGTAATGGTCCAATCGGTACTTACTGCTTATGTAGGCGCTTATTTGAGTTCAACATTCACCTTTTTTGTCATCCACAACAGAATAAGAGCAGGAGAATACCTCCTGCTCAATAAAAGAAATCTTTCCGCTTTGCTTTTGTAGCCTAATTACAATCTTTGAATCAACCAATAAAATGCCAGTACAAAAATAAGGCAAGACGTTGAAATCATCATTTTACGATACCATGGGAACCTTCGCAGCCACATCAAGAGAGGCAATAATAGGCATAAGATCATGATTTGCCCTGTTTCTACACCTAAATTGAACATCAGGAGCGAGCCAATCAGAATGCCCTTCGGAAGTCCGGTTTCAGCCAAAGCCCCAGCGAAGCCCATGCCGTGAATCAGGCCAAATACGGCTGTCAATATCCACCGCCATTTCGCCTTTTGAACAAACATATTTTCCACGGCCACGTAACAGATCGTCAGCGCAATCAACGCTTCAACCCAAGACGGGATGACATGGATGCGGCCCGTCGCCACCAAGAATAGTGTAATGCTGTGGGCAATAGTAAAAGATGTAACAATTTTCAAAGCATCCTTGAAGCGAGATGCGATTAATACCAAGGATAACAAAAACAGCAAATGATCATAACCAATCAAAATGTGTTCGATTCCAAGCTTAAAGTATTTCCACAAAACAGCGCCAGTCTTAGGCTGGGGAAGGTTGATCAGAATATCTCGATTAGCGCTATCAATAATATCATTCTGTAAATTTTCCCCTGAACGGACTATGAGTGTACTCGTATGAGCAGGCGCGTCATCAAACACCATATTGTAATGAAGATTAAATTGTTCGATCACTTCATCAGCGGTAAACCTCAGTTGAAACACCACAGCATTTGTGGGACTCCTTTTTGCCACCTTCATCGAAAGAATTTCCATCTTTAAGGGCTTTGAATCCACATCTATACGCAGACCCTTCTGTACATACGATTCGAGACTCTCTTTTTGCGAGGTCAATTCCTCATTCTCCAGCTTATTATCACCGTTGGAATCGAAATTTTGCATCAAATCTAATTCATCAAAATAAAGGTCATAGAGTATCTCGTTCCCTTTAACATTTAACGACGATAAGCCCGTGCTTACAGAATGCGCAAATGCAGTTGTGGCAGTGCCTAAGCATAAGCATAAAAAGATAATTATCAAATACAAGAGTGAACGCCGGTTCATAGCTGTACCCCTTTTTTGTTTAGTCAAGTTCCTTAAGAGGATCGTAATTCGCGTGAAGATACGGCGATTCCGGGACTGCAATTTTCTCAACCTGGTCAGCTTTTATCATGATGATATCATTGCCGTTGTAACTGCCGCTTTGGATTGTGCCTGTAACTTTGACCCAAGTATCTTTGGTGTAGTTCTGAGCTGCCGGGAAATCGATCATGGCCCCATATGGCATGGCATCAGCGGAGCAGCAGTTAATGACAAAACGTCCAACGACAAACTCATTGCTTTTCATATTCTCTTTACGGAAAACAAAACCACTGATCTCGATTTTTTTTCCTATGAAATTATTTTTAAACAAATCAATCGACGAGAGAATTTCTTTATACAGGGACGGTTTGACTACGATCAGATCTTTTTTATAAAGATTCATCCCAATCTGGGAAAGTTCCTTTTGCCACTCATCGTGGAACAATTGCTCAATTTCCGCATCGGTATTGGCTGTACCTGTTGCTGCCGGGAGCGCCGCCGGCCTTGGGACTGTACTGGCGCTCTTGGGCCGCTCCTGCTTCGCAGTTGAGAGATTCATCCCTTTGGCCGATGCTATAGCGCTGCCTAACGCAGCATTCGGAAGGCAAAAGCCGACGAGCAAAGGGAGAATCAGCAATCCGTACGACAACGTACTTCGAACAGCAGATTGAGGAACAGGTTGTTCACAGTCGCAGGCCACTCGTTTGCCCTGGTAGATACGAATGGCTGAATAACCTTGAAAACAGGCAATAACATATAAGGCAACAGCAGCTACTTTGACGTAGATCATCATGCGTGGCGCTAAGTAATACTGGAGCGCATCGGTTTTGGTCAAAAATACGATATAGGACGAAAATCCAAGCAAAATAATCGTACGCAGCAAATAATGCAAGCTCAGCAAGCGATTTCCCTTCATCCAAGGACCTCCCAAAGAAGCGATCCCGCAAGGACGGTAATCGCAACAAGCATAGACAAGACGAGTACGAATCTTGTTTTAAATACAGCGAGCAACATTAAAGTGCTTTTAAAATCCAGCATTGGACCTATCACGAGAAATGTCAACAAAGACCCCGCACTGAAAGTCGACTGAAAGGATGAAGCAACAAAAGCGTCTGAAGTTGAGCATAACGACAGCACATAGGCGAAGCCCATCATAAATAAATGCGAGCTTAGCGGACCTTGTCCGACGGCGACCAAACTTTCACGATGCATAAAGATTTGGATGAGAGCGGTCATCAGGGATCCGAAGACAAGATACTTGCCCATTTCAAAAAACTCGTCCGAGGCATGGACAAAAAGATTTGTTAATTTACTTCCTTGATGCTGATGTCCTTCCAAAGATGTTTGCGCCGATAAGTGTTCTTTGCTGTTGCGCAGAGGGTTGCTTTTCAGGAACCGGTACAATAGTACACCGATGACAGCAGCGGCAGCAAAAGCAAGCCCCATTCGCGAATAAGCCATAGCAGGATGATTGCGAAAGGCCAAATAAGTGGCGGAGAACACAATCGGATTGATGATAGGTCCCGTAAGGATAAATACGACAGCGACATATACGGGCATTCCTTTCAAAATCAGTCTTCTAACGACGGGAATCATGCCGCATTCGCATATGGGAAAAAGAATGCCCAATAAACTGGCGAAGATAATGCCCAGAAATGGATTGGAAGGAATCCAGCGACGGATCGTTTGTTCGGATACAAAACTTTGCAGCAATGCGGACAGCAATACACCGAGCAAAACGAAAGGGATAGCTTCCAATATAATGCTGATGAAGATGACTAGAACATATTTTTCAAGTTGTCCAAGAGTGCTTTCAGTTGGGGATTAATGTTCAATGCATTCAGAATGATCGTAAGAGCCTCCGCACGTGTGGATGTGCCTTGCGGATCAAATATCCCATTGTTCTTGCCACTGATGATGCCAGCTTCTGCTGCATCTTTGATTTGATTCACAGCATATGAACTTGCGCTTGCCATATCCGTCAAGTTGCCCTTGGAAACATCTTTGTCCAGCATACTCAAGTT
>NZ_WHOA01000147.1 GCF_013141715.1 Paenibacillus phytorum | reverse complement strand
ACTGATTTTTATTTTGCAACTAGTTTTTTTCTAGTTACTTTCACCAGCCTGTCTTGCGGCCGGATTGATAATATACCATGATTATTAATCGTATTGCAATGTTTTATTTTTCCAAATTACAAAAAGTTTCAAAGGTTGATTCTTACCTACTTTTATAACATCTCCCAACTAATAAATCATTATAACAAAAAACACATGCTGCTTAAGCACGTGTTCTTTATACTCACCTTTTTAAAAGCAATCGTCAAACCGATTAATGTTTAGTAATCCAAACACAAAGGCATTATAATTTTGGTCACTCAGCTGCTCTAGTTTCCATAATCCTTTCATGAACCACATAACTGTTGATAATGGCAGCTGCAAACGTTACCCGGTTGTTTCGAAAGAAGTGAAATAAAATACGAGCTTCCAGGGACTCTTCATCATATTGCGAAAAGTTAAAGAAATCGTCATCTCCCCATCCCTCACTACGGAGGCTTTCAATCGATTCTGCAATTATACTAGGGATGATCGGCTTGGTTATCGTTGTCATATTCCCACTCCTCGGAGTATATTCAGATACCGTTTATTCCCCGTTTTTGCCCACATCAGGAAACAATAGCGATTATTTATAATAACGGGATTATTGGATGGCAGGATCGGCTTCTTTTGATTGGATTTCTTCAGCATGTTAAGATCACCTCCTTGCTTACTTTCTTATGTACTTGTTATTCATTTGTATGTGTTACTCATTCTAACCAATCTATTAATCTATTAAACCTGAGATAACTATTAATTTTGATCCGACCCAAAAATAGAAGCAAACAAAAAAGGAGCAGCATTACACTGCACCTTAAGACTCTATTTTTAGTATTCCATTGTTATGATCGGGGTACCTACGGTTAGTCGCAGCTTGCCAGTCGTAGACTCTCGATGCAATGCAACCTGCAGATTCACCTTTTGGTTACCACTCTTAACAAAAGAATGGAACTCCTTAGATGCCAACGACGCGCTTACCGTATTCTGGTCCTTATAGCTTTCTACGATTTTGCCTTTAAAAGCTAGAGTTATTGAGTTTACCAGCTCTGTAGAACTCTTTTGACCAGACTGTTCTTGCTCATTTACATAACCTTGCACCATAACATTCCATAGGCCATTTATGCCAAGCTTCTTCAATTGTTCGCCCGCTTGCTCTTGCCACTTAACCAACTCCGACTGTTCAGCTTCATGAGAAGCGTCTAATCGCAAGACGACATAACAGGCAGATTGTCCCAGTGGACTTGCAACTGTTACAGTGACGACCGCTCCGGGTGCAACCTCAGATTTCGCTGTATAGGTCGGATGTGAATTGGATTCACTCAACACTTCAGCCTGAGAAATTCCAAAAGCTTGGGACAGTTTCTTCCCAGTTTGCAGCATATCCTGAGCTACACCATTGCACGTTCCGTAATTGCCTGTATATTTGAAGGTTATTTGATTCTCACTCATCATATACGGTTTAACTGTGTTCAATAACTGGAGCGCTTCTTGCTCACCATGCGCATCGGCATGACGAACCCACCCAAAAATAATGCTTATAATAGACATACAAATGATCGATAATAACCAAGATTTCTGCATATAAAAAGGCACCTCTTTATTAGAATCTTCAACTCTAGTAAAAGGATGCCCAAATCTAGCAGATGTTAAACAGAGGATGTTTTCTCAAGCTCTTTTTCCCGGCGTACGATCTCTTCCATGGAAGTGTTAAGTGCGGCCTGTGGCCCAGGGAAGTGATTTTTATAATAAGCTAAATCCATAATGATCAGAAGAATCAGCATCCCAGCTACGGCATAGCCAGCCATTTGATTCGGAGGAATCACCATGACGATGCAGATGAAGATGATCCACAGAAGCGCGACGACAGAAATGAACGAGCTGTATTTTCCGAGATTCCACGGTCCGAGATGCTTATCTTGAAATCTGCCTTCCGCTTTGGCTCTCAGCTTGAGATAGATCGGAATGCCGTAAGCCACATATAAGCCCACAACACTGACCGCAGTAAGGAATGCAATCGTCGTGTAAGTCGCATCCGGATTCACCATTTTGATGATGTAGTCGATGAATGCGAGCAGGAACGAAAGGATAATGGCCAGCCAAATGGCTTTGGCAGGTGTACGGTATTTCTTCGAAATTTGTGCCCATTGGTTGCTCATCGGCATCCCTTTATCACGAGAGAAGGCATACATCATGCGTGAGAAGGAAGTGATAGAAGCTAGACCGCAGAACCACATCGCGGCGGTGACCAGCCATAGAATGACAGATCCGAATGTACCGCCAAGCGCTTGGCTGATGACATAGATGAACGCATTGCTTGAACCGGCAGCAGCACCGGCATCCTTAATGGACAAGGTGACAAAAGCAAGCATAACGAATCCAATGACAAACGAATAGGCAACGGATGTGAAAATACCCCAAGGCGCACGCACACGAGGGTTAATGGTCTCTTCAATGGTATGAGCAGAGGCATCATATCCCGTAAATGTCCACTGAGCTTGCAAAAGACCGATTAGAAAAGCAAACATATACGGTTTATCCGAGAACGTTTCGCCCACTTTGAACAAATAATTGACAGGATTCAAGTTGCCTTTGGTGAAAAAGGCAAGTGACAATACCAGCACCGCCACCACAGCGATATGGTACCAAGCCGAGAAGTCGTTAAGCCTCGAAACGATACGAATCCCGATATGATTTAGAATGCCATGCGTAAGTAATATGATTGTGAAACAAATCAACACGGTTGTATTGCTGGATTCATACCCGAATACACTCGCGATGAGCGGGTCGGCGAAAAGTGCTACCGAGTAATCAATACCGGCTACAATCCCGATTTGACCGATTAGATTGATCCAGGCGGTGTACCAGCCCCAGCGTTTATTTTTCAAAATAGCCGCCCAGTGGTACAAAGCGCCAGCCGTCGGAATGGCCGAAGCAAGCTCAGCCATGACTGCGGCTACAAACATGACAAAAAGGGCGACAATCGGCCAGCCAAAGCCCATCATGCCTGCACCGCCATAGGTTAATCCGTGGCCGTATAACGATACAGCGCCAGTAAGAATAGAAATGATTGAGAATGAAATCGCAAAATTGGAAAATCCACCCATGCTGCGCAGCAGTTCTTGGGCATAACCGAACTTGTTTAAATCCCTTTTGTCTTTGTCATGATGATTGGAAGGGTTGCTCATCTTTGATCCTCCTCATCAGATAGATACGATTTGTACAAACAAGTCACACGTCTTATTTCCCTAGGAAACTTTCATGCTTGCTTTCATCGAATTCGCGAATGCTTTTGTTGGCGATTCTGACAATCCATAAAGCAAACAAACACGTTACCGCAATAATTACGATTCCAATCGTCAGTTCCATTCGGCCTCCACCTCCTTCTCCGGACCATTATAGAAAAGCTTCTTAACGAAGCACATTCTCAAGGTGAACATTGACGGTTAGATTTCCAAGTTGACACCGCTCGTCTTTTGTTCGAGCATTTTATTCACGATGGTGCCGATATGCGCGCCGCCTTCCAGTGGAGGGGTACCCCCGTGATGAATGTTGGAAATCACCGTGCGATCGCTCTCTACCGTGCCTTTACGCGGTTTATAGCAGATGTAAGCACTTAGCGATTTCGACGAAACAAGTCCAGGCCTTTCCCCGATCAAAAGCACAAGCACTTCCGGCTGCACAATTTCGCCGATGTGATCCATGACAGCGACCCTACCGCCACGGACGAAAAACGGAGTACCTGTGGATAACCCGTAAGCACTCAGCGAATCTAGCAATGAAGGATATACATCGCCCAAATTGGCGTCTACCGCATTGGCGCTAAGTCCATCCGAAACGACTATCTGCACCTGCGGCTTCATCTTGCACCTTTTTTGAATTTCCTCGATTCCTTCTTCGGTAACAATACGTCCCATATCGGGGCGTTTTAAATAGTTTTCCGTATTCTCGTACCGAGTTTCTACCGTAAACAAACCGAATTCGTCCAAAAGTGCCTGACTGGCTTCACCATATATGGAATCGACAGCAGCGGCATGGTCACGGCGAAATTTAAGCACCTCTTTGGTGAGCGCCCTCGTTCCCGTTCGCCATACGCCGATACGAGCCGGGGTACTGGCAAGCAGCTCATTCATCCCTTCCTCCCATTTGGGAGTCGGTACTTTAGAGGTGAATGTGTCTAATTCGGGGGCAGGGGCCAGTTCCGACACCATTGACACCTTTTCTAATCGGGTAGATCGCTGCGCTTCCTCATTAGCTAGGACAGGGTTCATAGAGTGATTGGCGACCGGATTATCAGCAGCTTTGGAAGCAGACATCTTCTTCTCAAGCTCTGCCATCACCATATCGACAAGCTGATCCATGGGGACAGCTTTGTTCATGTTAGTTCCTCCTTAAAGTTTTGCATCAGCAAAACTGGCTTCTTAAGCAGTATCTGAGCTACATAAAAAGGGTCGGATCTCCCGCCAACGGTGTTAATCGGCCATTTTCCATGATCCCCATTTTCACCAACCATTGTTCAAAAGCCGGGGCCGGACGCAGCCTCATCAATTCCCTCAAAGTGGCGATATCGTGATAACTGGTAGATTGGTAATTGAGCATGCAGTCATCTGCCATGGCCACACCGATCAGGTAATTGACGCCTGCAGCGGAAAGCAGCACCGCCAAATTGTCCATATCGTTCTGATCTGCCTTCATGTGGTTGGTGTAGCAAACATCTACGCCCATCGGCAGCTGCTGAAGCTTGCCCATGAAATGGTCTTCCAAACCGGCCCGAATGACTTGCTTGCTGTCATACAAATACTCAGGTCCGATGAAGCCCACAACCGTGTTGACGATAAATGGCTTATATTTTCGAGCAAGGCCATAACAGCGGGACTCGAGCGTGACCTGATCGATGCCGTGATGCGCTTCGGCTGACAATTCGGAGCCTTGGCCCGTTTCAAAATACCACAGATTCGGCCCCGTCCCTGTGCCTTCCCTGGCAATGAGGTCATCGGCTTCATCAAGCAGCGCAACATCGATGCCGAACGCTTTATTGCCGTTTTCCGTGCCGGACAAGCTTTGAAATACCATGTCGGCAGGAGCGCCTTGGCGGATAGCACGCATCTGGGTTTTGATATGTGCTAAGACACAATTCTGCGTCGGAATCTGCCACTTCTCCATCACTTCTTTGGTGACCTGCAAAATATTCTTGACGCTATCCGCTGAATCGATAACAGGGTTGATACCTATAACCGCGTCACCAATCCCATAGCTTAAAGCTTCATATAAAGCGGCCTTAATACCCTGAATATTGTCCGTAGGATGATTGGGTTGGGCCCGACCGGACAGCACTCCCTTTTGGCCAATCGTAATGTTGCAATGCGATGTGACTTCCATTTTGGATGCGGCTTGCACAAGATCAAGGTTGCTCATTAATTTGGCGGCAGCAGCCACCATCTCACTCGTTAAGCCACGAGAAAGTCTGCGAATTTCATCATTTCCCGTTTCTTGCCGCAGCAAGTACTCCCGCAGCTCAGCCACTGTCCAATTGCAAACCTCGGTATAGATCTTCTCGTTAATCCCTTCCTCGATTACCCGCGACACTTCATCGATTTCCGGCTGCAGCAGAGGATGATTGCGGATATCCGCCAGCGTCAAATCGGACAGAACCAGCTTGGCAGCAATCCGCTCCTTCGCATCCTGTGCGGAGATACCGGCCAACTGATCGCCTGATTTCTCCTCATTTGCCTTCGCCATGACTTCCTTTAAATTTTTAAATTGAAAGGTTGTACCAAGCAACGTAGTCTTCAGGTTCACTGACTCACCCCCTCCGCTCTGTTGTGAAATGCCAACGTTTTAACCACCACCGGAATCATGATTCCGGATATCGGCTCGCCCAAATCAATATAATCCCCATGCTCCACACGGATTTGATCGATGCAAATGACCTTCGGACGTTGTCCGCAGCGCTTAGCCAAGGACTGACCGAGCGCCTTCGCGATATCCGTTTCACAGATGACCACCATAGCTTCACTAGCAGGAAAATGGTGGTCAAAGCTTGCATGTAATCGATCAGCTAAGTGCTGAAGCGATGTGTACGTAAGGTCATTCATTCCTGACAACGCCAGCCCGAACGGAGGCGACTGATCCCGATCAAAGAGGCTTGCGCCGCTTTTCATGATCGCATTCAACGCATCCGCAAGCAGCTCAGTTTGCTTAAGGATCTGTGGTGTTAAATCGAGCCCCAGTACGGGCAGATTGCGGATCGGCAGCAGCGATGCATCCAAATGCACCGTAGCACCGCTGATTTCCGTACTCTGCATCCCTGCACCGATGACGGTCGCTCTGACCGTTTGATCCGCACGGATGAGTCGGATAGGATATTGGGCTGATAATTCCTTCCATGTGTGCGCCAGCAAAGGGCCAATATCATGATGCACCGTTGTATCCACCAGGCTTTCCGGTTTCTTTTCCTCCATCAACAGGCCGATCCCTCCGGATACCATCCATTCTCCAATGGGAGGCATTGATGCAAGCGGCTTGCCGTTCAGCAAGGAACGAAGTGATTCATCATGCTCAGGAATGATCTGCCCGGCTAAATAATCCATCATGCAGTGGCACATTCCCATGCAGATTTCTTTTATGAGAGTAAAGCTAACCGTGTCGCCAGCCTTAATGTTATATCCGCTAGTCCTCAGCCACGGACGAATCGATGGTGATACGTCTATAACGGTTCCTGTTGGATCCATCTGGATGAGCCTGCCACCAACGTGAAAGGTGACCGTTCCAATCAGCTTGCCTCTTTGAAAAATAGCCGCATTCGCTGTACCTCCGCCAATATCGATATTGGCGACTGCGCCTCGAATCTGCATGGAGCGACGCTCTGCACCGGCGCCTTTGCCAGCAAGCAGCCCTTCTAGATCAGCACCTGCCGTTGCTACAACGAAATCGCCCGAGCGTTCGGCGAGTAGATGCAGGATATGTCTCGCGTTTGTTTTATTCGCCGTTTCTCCGGTAATGATTACGGCTCCGGATTTCAAATCCGCCGGACGGATCCCTGCTTGCTCGTACTCTTTGGTCACGATTTCCCAGATACGTTCCGCATTGATTTCATCGCCGTTATTCAGCGGTGTGCTGTGAATCGGACTCGCGTACAGCAATTCCCGCTCCGCGATCTCAAATCGAGGCAAGCTGAGAACACCCGACGAGCGTACTAATTTCAAACGGCTAATCACCATTTTGGTCGTACTCGTTCCGATATCTAGGCCGACACTTGTGATCCACTGGTTATGCATTTCTCCGTTCACCCGTCCTGTGCCACGCTAGTTAATGCCTCAATCCCATCAGCGATAACACCTGCCGCCAGCTTCGAAAGAGGAATACGAGTAGTCATGCTCACTTCACGCATTTTCTTGTAGGCTTCCTCCTCATTTAAGGAGTATGCCTGCATCACGATGCCTTTCGCTTTTTCGATCACTTTGCGCTCTTCGATGGATTGCTTTAACTGCTTGATATCCTGTTTCAGTGAATCCATCTTTTCTTTTTGACTCAAAGCAATTTCAACAGCGGGTAGCAAGTCTTCCTCTGACACCGGCTTGACCAAAAAAGCGGCCACCCCCGCCTCACGGGCATCCTTCACTAATTCTTTCTGGCTGTATGCGGTAAGCAGTAAAACGGAGGTATCCTGCTGCAGCTTGCGTATAATTTGGGACGCTTTGATACCGTTCATGACCGGCATTTTAATATCCATGATGGCTAGGTCCGGCTTTAATTTGGCAACGAGTTCTACCGCTTCCTCGCCATTTTTGGCTTCTCCTGCGACCCAATATCCGCCCTCTTCCAGCATTTCGCGTATATCCATACGAATGATCGGATCATCATCCACAACAACGATGGCGTTTTTCATGGCTATTCGTCCTCCTTGTACTGCGCTTTGGAAAGCGGAAAAGTGATTAGAACGTCCGTACCCCGTTCATCTGAAGTTATGTTAATGACACCGCTGAGATTTTCCTCCACAAGTGTCTCTGTGATTTTCAAGCCAAGATGACCTTTCCTGTCTGAATGTTTTGCCGCTACGAATCCGACACCATTGTCAGATACACGGACACAGACGATAGTGCCATTACATTGCAGGGAAATTTCGATTTCCCCCGTACGTCTCTCCCCAAAAGCATGCAGCACACAGTTCTGGACAAGCTCATTGACGACAAGAGCAAGCGTCGTGGCAACGTCGGACTGCAAAATAAGCTCATCCCCTGAAATTCTCGGGTAAATGTTCAGATCTGGCTTGGAAGAGGATGAAATAATGTTCTTCGTAATACGGTCCACCACATCATTGAAATGGATCGTTTCAAGTCCTTCAAAGGCAAGCATTTCATGAATGACGGCAATGCTGTTAATGCGGTTGATACTATCGCGATAGACTCTCTCCACTTCTTCAAGCTTGGTTCTTCGCATCTGCAAGCGGAGTAGACTGGATACGGTCTGCAAATTATTTTTCACACGATGATGAATTTCTTTAATAACTGCGGATTTGATCACCAACTGCTTCTCTTTTTCTTTAATATCCGAGATGTCGCGAATGAGAATAATGCCGCCAACCTCTCGCTGGTCCCGGTAGATGGACATGGCTTTTAGATCAAAGGAAACATGCCCGATTTGAAGCTCCTGATGAATGAGTCCTTTGTGCCCAATGAGAGAGCTCCCTTCCAATCTGCCATAAAACAACTGGGCAATCGGGTAACCGTTCATCACGCCGACATGGCCGATCTCCTTCAACATTTCAGCTGCTCGTGGATTGGTATAGGTCACACACTCTTTGTCATCAAATAAAACAATGCCTTCGTGCATTAGCGACTGCATACTGCCCTCAGACATCGCCACAGTAAGCAGCGTTTCGCTCAGCTGTTCCGTTGTCTCCATTAATCTCGTCACATTTTTCTCCTGCTCGAGCTTTTCGGAGATGTCCTTTTCCATGATCAATGCGCCAATGACATTGCCGCCTTTTGACCGAATCGGCACGACATTCTGCTGAATAGCAATCTGCTCCTGTGAGATGCCTCTCGATCCGATCACGGATTGCCCGGAAAGCAAACAAAACATCACGGCAGGCTCATTTTGCGCAAAAGCATATTGTCCGACGACGGATGTCTTATACAGGGATGGGGCTGAGGATGGGTGTGCCTCGGCAACCACAAGCGCTGAACCCTTGTCTGCGAGCGGGCAGTCAATAAATACATCCGATTCCGACACATCGGCTAACAATTGCAGCTGAGCAGCCATCTCCATGATCGCCTGGGCTTCTTCCTCGCTTAAAATCGTGTGATTCCTGCACAATTCCATGATCGATGCCACCATGAATCCCTCATTACGTCGTGGATTTACTCCTGTACAATCTCCATAAGTCTTTCTTTCAGCCGTTGAATTCCCACTGTGGATGCAGCCGATGTCAAAAAGATTTCGCCTTCAGGCAATGCCTGTCTAAGAAGGGTAATAGCTCGATCAATGTCTGCCTTCGGGTGATCAATTTTCGTTACTACCCCAATCGTTAATACAGGAAACCCCTGTTCAAATCCGGGAGGAAAATAGTTTCTGTTCCGAGCAGCATCCTGCACAAGCACAACGGCTGCAGTCTCATGAGAGGTCGCTATTAGGGAGCGATAATACATTGGATTTTCGCTGTATTCACCGGGCGTATCAATGATCCAGTCCCGATAGATGAGACTTTGAGTTTTGGTCGCCCGCTCCGATTCCCCGAACAGGGCTTTAATTAACGTTGATTTTCCAGCACCGACAGCGCCGATCATCATCACTTTTTTCATAAATTCAAGACCTCGTTATCGGTGCAGTCGCAAATTTTAGCTTATCCTGCAAAAAAGCATTCACAGCCTCAATCGCCATTTCCACAGCGGCTACTTCCCCCGTAAGCACGAGCGAACCGGTGAACCGATCCAAATACCCAATGCCCACACTAGCCGCTTTGGTCGCAATATCTGCAGCAATGATCGCCGTTTCCGTGGGGGTAAGCGTTAAAATTCCGATCGCATTCCTTTCTTCAATGCCGAGCTTCGTATACAAAACCGGGTCAGGATTGGCAATCACATGAGCTAGTGTCAGTTGTTTGCCGGGCACATATTCCTGAATCACCCTCATCTTCTGCTCTTCCATACGTCCTCCTCGGTTTCTTGAGCGACCTCATAACTATCTACAATGCCTACAATCATTGCATCGATAGGAACCATTTTATCCGTGAACAAGGTTCTGGCCGGACTCCCTCTGGATACGATCACGTTCTCGCCAACACCTGCTCCAATACGGTCTGCGGCAATCATCGGAGTGCCCGCTTCGCTGTCTTTGAAATCCATCGGCTGGATCACTAATAATTTCAAATTGTCCATGCCCACTTCTTTTTGCGTAGCCCATACACTGCCGATTACTTTTCCTAAAAACATAGGACCTCACCCTTCAGCCACATATTCGATCGTGATGCCTTTCTCCTTCAGCATATCTTGGGCCAGTGATGAAATGATCGTTCTCTTGCCAATTCGCAGTGAGCGAAGAGATTTACTTTTGGATTCCCGCGCCACCCAATCCGCCGAGATAAGCCTTCCTTCATAAACGATGTGCCCTCTATCCTCGGTGCGTTCGTCTTTTTTTACAGAGTTTCCCGCTTCCTCGACTTCAGAATCCGAATTGATTTTTTTCACAACCATTTCAGCCAGCTGCTTCAACGGACCAAATTCAACGCCATACATTTGCAGTTCCATTTTGTAATAATCAAAAAGGTTGGCATAAGACTTAGGCAGTGTTATTGTCTTGAGCGTCCGTCGGTCCGCCCGCTTCAACCCGGAAATATCATCGCCGATGAGTACAAATTTATTCTGAACCAACGTGGAAAAGATGATTTCCGATATGATGGTCCCTTTCATGCCAAGAGCGGCCCTTGCCGCATTATCAAGATCAATTTCCGGGATCACGATGCCCTCATATTCGAGAGGCACCTCTAGAGGAGACGGCGCGAATTCGTCGGATGCAATCGTTTTTTCACGACCGCCGCATTCGATTTGGTGCTTCCCCAGCCAAGAAGAAGCTTCTCCATCCAGGAACAAAATATCATGATTAACCTGGTGATTATTTAACCATATAAAATGATCCGTAAAAGCCTCATGAGCCGTACTGTCGTAAAAAATGTAAAGCACCTTAGGTCGCTTGACCGCTTGCTTCTCCAATGAGCCAATGAGCTCACGAACAATAGATTCGACCATTTGCTTGATCTCCACTTAGAGCTGCCTCCTTTCGGCGCGCGTGATTTCACCGTTTTTTCCGATCATCTGAACCTGGTCACCCGTGTTTAGACGGGCAGCATTCGCTTCATCCAAGTCAATATGAAAATCGAGCGAAAAATGCGCGCTAACCCTCGCGATCGTATCAGCAAAAATAATCGGCCGCTCCCCCATGGCTTGGACAATGAGGCGATCTCCTTCGTTGACCTGAAAGGTTTGGGCATCTTCTGGAGACATGTGCACATGATTTTTGGCAATGATCAGTCCCTGCTGCAAAACGACCGTTCCGCTCGCACCGACGAGTGTAATACTTGGTGTGCCTTGAATATCACCGGATAACCGGATCGGGGGATGAACGCCCAGCTCAAATCCGTCTGTACGCGAGATCTCCACTTGGGTCGCTCCACGTGAAGGACCAAGAATGCGTACATGTTGGATGATCCCTCTCGGACCAACCAGTGTCACGGTTTCGCGCGCAGCGAACTGACCTTTTTGAGAAAGCTCACGAAGAGGAGTTAGAGTGTAACCGCCGCCGAACAACACTTCAACATGCTCGGGAGAGAGGTGAACATGCCGGTTTGAAACGCCGACTGGAATGAGTTTGAGCCCAATGTCCTCGCTTCCGGGAAGGATCGTTGACTCGGATGGAGTCACACGCCGCAGAGAAATTCCTCTATCTTTCAAAAAGTCAGCGGCTGCCGGCGTCAGCTTATCCCCGTCCGTTATCGGGAACGGATTCGGCAGGCCTTTTACCAGTTGCGTACGCAGATGCGTTTCTGTAATAAGCGTCATAGACGTTTTTAACCTTCGAGCTTAGGAAGAATGAACTCAATGTCGGAATGCGGTCGAGGAATGACGTGAACAGAGACAAGCTCTCCCACTTTTTCCGCAGCTGCAGCACCAGCATCCGTGGCCGCCTTTACAGCGCCAACATCTCCTCTGACCATGACCGTTACAAGTCCTCCGCCAACATGAACTTTACCGACCAATCTCACATTCGCTGCCTTGACCATGGCGTCTGCCGCTTCAATTGAACCTACCAAGCCTTTCGTTTCCACTAAACCTAAAGCTGCCATTTCTCCTGCCATTTGAATTTCCTCCTCCGGTTATGTATGCAATTGCATTTCGGACAGCACGCTTTTAATGATCTGCGCAACTTCATCACGCGTAATACCGAGCTTATTAGAGCTTTCTAAACTTTCCGCCACTAGCGCTACAACACGGTTCGTATCGGACTCCGTCGGCATCTCTTTTATGCCAAAAGCAACACGTTTGATGTTCAGTAAATGCTGTGGTCCAATGTTATCGGATGTGATGTTATTGCCGTAGGAACCACACCCCAGCGTCATCGATGGCATAATCCCCGTCGTTGCACCGATTCCCCCAAACGTAGTGCCTGTATTCACCACAATGCGCGATGCTGGTTTCTCTAGCCCGAACGCTTCAATGATCGACAAGTCCTCGCCATGTATGCCGAGTGTATGTCCAAGTCCTCCAAGCTCCAACAAATCGATGCAGCGTTGACAGCCTTCTTGCCAGTCACTCACGGTATATAAAGCAAGCACAGGACTGAGTTTCTCCATGGAAAATGGATACGCATGTCCTACCTCCGACTCTTCCGCGACCAGTACCCTCGTATCCTCCGGGACAGTCATGCCAGCCTTGCCCGCAATCACTTGCGGAGAACGGCCAACCACATTCGGGTTCATCCCTTTTCCAATGGTGAGGATCGAGCCGACCTTTTCTTTTTCCTCCGTGTTCAAAAAGTGAGCCCCTTGCCGCTTCAATTCCGCGACCAGCTCATCTTTTACCGCTTGATCGACGACAAGCGCTTGTTCCGAAGCGCATATCGTTCCGTAGTCGAACGTTTTGCTTTGCAGAATTAGGCGCACAGCTCGTGGAATATTCGCACTCTGATGTATATAAACTGGCACGTTACCTGGTCCGACACCGTATGCGGGCTTGCCAGAGCTGTAAGCGGCCTTGACCATTGCGGTTCCGCCCGTTGCCAAAATAATATCGGTCAGCTTATGCCTCATTAGTTCGCCGCTCGCCTCAAGGGACGGAACCGATAGACAATGAATCAGCCCGGGCGGGGCCCCTGACTTCTCCGCCGCAGCACGCATAACGGCTGAAGACTCCTGCGAACAACGCAGTGCTGATGGATGAGGACTAATCACGATGGCGTTTCTTGATTTAAGTGCAATCATGCATTTGAACAAGACCGTCGATGTCGGGTTCGTTGAAGGTATAATGGCAGCAACAATACCGACTGGTTGAGCGATTTCCCAGACTTGCTTGTTATCATCTTTGCGGATGATACCGACCGTTTGCATATCCTTGATCGCGGAGTAGACGTCCCTCGCAACGAAGAGGTTCTTCGCCTTTTTATCAGCGACTTTTCCGAAGCCCGTCTCTTCTACGGCCATTGCACCCAGCCGCTCTGCCTCTGACTCCGCCGCTTCTGCCATGGCTGCTACGATCGTATCTATTTGCGACTGTGTCATTTTCTCCAGTTTTTTTTGTGCTGCCTTCGCCTCTTGAAGGAAATGGCGGACCTCCTGGATCGCTTGTAAATCGCTATCTAGCTTCATGTTATCGGCTCTCCCCCTCCATCCCCGTGAAAAGTCTTACCAATTCGGCTTTGCTAACCAATTGGATATCGCGACCGGTTATAGGGAATCGGGGTGTATTATGCGCAAGCTCTCTGAGCTGCGCTACGGTCATTTTGCTCCAATTCGGCGCACTCACCTCCGGCGTCGCGATAACCTTAATGAGCTCCTCCTTCGGTGAATCTTTGGGCTGGTTTTTGGCCCAAGCCTCCTGAATCATCGCGTGTACTGAAGGATCTGGTCGCGGTATAACATGTGTGGATAACAGCTTGCCCACTCTCTTCGCTTCTGCCGCACCTGCATCCACGGCAGCTTTGACCGCTGCAACATCGCCAAGAATATAGATCGTTACGATACCGGCATCCACTTTTTCATAAGTCGTTACCTTCACATCCGCCGTTTTGGCTGCAGCGTCTGCGGCTGCAATCAATGCAGGTAGACCATAAGTTTCGATCATGCCCAAAGACATTAATCTTCCATCCATTTGTAAACCACCCGCTTCTTTTTACCCTATTTTCTTAGGTTCTCGAGCAATGCTTCGAACGGCCTCCGCGAACGCCTCCGCTGCTGCCGTACAAGCAGATTGACTGCCTGTCAACAATCCTCCCGCAAAGTTCGTCTCCGTCGGCGGACCATAAAACTTGCACATGCGTACATCGGCCGCCTTCAGTGCGGCATCGAGTGCGAAAACGGCTTCAAGTGGCGGAGCAATCAAATAGGCAAGAGGCTCTCCTTCTTGAATTTCCGCCAATGTGGACAGATAAGAACCGGTTCTGGAGACAACATGAGCATAGTAAGCATGCGTTCCCTCGTCGTTGAGGGCGTAAAAACAAGCTCCAGTCTCCATCACTTGGATAGCAGCATCTAGCCCGCTTCTCACTTCGGCAGGCGATGCACCGCCTATAATCCCTATAAATTCTCCTGATAGCGGTCCAGAAGCATGCCCTGATCCCGCATAAAATGAACGAGCATACACCACTTCTACTGCTGCATTCTTCGTTGCTTCATCGATAGCGGTGTAACCAACATCATCGATGCTGGACGTTAACAGACCGAGGCTGCGAATGCCCGGCTTCAATTCCAACTGAAGTGCCAAGCCGGCATCCACATTAGGGATGATCCTAACAGCAAGCGGAATGGCTCGAATTGGTTGTTGTTTCACTCCTTTCACCTCTTCGCCCGAATGAATGAAAACAAAAAGGTGCCCAGGTGCAGAGAACGACGTGTCGTTCTTGGACCTAAGGCACCTTTGCCTGCTATTTATGCTTTTGATTATGGATATGCGGGTTGTACAAGGAATATTCCTTTTTTACTTCTTACTCGATTTTCGACAAAGAAACCCCATCCGTAGATACGGACAGGGTTCATGCAATCTCAACATTCATGTTTTTGAAGTCTACCTTCAAACCAACTGCTGTCATAAAGTCTATACCTAATATACCATCAAACCCATATGGATCCCTTGTCATTCCTAATTGAAGTTTAAACGACGGAAGAATAATGGTTCCAATTTGTAAGTTTTCTACCAGTTGTTCATAACATAACTCACTTGCACCGCCTACGCCATACATCCTTTTGGCCGTCCCATTTATTAAGTCAAGGTAAAGCCCGATGTTCGCCAGTAAATCTGTATCAAAAATTGTAGAAGCACACCCAGTATCAAACAATACATTTCTCAATTCAATTGTTTTCTCTTGGTAGGTATACGAAAATGAAACTATTGGAAGACCATTCTCAAGTCTAAGTCCTATCATGATCTTCTAATTCCTGTAAAGTATTCTTCAATAACTTCAATTTCTTGTTTACTTGTATGAAAAACATAAAACTCTCGTTCCGGGCTTTCCTTATGGTGAAGCTTATAACCTTCCCAAGCACTCATTGGGTTATCATATTCTTCTACTACTGTCATTTCTTCAATAGTACGTAAGCGATTCTTTGAAACTGCTTTAATTGCTTCTACTAAAACAAATCTACTGGGGTAATGGCTGCAAATTTCAGACCATTTCATATCACACTGCCCCTTCCAAATCAGTTTTATTTAGTATAACATACATTTACAATTCCATACCGTGGTAGCCCATTGTTCGATAACCATTCACTTTTTTTCTAAATATGCTCATGAGAAACGGTACCAAGCGCCATCTACTTTTCATCTTCGATCAAAGAAGCAAGGCAGATAGTGCGCCAAGACATATATCAAATCAACTAAGCTAGTTTATCTGTATTTAAATGTGTACATAATAAGTGTAATTGAATATAATAATTATTAGCATAAACCCTTGTTATATAAGCATTTTTAAGTGTAAAGGAGTGATGTAAAATGACATACACTTTTTCATCTGAACATTTCATGTATGATGGGAATCGGTTGGTTTATCGACCTAATTTTAATCCCTTCGACTACGAAATTCAGCAGCTTATTCTTGAAGCAGAAAGAAATATTGGTGCACTGGCAAGGTTGGGGCTAAAAAGTCACCCGCTAAAACCGAACATTCTGCGGAATTCATTAGTTAAGACCGCACATTTTACAACTAAAATAGAACAAAACAAATTAGAATACAAAGAAGTTGAAAAGCTCTATCAAGATTACAAAACGAATCCATTAACCATTAAACAGAAAGCACAACTTGAAGTGAGAAATGTGTTTGAGGCGTATGAGTTTATCTATGAACTAGACCCCTTTAAAGATTTCTCAGACATGGATGAGCTTATTTTTAAAAAATTACAACAATTACTCATGAAAGATTTAACCGGGTATCCAGAGGGCTACAGGCAAATTCCTGTTGCACTTCGAGACGGCGATGGAAACATTAGTTATCAGCCTCCCGCTTTTAATCAGGTCCCTCATTTGATGAATGCGTTCTTCTCTTGGTTATATACTAGTGTAACAGGATGTATGAGTGCCTATGATTCTGAAATCATTCAAGAGAAAAAGCTTCATCCACTTTTAATATCGGGCATTACCCATCATTTGATCGGATACGTTCATCCATTTCCTGATGGAAACGGACGGACAGCTCGGGCATATTCGACCTTAGTAGGACTAATTCATAACGATCTCTCTAAAATCAAAGATGCATTTAGTGTTGAAGAATATTTCGACAAACGAATAGAAGATTATTATGATACTCTAATGATGGCAACACAAGGCGACCTAAAGCCCTTCCTCATTTTTTACCTTGAGTGTGTCAATGCATCGCTTACAAGAGTTCTTAATGAACTTCAAAGGTATGACAAAATTAAATACATGCGAGAGATACTTGGGAAGGGCCACGCAAGGACGATGTTTGAACTAATAGCTAGAATGGAAGATGGCGCGGTTTTTCATAGGCAGCTATTCGACGATACATTAGATGCATCCTCATCAAGTATTGCTAAGAATTTATCAAAACTGAAAGATTTAGGGGTAATAAAACCTGGTGAAAATCGGGGAGAATATATGATCTCTATCGTTGATTAAGATTCAAAAGGAGATACGTCACAAGACGTATCTCCTTTTATCTGTAATACCTACTCAATATCATCTTCATAGTCGGCTGCAAACTCGTAAAACATTCCAGCTAGTTGATCATGGAAGCCCCAACCCATTCCATCTGTATTCCGAACAATCCCCTTAAGCCTGTCGCGAAAGAGATGATACAATCCGCTACCACTATCTGTTCTGATTTTATTTAAAGCATTTTGATACATAGACTCCATACTATAATAAAATGGTTCATCGATATCTCCGTAACTGCTAGTAAAACTCACACCCAGTTCTACATAATAGATCATCAACTCTATCGTTCTCGCTTGATTGTTGCAAAGCTTGCTGAATTCAGAAATAGCCTTTTTCGCTTCCGCCAATTTAAGCTTTGGATGGCCGCGGTCAGGGAAAAACTGGTGCGAAATTTTCTTTTCGGCTTCATCAAATAATTGATTTTCTGTACTTTCAGGCTCTAGCATCATATGAATATAGCTCTTTACATCGCTACTTGATTTATAACAATCGATAATGATAGAGACTAGCTCTTCAGGCTTATACGTTTTTAATTGTTTCTTAAGCTCCGGTATTGAAATCTTGGTCATCGTAACTTTCTTTCCTTTCATTATCCTGTTTCAACTACAATTCCATCTTTTTTGGTAGAAGCCAAACCCGCTCAATAAACTCCCCTGCCGACAAAGGTTTACTAACCAAATACCCTTGAACGCCATCACAACCTTGCTCACGCAAGTAAGAAAGCTGTTCACTCGATTCGACTCCTTCGGCGATTACTTTCATGTTTAAGCTATGAGCCAATTTGATAATACCACTTATGATCAATTCGTCTTTTGGAGACATGTTTAAGTTATCGATAAAAGACTTGTCCATTTTCAAATAATCGAATGAAAAATGCTTCAAATAACTAAGCGAAGAATAACCCACTCCAAAATCATCGATGGAAATAGATATACCGAGCTCTTTTATTTCTTCAAGCACCTTCATCGTATGTTGGGTATTCTGCAGCAGCATACTCTCCGTTATCTCAATTTCAAGCCACTGAGGATCTAGCTCCGTTTCCCGCAAAATTTGCCCAATCGTACGGACTAAATGCTCATTTTGCAATTGAATAGAGGAAAGATTAACCGACATAACAATAGGTGGAAACCCTGCATCCTGCCAAGCTTTATTCTGCCTACACGCTATCCTTAACACCCATTCCCCGATGGGCAGGATCAATCCACTCTCCTCAGCGATCGGAATGAACTGAACAGGTGACATTTGTCCCAATTCTTGATTTTCCCATCGAATGAGTGCCTCTACACCGTTAATTTTATCAGAAGTCAAATCGATCTTCGGTTGAAAATGCAAATAAAACTCTTCGCGCTCAATCGCTTTGTGCAAATTAGAATGTATCTTGTGCTTAGCTTCATTAAGCTTTTGAATACTTTTCGAATATACGCTGTAGGTGTTTCCACCGGATTCTTTGGCCCGATACATAGAGGCATCTGCATTTTTGATTAACGTTTCCACATCGGTCCCATGATCAGGATATATACAGATTCCTATACTTGTTGTTATATATAACTCTCTATTGTGTAAATAAAAAGGTTCAGCTAATGCTTGTAAGATCGTATCGGCAACTGGTATGACCTCATCTGCATGACTTAGATTTGGAAAAATAATCGTAAATTCATCGCCCCCCAGCCTAGAAACGATAGATCCTTCCGGAACAGATTGGATAATGCGTTTGGATACATCAACTAATAGAAGATCACCTGTATGATGCCCCAGCGTATCATTTACTTGTTTGAATTTATCTAGATCAAGAAACATTAATCCGGCTAAGGAGTTGTTATGAGCTTTTTCCAATGTCTCCGCCATGCACTCTTGAAAGTTGCTTCGGTTCGGCAGCCCGGTTATTTCATCGAAGTAAGCCATTCTATGAATAATCTGTTCGGCTTGCTTCTGCTCGGTAATATCCTTAGCAATTCCATAGACCCCAACAATTTGATCGTTCACTACCGTTGGACCACAAGTTATGAACAGATCACGGTCAGACCCTTCTTTCGTAGAAAAGCCCATTGTAAATTGTTGTGGATTTCCCAGCAGCGCTTGTTCTATATGATGTATAGCTTCTTGTTTCCCTGTTGAAGTCACATATTCGAATAAATTAACGTCCAATATAGACTCCGGGGAATAGCCAAGTAATTTTTCCAACATCGGGTTAACACTCGTAATTTTTCCAGATAGATCTAATGTAAAAACAATATCTGGATTACGGTCAAATAAAGACTGGTAACGTTGTTTGGCTTCTTCAATTTTATCAATATGCTTGTTATAGGCTGAGATTAGGAAGTTAATCAAAAGTAAAAGAAAAGCTGCAATGATAACCTCGGTAAGTAGATCACTCAAATTTGTTTGTTTCAGAAGATGATATAATAAAATTGAAACTACTGATAAAGAAACTTGTACTCTAACAATCTTAATAATTGACACCTTATTAAAAAAAGGAGCTTTGTTTACAAATTTCATGATTCCCGCACGTATTATTAAGTTAACGTTATCAAAAACAAAGGTAATACAAATAACTTGAATGATCAGTGGTAGCTGGTTTGTAAACGGCAGAATCGCTGCTCCACACACCATGCTTATAAAATACATCCCTAAAGTTGAAAATAACCGATACCAGTTAATCTTATAAAATGGTTTGGTGGCTAACAAAAAAAACATTATCGCACTTACAAGAATAGGAACCGTACTTGCTGAGATTCCCATAGAATACATTAAATAAAGAATTCCTAACGTTGAACCATTATACAAAAGTAATCCATTAGGCATTTTAATTGGAAATATATCAACAATTATTGTAAAGACGCAAATAAGAATTATAGATTTCCAATCTCTATTAGATTCAAGAAATTCCATACAAACATATGTAGTGTAAATTCCAGTTAAGAATAATATCAGAGTGTATAGATTTTTATCCTTCATGCTACTCCCTCTTTGCAGTGGTTCCTAATAGAAATCGAATAAAACCGATACCTACAAAAACATCTCCCATACTTATCACATGTTTGAAGAAAGGAATCCAATCTCCCAACCACCAAAAATTAGATGTATTCATTAGTTGATGTCGGGGATCGTCTGTATCAAAAGCAGAACCATTATACCCAGACATCATCAGAGCTTTTTCAGATACTGGCATTAAACCACCGTGTATACTAATTGTTAATAAATTAAGCACAGCCCCAAAACATATAAAAATAACTCCTGGTAAATGCCTGTTCATCCATAAGCCTACGATCATTATTGCAAATGAGAGTTCAAGTAGAATAGGATAATCGCGCCCCGTTCTATGACTCAACCAATAAATAAAAATTTGAAACGCAAAGGTACCGATCAGTAAATAAGGCATTCTGAAAGCTGCAAAGGAATCAACAATTGTCAATAAATTGCGTCTCAGGATTATACAAAGTAGAAGGCCTGCAAGTATAAAGTAAATCATATATGTTCATATTCATTCCTTTATATAAAAGTGAAAGGAACTAGGTTTCTCCTAGCTCCTTTTTTGGGATTAAGGCCCCCAAGGTATTGATACAACGGATGAATAAACCATAGCTACCAAAACCAGAGTCATAAGTATCCAATTCTTCCAATTTTTCATTGCATTTCCTCCCCTTTGTTTGAAAAGAATATCTATTCATATGGAAAAATCCATTAAAGAAATTATACTTTTAATGGGTTTTTTATACAATGAAATTATTCAAAATATTCAAAAATTCGCTATAATAAGACATTCGACATCCTAAGCAAAGAAAGAGGCTACCCATGTATTTACAAGGAAGGTCCCTAGGTATTTATATCCTACAATTACTTCGACTTTTTCAATTTACCCTCTGCTTTCCTAAAATTCTCAGCCACTCTATATTTAACAATCCTACTTATTAAATCATAAGGAAGCGGCTTATCTATTGGAAATTGCACGGAACCCTTTGCTCCTTTATATCTGGACAACTCATCTTTAAAAGCTTCAATTCCGCTAGCCGCTGGATAAAATCCGATATGATTTTTATAAGCAGCGAAATGAACTAAGTTCCCATGTAAAGCAAACGTGGGCATTTGATAACTTATCTTTTCCTCTGCACCTGGAGCCGACTCTTTGATAACTTCTCTTAATCTGGTAAGTATCTCCTGAACCTCCGGTGGGAATATAGAAATATATGCATCAATAGACTCATAAGTAATTTTATTTCCGTCCATGACTTCTCCCTTCATAGGCACCAATTTAGTAGTCTTATTATATCATCTTTGCCTGAAAGTATAGTCAATCACACCCTCACGTCACACAAAGAGTGGCTAACAAGCAATTTTTCACCTTAGGTTAGTTAATAACTTCGACTATAGCTAATCACATAAAGCTCATATACTGTAAACATTTTCACTACTTTCAATGACATAGGAACTTCTATAGAATATAAAATGTCATCACGTACAAACACTCAAAAAATTTAGTTTCTACTAAAATCAAGAGGAATGTGGGAGGATGAATCATGAAGTATTCGTATTTAGGGAAATCCGGATTAAAGGTCAGTCAGTTATGTTTAGGAACGATGAACTTTGGACCGGAAACCGAGGAAAAAGAAGCTTTTAAAATTATGGATACCGCACTAGACGCGGGAATCAATTTTTTCGATACAGCTAACGTCTACGGCGGAGTTGAAAAAAGAGGATGGACAGAAGAAATCATCGGACGCTGGTTCAAGCAAGGCGGAGGTCGTAGAGAGAAAGTCATTCTTGCGACGAAAGCCTATGGGGATATGAATGATCCCAATGATGGACCGAATGCTGAACGAGGATTATCGGCGTACAAAATCAGACGTCATCTGGAAGCATCGCTGAAAAGACTGCAGACGGACCATATTGAGCTTTATCAAATGCATCATATCGACCGCAATGTAACTTGGGATGAGTTGTGGGGAGTGTTTGAATCCGTTGTGAACCAAGGAACTGTTGACTATATCGGGTCCAGCAACTTTGCAGGGTGGCATATTGCCTGTGCCCAAGCTGAGGCCAAAGCCCGTCATTTCCTAGGTTTAATCTCTGAGCAGCACATGTACAATCTACTTGCCAGATTGCCTGAGCTGGAAGTGCTTCCCGCTGCTGAGAAGCTCGGTCTTGGTGTCATTCCATGGAGTCCTCTTGCCGGAGGATTGCTGGGCCGCAACGCCTTGGCAGGCACAGGTGCCCGGAGTACGCGTTCCGCTGAGCGGATCGAGAAGCATCGGAGCCAGTTGGAGCAATTTTCAGCGCTTTGCAAAGAAATAGATGAAAAAGAAGACGTTGTCGCCTTGGCCTGGGTATTGTCGCATTCGGCCGTTACCTCACCAATTATCGGACCGAGAACAATCGAGCAGCTCCAAGATTCGTTACGCGTACCAGAAGTCACACTGAGTGAAGATACGTTAAAAAAGTTGGATGAAATTTTCCCCGGACCCGGAAAACCAGCTCCGGAAGCTTACGCTTGGTAGACCGACAAACAGGCATAAAAAGGCGGCAAATCCCCTAGAGGACTTGCCGCTTTTTCAACTCCATAAACCCTTACTCTTGCTCCATCAGCTTCCAATCAACCTCTATAGAAATCCCGAATCCAGCGATGCGGCTTCAGCTTCTCAACTTGTTCCTTTGTTAATCCCTGCCCGTCTCCGACCCGCATATTATACTCAACATTACGAACTGAGCGCATACCCGGAATTACCGTTGATACAGCAGGATGGCTGAGCACGTACCGCAGTGCCGTTTCCGGCATCTTCTCAATGGAAATATCAAGATCGGAAGCGATCTTCTGAACGCGGTCATACACCTCTTGTTTGCGCTCACCTCGGAAATAGTTATTGCGGAAATCACCTTCACTGAACGTCGTACCAGGTGTAATTCGCCCCGTCAGCCCGCCTTCATCCAGCGAAACTCTGACAATAACACCGACATTATGCTCCGCACAGGCAGGAAGCAGTTGATCTTCGGGGCTTTGATCGAAAATGTTATAAATGACCTGTACCGTATCAACAAGCCCAGATTCAATCAACTTGATGGCGTTGTTGGGTTGATGATCATTTATCGATATGCCAAAATGGCGGATTTTGCCTTGCTCTTTAAGTTTGCGGATCCCTTCCAGCCAATCTCCTTGACCCACCCACTCGTCTGACCAGACATGAAACTGCTGCACATCGATCGAATCCAAGCCCAGATTTCGCAGACTTTGCTCTGTACTAGAAATAACATGCTCCGCTGTAAACGCCTCTTCTACAGGCACCCCGTCTCGAGCAGGCCATTGTCTGTTTATAGGAGGGATTTTGGTAGCAACATAAATCGGCTTATCGTGGGCCTTTACAACCTGCCCGACAAGTCTTTCACTGTGGCCGTCTCCATAGCCCAAAGCCGTATCGATAAAGTTCAGCCCCAGCTCAATTGAACGATTCAGCGCATCAATCGATTCGTCGTCAGATGCACCAATCCAAGCCGTTTTGCCGATTCCCCATGCACCATACCCGATTTCCGATATCTGTAATCCCGTTTTTCCAAGAGTTCTATAGTTCATTCTCAGCCCTCCATCCATAAACTGTTTGCTTTCATTGCTATTATACAGGGAAACAAAAATCTTCATAAGAACTGAAAAAGTTGTCAGTTAGTAACATCAGAGTAAGTAGCGAAATTCCTCATCCTTTTCCTGATGATAATTGGCTCCTTCTTGCTGTCCATAAATGGCAAATCGAAACAATAAAATACATATTGACTTTTCACTTTATGAAGCATATTATTATCTCATAACTAAGAGTCTTAATTTAAAGATATTTTCTTGCATAAAAAAAAGTATAGCTTACCCAAGTATTGACGCAAAGAATATTAATTTTACACATTCGAAGGAGTTGTTGATATGTACGATATCGCAGTGATTGGCGCAGGTCCCGCAGGAGCAAGTGCAGCATTATTTGCAGCAAAAGCAGAAAAGAACACTTTACTCATCCATAATGATAAAAGCATGACAAAACGGGCGTGGCTTGAAAATTATTATGGTATTGAAGAAATTTCCGGCCCTGATCTTATAGATATCGGGAAGAAACAGGCAGTTAAATTTGGCGCCGCAGTGAAGGATGAGAAGGTTCAAAATATTGTTAAAATAGATGCAGGTTTTCGCATTGAAACCAATATCGGACAATATGAAGCTAAATATATCATTATTGCTACAGGAGCTTTAACAGAGCTTGCGGAACATTTGGGCTTGAAAACAAAACCAGCAACCGAACCGCGAATTAAGACGGTCATTGATGTTGATACACATGGTCAAACAAGTTTGGATGGTATTTGGGCAGCAGGTACAGCAGCTGGCGTTAGCGTCCATGCCATCATCACCGCTGGTGACGGGGCTAGAGTGGCAATAAATGTCATTAGCGAAATAAATGGGGAAAGATACGTTGATCATGATATTTTAAAAACTTCCGAATAAAAATTTACCAGCTTTACGCAAATCATAAAAGGAGTGGTCCACTATGCTTACCATTTTAAATAAAATTAATATGCTTTCAAGAAAAGAGAAAGAAATCGGATTAACTGAGATTGAAAAAACAGAACAAGCCAATCTGCGTAAAGAATATCTTCAAATATTTCGTGGTTCAATAGATAGCTTGCTCTTGAATTCTACAATTATTGATCCGAACGGAGATAATGTTACCCCTGAAAGATTAAGAAAAGAACAAGCCAAAATAGCTGTAAAATAAATGCTTCCTGAGTGCTAGGTACCAAAATATGCTAAAATTGAGGCGTACCCGTAAGGAATTCATATTTCTCATTCAATGGAGGTTAAACCATGGGCAAAATAGGAATATTTGGATTTGGGCGTATTGGCAGACAGTTATTAAGAGTAGCTTTACAGGATCAACTATTTGTTCCCGTGTCCATCTCTGATATTAAAGACGCAGCAACACTTGCCGCTCTGTTTGAAGTTGATACCAACTATAAGCGCTGGCACGAAGCCGTATCGGCACAAGAAGGTAGTATGGTAATAGGTGGACGCGAAATTCAGTTTATCGATTCATCAAAGGAAGTCCCTAATTGGAAAGGATTAGATGTAGATCTGGTAATTGACTGTACAGGCCGAGCTGTCACCCGAGCTGTTGCTAAGGTCCATTTGGATCGCGGGGCAAATAGAGTATTAGTTAGTGGGCCTAGCAAGAGCCTTGAAGATTGTGATGCTGTATTGCTGAAAGGGATAAATTTGGATAGTTTTGATCCGGAAAAGCATAAAATTATTAGTATGGCGAGTTGTACGACCAACGCATTGGCTCCAGTGGTCAAAATAGTCAAAGAAAACTTCGGGATTAAGTATGGTCTCTTCTCCACCGTCCATTCGTACACAAACACCCAGTCGCTAACTGATCAGCCTATGAAGGATCGCCGAGATTCGTGGGCTGCAGCTGAGAATATCATTCCTTCTTCATCAGGAGCTGCAAGAGCCCTTAAATTTATCTGGAATGATTTGCAGATTACCGGAAAGGCATACCGGATTCCAACGCGCACCGGAAGTATTGCTGAATTAAACCTTGTGACGGAAAAGCCATGTACGGTACAGCAGGTAAATGATATTTTCCGCAGTGCTGCCACAGATGGTCAATTGAAGGGAGTTCTTGATGTTCTGGAAGGTGAATGGGCATCATCTCGTATCGTAGGCGACCCCCACTCCTCCATCATTGACCTTCCTTTGACCCAACTGCAGGGTGAAATCCTATCCGTTGCAACTTGGTACGATAATGAATGGGGTTACGCTTCGCGATTAGCAGAAGTTGCGGCTTTTCTGGTTAATAAGTAAAATCGCTACCTTTGAATAAGTAGGATCGCCTCCGTTTATATAGAGGTGATCCTACCTCAACTCGAGAATTAATTATACGACAACCATACGGTATTACCCACAACCTCTTCCCCTGCATGGTAGCCGGATTGCAATTCACTTAATATCGTTTGGAACTCTTGATCGAATGGTCTTTTCGTAATCGTAGGCATTATAAAACTCCTTTTCACTTGTCGCTAACGGAAGTATAACATATATCTACACCACATCCTTTATGTTGGTTAATAGTGTTAACTATAGCTAATCATGTATAGTGGTTCGAGTGAAAGCAAGAAAACCTAGAAGCAACAACTTCTAGGTTTTTGTTTTAATATTTATTTACATGCACCTTGTAGACTGCTTATAGTGGGTGGTTGGTGACTGCATTAGTTTTATTGTGAAGGCGTATGATGCTGTTGGTGATGATAATGATGGGTTTGCCCGGTATGGTGGTGCTGTTGTGTATGTTGAGGATGCTGAGTATGGTGTTGAAGATGATGCATCGGATGATGATGCATGTAATGATGATGTGGGTAGTAGGCAACGTGGTGATGCATCGGATGGTAAGCAAGATGATGCATGGGATGATAGGCATGATGGTGTTGTGGGTGATAGGAGTGATGGTGTTGTGGGTGATAGGCGTGATGATGATGTGGATGGTGAGGATGTGTATAATGAGCATGTTCGTGATGTGGATGCGTTGGATAATGCGCTCCCGGTGCTGCTGAAGGCTGCTGATGGAGAGGGAGGTTATCCCCCGTCATTGTCGGAGCTTGTTGAGCTGGATGGTGGGTCCCCGTCCATGTCGGAGCTTGTTGAGCAGGATGGTAAGTCTCCGTCCTTGTTGCAGCTTGATAAATAGGGAGGTTATCCTCCGTTGATAAATTGCGATTTGTCATTTTCTTTCCCCTTTCTGAAGTAGGCATACGTCATCATATGCAAGGTTTCGCAAATAGGTCATTGTCTATATAAATTGGGCACATTTAACATGTTTTGTTAATAATCCAACCTTTTCGAACATAAATCCAATCTCCTACTTTCGCAATAATGGGTTTCTCCCGTAAACGATGCTGAAATTCTGCGAAGTAGGAGAAATCCGGATGAACATAACGATCTGTCAGAAATGCTGATTTTGTACTGCCAAGCAATCTGTTTTTATTCAGGACTTTAATGACTTGTTCCCCAGAAGTAATTCCGAGGCCATGTCCATGTCCATAAAAAAGGTCGTTTTCCATCAGGATGACGTTTTCTCCTTTCCACCAGGGTACCGAATGTACAAAGTCGGGGTTCTCAAAATAGAGCACATCACCAATCACAGCTTCCTCATTATATGTCCGGTCGATTAGGTGCAATTTGCTGTTGGAATGCCAATCAAATAATAAAAGGTCCGCAAACAATATATCGAATTGTCTAGGATCTATGGATTCTAATAGGGCTTTGTACAAGACGACGACGACAGCCATTGAGCATTCGAATGCGTAGGAGCTGCCATTTGTAAATATATCCCGTATCGCATCTTGTGGAGCAAATCCGCTATTCAGCTGGAACCTCCCATGATTAGTTAAGTGCCAATACATCGGGTTACATAGCGTTTTTTTGAAATCTGCAAAATAGACACCAGCTTTACTCAGCTCTTTCGCGGACTCCGCAATCTGCTTTCGCATGTACAGTTCAAACAACAGGGTATAAACGGAATCATACCGATACTCAATAGGGCTGTTCTGCTTCTTTTGATAAATGGTTAGTTCTAACTCAGACAGCGTACCTTCTTCAAAGGCTATTTTGCTGGTACCTTCGATTAAAATCATGGACTTCTCCTCATTATGAAAGATCTATAAGCGTTATTCACCTATTTTATATGTGGAATTTCGAAGTTATGTGAATGCGTTAATCTCGTTAGCCGTCTGAATATCAATTTTTTACGACATTCCATTTTCAGAGTTGGGTGTATAAAAAAAGAGACTGCCTCTAAAAGCAGTCCCATTAAAACTTGTTTAAACCCAAATCTCTTCCTCACATATGCAGCTGTTCCAATAAACGATACAGCAGCACAGCGGCTATGTAAACGACAGTTGGATTGATAATGGTTCCTAGGAGTATCCTTTATTAGTATTAAACGATGTTACCTATTTCCCTATGACATGGCACTATGCCGTTGATGAGTTAGGATTGATAATAAAGCTTGAAAATAACGCTTTCTATATCTCCAAATAATTGACTGCCTTCGGTCAGTTTTTTTGTAAGCCTAAAATGAACCCCAACATTCTAAACTTCCTGCAGACTAATCACCAATTTTTGTACCAATAGAGTCTTAACAGGTGCCCCATGCCGCGGACACAAAAAAAAAGTCCCTACATCACTATTCACGGTGATGTAGGGATACTATTTTTCAAAGACTATTTCGTAGCGTCGATTTGTTTAAGCATTAGAAATTAAGGAATTGTCCACGACTACTCTCATTGATTAAATATTTGATAATTCGTTTCACTACATAATTTGCAGCTTCTTCGATTGAAAACTTGCTTATATCGATTTCGATTTCCGGGTTCCCAGGTGTATCATTTGTGCTCGAGCTGCCTGCAAGTGGTCTGTTTACATAAACTTCAATATATTCTTTGCCAATGATGTCTCGCGCGGTTTCTCGGTCGTTTTCGATCGGGGAATCATTCGATACCAATGCAATAAGTCCAGCATCGTTCATCAATTTTGCAACTTCTGCTAATCGCTGCAACGATTCTCCGTGGCCATTCCCCAGTAACATGGTATGGTGACCTGTCGATACCAAACGTTTTTCGACTTCCTTCGCAAGGGTCGATTGAGCTGAAACCGAACCAGTGAACCAAAGGGTCAAAGGATTCTGACCTTTTTGCTGAGCACGAACATCTCTGGTGATTTCCGTATCTAACTGTACAGCATTGTCGGAGCTTTGAAGGATTTGCTCAATCACTCCGCAAGCAGATGTCATATTGGTGACACGATCTATCAGAATAAATCCGCCGATGCTTTTATTTTGTTCAAAAGAATCAATAACGATAGCGTCAGATAATGAAAACTCACATTTGGCCAATTCATTTTTGACAATATGATCGGTTGGAATCGTTTTTCCAGTATTAACATCGATTTTATGCGTAATCTCCGTTACGGTACCTGGTAGGATTTTCGTCCCTACTTTGACCAGATAGTTTTTGCCTGGCGTCAGCACAGAATCATCCATCCAAAGAATCGTAGCACTAAAACTGTCCGCCTCTTGAATCTCACTATCCTTCGTGAATACACAGCCCCGCGAAACGTCGACTTCCCGATCCAATTGAATGGTTACGGGCTGTCCAGCATAGGCATAATCGCGATCTTGGTCTCCCACGAGGATCCGTTTGACTTTCGCCTTCTCATGACTAGGTAACGTTGTCAGTTCATCACCAACCGCGATACGCCCAGCCTCAATTTGGCCTTGGAAACCGCGGAATGTATGATCCGGACGGCATACACGCTGAATCGGCATCATAAATTGCTTCGCATTGTCGTTCTGATGAACGTCCACATTTTCCAAATATGGCAGCAAAGCAAGGCCTTCGTACCAAGGGGTATTTGGCGATTTTTTCGTAATGTTATCCCCTTCTGTGGCAGAAACAGGGATCACCTGAATGCTTTCAAAGTGAAACTCAGAGGTCAATTGCAAAAATTCTTGTTTGATCGCATCAAATGTCTTAGGATCAAAACCCACTAAATCCATTTTATTCACAGCTAAAACAAGATGTTTAATACCCATAAGTGCGCAAATCCGAGTGTGGCGCTTAGTTTGGGTAATTACCCCTTTCTTTGCGTCCACAAGAATGATAGCCAGATCCGCAAAAGATGCGCCTACGGCCATGTTACGGGTATATTCTTCGTGTCCGGGTGTGTCCGCTACGATGAACGAACGGTGGTCCGTCGTAAAATACCGATAAGCCACATCAATGGTAATCCCTTGTTCGCGCTCCGCCAGTAACCCATCTAGAAGCAAGGAATAGTCAATTTTGCCGCCGCGGCTGCCCAGTCTGCTATCCAGCTCTAACGCTCTTTCTTGGTCGGCGAATAATAGCTTGGCCTCATATAGCATATGTCCGATTAAGGTGGATTTTCCGTCGTCTACACTTCCGCAAGTAATAAATTTAAGCAGACTTTTCATTTTAGAAATAACCCTCCCGTTTACGTCTTTCCATACTTCCCGCCGCTTCTTGGTCAATTACCCGTGTTGTCCGTTCGGATGAGACCGCACCAAGCGTTTCTTCAATAATGGCATCTATCGTATCCGCCTCCGACTCGGCTCCGCCAGTAAGGGGATAGCAGCCTAATGTACGAAACCGCATCTTCTTCATTTCAATTTTCTCATGAGCTTCGAGTTTCATGCGATCATCGTCAACCATGATGAGATGTCCGTCGCGTTCGAGTACAGGTCTTTCTTTTGCAAAATAGAGTGGCACAATATCAATGTTCTCTCTGCGAATGTATTGCCAGATGTCTTTTTCCGTCCAGTTGGATATTGGGAATACGCGGGTGCTTTCGCCCTTATTGATTCTTGTATTAAAAAGCTTCCACATTTCTGGTCGTTGGTTTTTCGGATCCCAGGCATGGTTTTTATTACGGAAAGAGAATATCCGCTCCTTCGCACGCGACTTCTCCTCGTCACGTCTTCCGCCGCCGAACGCAGCTGTAAAACCGTATTTGTCCAATCCTTCTTTCAAGGCTTGGGTTTTCATAATATCCGTATACGCGGAACCATGATCGAACGGGTTGATCCCTTGATCAATCCCCTCCTGATTGGAGTGAACAATCATCTTAATTCCGAATTCTTTGGCTTTGCGATCGCGGAATTCAATCATTTCTTTAAACTTCCACGTCGTATCAATATGCATGAAAGGAAACGGCGGCTTCTCCGGATAAAATGCTTTCAGCGCCAAATGCAGCATCACGGAACTATCCTTCCCGATCGAATACAGCATCACGGGATTTTCACATTCCGCCGCTACTTCTCGTATAATATAAATCGCTTCAGCCTCAAGTTGATCCAGATGCGTCATTTCATCTATAGAATCAAGCATCATTTTTTCCATGGAAAAGGTGCCTCCTTTTAATTCTTACTAAAACTATCGTCTTTCTTTATATCCTATCAGATTCTAGCTTTTATGCAAAGTGGAAGAAAGTAAATTTCCCCATATTTCTATCATTTCCCTCGAATATTGTCGTACTTTTTCCGAGACTGTCACTTTTTTGTCGCAATAATCACTGTGTGACATTAAAGTTCACTTTGTTTCGCCTGAACAGTGGGTTCTTTACGTTTGAAAAAGGATTGGGTCGATAAGGATTACTTCGAAGAGCTCGTAATGTAACAAAAGCATGGATCGAACCCCTGTTCATTTTTCCATGCGAACCTTAAACATTCTACTCGAAATAAATTAAAGTTTCTTCACAATAAATATTGGGGACGCAACATTTCGCGTCCCCAATCAGTCCACAACCCTATTAATCTTTTACTCGGTCAAAAAGCGAGTTTGATAGAGACTGTTATAACTCGCTATACGACAGCTGATATAATAAGTAAGAAAAGGAGTGTGTAATAGATGAATCGAGTCATTGATCAATATATTCGCAGCGAGGAAGAGCGGGCTTGGGCCAGAAAAGCAGATGAGTTGGCTAGCCTTTTTGTGGGGAGGGCCACGCGGCATGACCAAGAGGGATCGTTTCCATTTGAGAATTTCGCAGACCTGCGCGAGGCCGGGTACTTAAAGATAACCGTCCCTCAAGAATTCGGCGGGAATGGACTCTCGCTTTATGCCCTCGTCATGCTGCAGGAGAGGCTAGCTTACGGAGACGGATCGACCGCATTGGCCGTTGGCTGGCATGTCGGTCAGATCCTTCATCTCGGGACAACCCGGAAATGGCCGGAGGCTATATTTGCCGATTTGTGCCGTTCCGTCGTGAGCGACGGGACGATGATCAACACCTTTGCTAGCGAAGCAGCATCCGGGAGTCCCAGCCGGGGCGGAAAGCCCGAAACGACAGCGGTCCCTACGGACGACGGATGGCGGATTACGGGACGCAAAACGTTTAGTACGCTTTCACCGATCCTCGATCGTTTTGTGGTATCGGCGTATATCCCGGATGAAGACTGTACGGCCGACTTCCTGATTCACCGGACGGACCGGGTGACCTTGGTGGAAACCTGGGATACACTCGGGATGCGCGCGACCGGAAGCCACGATGTGGTGCTGGATGGCGTTTTTGTGGACAAAGACATGAGGCTCTCCGGAAATGGCATGGATGACGGGGGCGGCTGGCTTCTGCATATTCCGGCATGTTACATGGGCATTGCCTTGGCGGCACGTGATTACGCCCTTGAATTTGCCCTCTCCTATCGACCCAACCATATGAACGAACCGATCGCCGCACTCCCTTCCGTCCAGCAGTCGATCGGAGAGATGGAAATCGAATTACGAACCGCACGCTCGCTCCTTTATGCGGTGGCGGATCGCTGGGATCGTGAGAAGGAAGACCGACCCGCGTTGAAACCAGAGCTCGGCTTGGCCAAGTATGTTGCCACCAACAACGCCATCAAAATCGTGGACTTGGCGATGAGAATTGTCGGTGCCGCGAGTTTATCCCGCAATCGGCCTTTGGAACGGTATTACCGGGATGTTCGTGCAGGCCTGCATAATCCGCCAATGGATAATACAGTACTTCATACCTTGGCTAAAGCCGCTTTAGCCGAGACACCCTTGTGATCCGAGAGAGACGCTAAAACAAATCATCGAGAACCCGCGTCGGAGCCTCCCTATCCGCCTTCAAAAAGTATTCATATCTGCCTAATCTCACCAGCGCCTCTTGGGTGGGCAGCCATACCCATTCGTCGATTTCGGTCTGGCAGCGGTGGGCCCGAAACGCGGCGAGCTTTGCTTCCAGATGAACATGTACGTCGATTTTAATGACATCCTTTCGGGAATACCCGTACCGCTCCGGACGCTCCATTGCGTCACCGAACGTAATGAAATATAAAGCACCCCTATGTCCTGTTCGCCCAAAAGCGTTCGTCGTCGCTTTTCCAATTGCGCAATGATCTGGGTGTCCACCCAGCGTTTCGTGAAACGTAAGCACGACATCGGGATCCACTTCATTAATGAGGGCCGCAATCCGTGCTGTCAAGCTATCCTCATCGGAAAACTCAACTGTTTTATCGCGGATATCCAAAAATAGGAGCTGTCGGATGCCCAGGCTCTCGCAGGCCTGCCGTAGTTCCATTTCACGGGCAGCCGCCATCGATTCCCGGTTAAGATAGGGTGGATTGCCCATACGTCGTCCCATTTCACCCCGCGTGGCGCTCACCAGCGTAATGTCCACCCCCTCACTGGCATATTTGGCGAGAGTACCTCCACAAATAAACGACTCGTCGTCAGGATGGGCAAACACCGCGAGCAGCTTTTTGGCTTTATCGATATTGTTCATTCTGGAAACGGCTCCTTTCCCAAGTGCAGAGCAACATTCATCCGACCTCTGTCATCATAGCCGGCCAGCAAAAGACGACCATTCCCATCTACCTCATAATGTGTGAGCGCCTCCATTCGCAGCCAGCCATGCCCATCGAATCGTAGAGCGGCACGAAAAGGGCCTTCCCCCGCTATAAAGACATGGGTAACCTTGACCTTGAAATTGCGAACGAAGACAAATGACGTCGCTTCGCTGTGGATATAAGCGTCAGTCCCGACGAATGCCTGAAGCTCGGCTTCTACTTTCGACCTGATTATTTTGATCATCGCGTTTGGCTCTCTTTTCTGAAAGGATTTAATTTGGCAGTCCCATTTATCATTTCTAGGTATAACCCAATTATCGCAACTTAGTCCGTATCATACAACACATTACTGTCATGAAGAGTCAGATTACTTACGGCTTCAAAAAGTTAAAAGTAAAGCTTTTAAAAGTAAAAACACCTGTTTTAACAACAGGTGCTCTCTAAATCCAATGGCTCCATTTTGCAAGCCTTCTATCACTTTGTTCATAACTCAACTCACTTGTACCACCGAAAAGCTTCTTGAGTTAACCCTTTGTTTCCTTAATAAAAATCCTCAACATAAAACTTCCCATCTTCCGTCCTTACTCGATATAACGTATCAAATCCTTCACTCAAATCAGGTATCTGTAATCTTTTAATTATACTCTTAATTCCAACCTCCGGTACCTTTTCACTCCCTGAACGCACTTCATTTCTTTTTACAGACTCAGCAAAATCAGGTTCAAAGTAATAACCCACTACTCGGAACTTGTGTTCTTTGGCGAGTGATATATACTTACTCCTATCCTCAATCGTTGGATTCGTGTTGTCCACAACAAAAGGCTGCTTGGCTTGGAAGGATGCGGCTAAATATATGTTTTCCCTGTGCCTGGTTTTAAGCATATCCATGTTGATTCTGATGTGGGAATTGAAAAATCGCTCCTTAAAGAAGGTTGATTTGCCTGAGGCTTGAATACCGACAAAGATCACACACTCCATAATTACTCATTCCTATTCAGATAGACGTATTGATTAATATACTCTCTATTTTGCGAAAAAATCGGAGTATCCATATCAACATCCCACTTATTTCTTTGTGCTTCTCCTTTAAAATAGGACTGTTTTGTGATGCAAACCCCTCGTTTTTGCCATACAGGAAGATCATTCCAGTTTATTCCCTTTTCAACGAATAGCTTATCCTGAAGCTGTTTTCCATCAAGACCTTGTAGTACTTTTTGCGGGAAGTGGACCTGTGAAACCATAGAAATACTGTTCTTCGTCGCATCCTGCTGGCGCCAGAGAAAGTAGTTCGTGACCTCATCATGCGGTAATACCCATGCTCTGCTGTCAAATGTCGCCAGTTCCTTATCGGGATAATACTTTCTAATCTCCTCATTGAACTTAGCCGTGGCCATTGATGAAGATACAGACACCATTTTTTGTATGTTATTATCGAACCACGATTGAGTGGTCAATTTATCATAATTCGTGAGCAGGATCGAAATCTCGTCACTTTGGTGGTAAACCAATTTGCAACCCATCATATTTTGAGCGAGATATTTACAGGTCTCCCATAACGCTTTGGTTAACAGCTCATCAAATGGTTTGGCCATCCCCCGTGTAAAGGTGTGAAAGTGGCACCCGTCAATTCTCAGGATTACAGGCAGACGCCGCGGTAAACTGTGCCGGAACGTATTCTCGTAATTCTTCATTCGATTTCCGAAATCATCCTTATTCATTGCTGCTATCTCCTTTCCTGAGGGCGATAATGGTACTAGTTTAATCCAATTTCTCGAATATCATAACCCTGATCTATCCCTCAGCCATATTAAGCTGTACGGATAGTCCCTTGAATTTCGATCGGATCATGAGGCCGGATTCCGGATTCTTTTTGATGATAAAAGAAAGCTTCGGGTTGGTCGATCTTACTTGGACAATAGCCATCGTTATCTTCCCCTTGGATATCAAAGTATAAAAAAAGGCCATGGACTCAAAAGTCCATGACCGGGTAAATATAGCTCACACAGAGAAACCAGCATTAATGACTAGTTGAATCCGCGCGTGCAAATACCAGATGAGCCGATGAGAGATGATTGATATATACAGTTAGCCATATTGAATTTACTCTGTTCACTATGCTTGGATTTAATAACTGTACGAATTTCATCTTTTCCTTAAGCAATAAACTCAGCCATAATCCTGCTGATATCAAAAGGAGTAATCCCCTCATTCACCGCAAACACCGTCTGCGCGCTATCCACATCTTCCACGATTCGACCTCTGGCCGCAGCATGCAGCATGAATAAATCGTACAGGGTAGGCTTTGTTAACGAGGTCATCGCTTTCCCCATTAGGACCATACCTTTTTGATTTCCTTCTACATTGTTGTAGTAGTTAGGATGTTTTTGCAGCGCTAAGTCGCACCAAATGATCTTCCGTTCCACCAAATCCAAAATGACTGGAATCGCAATTCTCGTGTCTGCAGCAATATCGATGCGATCCACCACTGTCGAAGGTTCAAAAATCTCCCCAGAATTAGGATGCTTCCTCATCATCCAACCCGCAAAACATTCAGGTAGATCACAGTAAGACTGCTCCGTAAACGAATTCAATGAGGCGACAACATAGCGTCCACCATATTTAACAACAGAAGGAATATCCAAATCTATAAACTCGCAAGCACCAAAGGGTGCCGATGTGATATCCCCGCTGTGAGCGGCTTTATATTTATCTGAACGCAGATTCGTGTAGGAGATATGTTCGACATACTGCCAATGCTCATCATACATCATAGCAGAGAGGTCAATATCGACTCTTCCTGTATGTTTTCCGTTAACTGTCCCCTCTTTCCACCATAAGAAAAAGCGGATTGTATCTCCTTTCGGCATCTCAAGCCGGCTGCCACGAACGATGGTGCGAAGCGCCTTACTCGCAGATCTTTGGGAGAAAGGCATGACATACTGCCTCAATCTCTCATCGACATAAACACCCCCTAGCGAAGGTAGTCCGGCGAATTTATGCATTAGCGTATTTTTGCACGTTTGCACGATTGCTTCACAGGCTTCGACTTCAATATCAGGAAGCGTATTGGGAATCGCTACTGCTTTCGCTACATTCCCTTTTGGGAAGAACGTCCGTAATTCCTGCCTTTCATCCCTATGGCTGAAATGTGCCATCACTTGCAGCAACACTGGCGTCGAAACCTGCGCAGCAATTTCAGCGAACTTTTCAACAACTGGGGAGAAATCTTCATCTATTCTTAGCAAATGATCCAGCCGTCTAGCGAACTCTCCTGCACGGTCTTTCAATATGTCCACAGCCAGACTGGTATCTTTATGACGGAGCGCATTTTCGACTTTGCCACCGAATGTTTCATAGGGTTTATTATTGCGGAGGATATCAAAAGCTTCCTTACAGCCGTCATATTTATGTTTATATTCCGCAGGGTGTAGAATTTCTCCCAGACGAATCCAGCGATTCTTATAGCGCAGCATATCCTCAATCCGATTCCCGCATTGCTCAAGCAGCTCCAGAAGCAACCGCCGCTCAGCACGCTTGAACTTCCGGAACTTCGTGTTGGTTGCAAGGCTTACATCCCCATCCGACAGGGCGACAGCTAACCGCAGTACATCCGTTGCCGTTTTCATGTATGCTGTGATGAGCTTGATGTTGGCCTTTTCGTATTTGAGGAGCGCTCCTACGACAAACCCCACATTTTCTTTCATAGGGATCTCATCTGGCAGCACGGTACTCAACTCATCATACGTTGCGATCACCCATTCCATATCTTCCCTGTCTGGTTCGGAGATCGAACTTTTCGCCCCAATGATATTACGCATCATTTGATCGAAATCTTCCAAATTCCCTAAATCGATAATATTCAAATCAACCTGATCTAGGAGGGGAAATCTCTCAAGCGCAACATGCTCAGGCAGCCCCAGAGTTACATAGTGATAGATCGCATTCACATATAACTCTGCTTCGCTTGCCATCATCACTTGCTGGGGAAAATCAGGATACATCGGTTTGAAGATAACATTCGCCCCTATAAGCGACTTCAAGTCCTTCACAAGCTGATGATACAGCCCTAGGAACTCATCAACTGACATCGTATGAAGAACTTCCATAAGCTCTTTGGTAAAAGTAAATCCTAAGTACTCTATGTTTTTCATTGCTGTTGCCATGTATGTTAGAGGAAGACGGTTATGACCAGGATGTACAATGATCTTTCTATTCCTTTTTAGATAAATGGTATTTCTCATTGCGGCATACCGCCTCCTCTTAGGTTTTTTAATAAAATCAGGAAACTTGCATCTCTATTTCATCCAATTGAGTTAGAAGGAAGAGATGCAATAGCCTGATTGGGTATCTCTTCAGGAGAGCAGCCGCCCTAGTTATCAGGGAAGTTGTAGAAGGAAGGACGGCAATAGCCTGAAGCGATGGATGAGAAATAAGTTTCTTGGTGTTATCATCCCACAATTTGGATGGTACGAACATGGTGAAAGTATTACGACGCTGCCATTACACTTAACTTTGATCTATAAAAGCCTTCCCTTTAGCCATCTGCTTCGCAACAGCCTGGATCATATAAGCGATTATTTATCCCTGGCTTGCTTAGATAATGAAAAGACGACTCTCACCCCCAAAAAGTGGGGATAAAGGTCGTCTTTTTATTCGTTACTCCCTAACTACTCCGAAAAACTACAAGTTCTTCAGTGGCCTCCCGCATAGTCGGAGAGGTTTGACGGTTGAAATCTTTTCATTCTATGGTTCTTTTTTTTGTCATGATAAGCCGCATCCCGATAGCGGTGCATCGTATTAATATCATCCTCTTCCGGCCCCGGCATCCGGTACCTCTCGAAGTATGGCGTTCCCTTCAGTTCTATACCAGAGACAATCTATGATATTGCCATAGCGATTTATACTCAGTTTTAAGCCAGACCTGAGAACTCCAATATATTGTCATTTAACTTCAAAACTATCTGATCCCTTAACATCCATAGTTTATTTAATGGTGAAAGTGACGATATAACAATAACCCTATTGTTGTCCAATTGAATTCTCCGTTTTATATATGATTTATACAACACTACAAATTTATCACTATTAAAGTCAAATTAGATAAATCGTCCAATCACTCTCCTTCTTTCCAACATATCTTGGAGAATCAAACAAAAGGAGATGATATTTTGGTTCGTATTCTCGATAAAAATGCCGTTCAGCCGCTAAGTAGATTTAACTTATCCAGATCTTTTATGATCCCTAGATCACCAAAAAGAGTAAGTCTAGCAACAATACAACTAAGAATTCCTGCGAATGCTCAACCTAATCGAGTTGAATTAGTAGCTACTATCGGTGTTCGGGGGATCACTGGGATCGCCCAAATTCTCTTTAGAATCTTCCGTGATGGGAGGGAAATTTTCAATACAAAAACAGGTATTGAATCGGTTGGTTCGGAACAAAACTATGCTATTACATTCCAGGCGATCGATAAAAATGTACGATCAGGCAATCATATTTATACAGTGACCGCAGAAAACCAAACTGCAAATACAAGAGCCGATGTTGTTGGTCCCATTTCTTTTAGTGGGCTTGCTGTTCAAACAAGGTAACACCTCAAGATTGGCACCTGCAAAGGTGCTTTTTTTATAAGTTTATCGTTTTCTGATTTTTTCGCGCAAATCCATAACCGTTTTCCATTTCAAAAAAAATAGATTTAATAGTGAATGAATCTTCCATTGACTAGCACCTTCCTTATACTCAATTTAAAAAAGCCTACTAGAGTCATAGATTATACTCGAGTAGGCTTACGCATTATTCATATTAGCTTTCATCCGGAAACATTAAAGCAATTACCACGATATCATTCCGGATCATTCTGTAATAAATTCTAAACTTCCTACAGATTAATCTTGAGTGATCTTTAAACTCTCCAAATTCCTCAACATACGTACGGCCAAGAACTGGGTTCAAAAGAAGATCCTCAGCCTCAAGTATGCATTGTACAATATAGTCGTACGTTTCTTCAGGTGTAAAATGCTCGCTGCGAAAAGAACGCAGTTTCTCGACAATGGGTTCAGGCCAAATCACCTGATTGGATTTCATTTACTAAAATCCTTTGGAGATAAGGATTTTAGTAATTCAGAAGTGGACTTTGTTCGCCCTACTTTATATGCTTCCATACTCTCATTCATCATTTGTTTTAGGTAAGGATTTAATTCAACATCCGTGGCAATGGAATTAGGATCTTCCTCTTGTAGAACAATTGTGAATTTCCCTTTTCCAGGAATAAAGACCTGACGCACAGAATTCTCTCTGTTCATGTTTGATAACTGTTCCATTAAGTCTTCTGTAGTTCGTACTTCATCCATAATAATCACCACCAATTTGAATATATGATTATGATATCATATTACACAATGGCAATAAACGCATTAGTGTTTTCAACCTTAGTCCTCCAACCCAATCCCCAAAACACTACTCCCCAAATCCAAATGCTCCCGATCCAGCGTCACCTTCACCTTACCCACACGCCTTTTCTCACGCCAATCCCGCAATTCCTCTTCCGTTTCCAAACGCAGTTCAGAAACTTCCTTCGCCCTATTAAGCATGTAATCCGTCGTATACAAAATCCGATAAATCCCATGCCCCGCGGGAATTATCACTCTTTCTCTTTTCACCCACTCGTCCACCTCAAACACAACATAAAGCTCATCCGTTGCACCTCTACTAGAGGGAATGGCCGTTATCGCAGAGCGTGGAACAACCTTCCAATCTTTCACTCTTCCATACCACGAGATGCCCGCATCATCCGCACCAAACAAACGAATCGACTGATATAACGCGACGAATTCTAATCTAGTCAACACCTTATGATCCGTAATATTCCGAAGAGGAGTATGATAAAATCCATGCTCCAACGCAGCCTCCAATTGCGGCTTCTTACTCAAAGCCCCCACTAGCACATTCTTCCCGGATAGCTTATTCCCGTAATACTCCTTCGTCCCTCGCGGCCTCGTCGTCCGCTCATAGGCTTTCTCCGGACTATCCATGATAATCTCGTCCAGGAACTTCTCCATCAAGCTCGTCGAATTCGGCAAAAATGGAAAAGCCCCAATATTAATGAGCTCCACACTTCTATAAAACTTATGCTGCTGGAACCGCTCCTCGTCATGATAGGGAAACAACACATAAGCACCAAACATGCTCCGCTCGTACTCTTTCCCCTGCCCCTCCGAATACACAATCGCATCCCGATAGCGATGCATCGTATTAATATCATCCTCTTCCGGCCCCGGCATCCGGTACCTCTCGAAGTATGGCGTTCCCTCATAAGCAGGATTAATGCGATATTTGGCATCGAAAATGTATTTATACTCCGCCGCGGCGTCGTTCTTTTTCAAAGTCAGGACATTATCTGGCCGCTGGGACAGCGTCGGACTATGCCGATCATCTTTAGGCAACGAATTATAAAACAGCGTAAAAATCTCCCCGTTCAACGGGTTCTTATACACCATCTTCGCCTGCTGGGACTTATCCAGTGTGACGAACAGCCCACTCCGATTGATTTTGATAATATCTTGTTTGAGCAGCTCATACTTTTTGCTTAAAAGATGGTGAATCTTCAAGAAACACCAGTATTCATAGAGCTGAGCCAAATCTTTCATCGATAATCGGAAAAGATCATTCTGAATCGACAAACCTTTTAACAGCATTAAATAATAACGGTATACCTCTCGGTAACCTGATGCCATTTGCAAAACTAGAGAAATAGACAGCTGCCTCATCTCGCCAACATCCAAAAAATCATGCTGTAACAGCCGCTGCACCTGACTCTGCATAAGATTAAGCTTATTCGTAAGATTAGGATCTTCCACACGACTTTTTTGAGCTAAACGCGTTTTAACATCCTTAAGCTTCTGCCCAATGCGTACAAGCACCCATTTTACGAAGCGATTCTCAGCCGTATCATAATGAACATGGCGTTTAGTCTCAAGCAAATGAGTCGGTGTATATCGCTGGCCTCCTATCTCAATGACCCCGTTCATCGGATCCTTGGCTAATAGATGTGGGCGTTTGGCTAGGAAGGCAATGTTCTCTTTTCCAGCTCTTTTCACACGTGCAGCGTCTATCAGGCGATTCTCGCTTTGAAGCTTAGAGTGTGGTGATAGCTTGATCCTCTCAACAGCCTGCACAAGCTGCGTAAATACATGCTGCAAAATCGTAAAATACTCCGTCAAACTCTGATGATTCGTTTCTTTTAACCCTGTGAGATTGTACGTTTTCCGCAGAAAATCGAAGGAAAGATTATAAATCTGTTCATTAACATCGTTAAGGATCATCTGATAGTCATTCTTATAATCTATTTTCGATGGAAAAATCTCTAACTGGAGACGAAAAATAGCCTCACCATTCAATCGAAGCTCAAGTTCAGAGAGTCCCACTTCATTTTGAAAATTAAGAATCCCTGATAAAATCATCTTCCCCAGCGGCTTAATCGCCTGTCTCACATGGATATTGTCGTGGTGAAAGGTTAAGGCAATATCCGCCTTCTTTTCAATGACCAGTTCATAGGCCTGAGTTTCATAAAAAGTCGGCGTACACAAATCACCCGAACTCCAACTTGTCATCGCCCTGTGTTCATGAGAGAAAACAGAAATAGAATCTATGACTAACGAATCCACCAGCGGCGCAGCGTGAAAATGGGCATCCACCCACTCCTCATCCACATTACGATGGAGATTCAAAGTTTCAACCGTGGGATGGAACGGCTTGCCCTGAATATAGAGATTGAACAGATTCGTCTCGATTCGCAGCAATTCCGTGCTTTGATTAAGAGAGCCAGTATGAGGTAAAGCCATCTTCTTCTAACCTCCGTAGCATGAAGGCGATTTTCCTTGCACTTTGTGGATATTTGGACACTGCTAACGTCTCCGGGGAGAGATACAGTTTAGAGGCATCCTCCATATATTCCGTAATAGGTAAGCTACGATCCTGAGCCACCTGCATTAATTGAAGCAAAGCTTTTTTCACAGACGAATTACTCCCTTGGATACGGGGCAAAATCTTCTGCAACAATTGCATATCGAATGCCGCTTCCTTACTGAGTAAAGCAAACCGATCATTATAAATCATGTAAAAACAGACCGCATCCCGGATCCGAAACCCTACGTGCGAATGAATCTGCTCCAAAATCCCATTGATCTTCACCAATAACTCAGTCGTCTCTTCCGTTAACTGCTTATAGTCATGATAAACATCAACCAATTGCAAATATTCGCTTCGCAATAATGAATTAGGAGGAACCGCAGCACCTTCACTAGCCGGTGTTCCTTCAACCGTTGGATATTGAGCAAGATCAATGTAATTAAACTCGATTGTGTTGGCGCGGTCTAATACCTTTTTGCTAAAAGGATGCGTCGTCTCATCCATATTCACCGTTCCAACAATGTAAACATTGTCTGGCAGATGTAGGTTGCCGTACACTTGCTTATCTGACTCATTTTGCAGGGAGTCTCTATGTATGAGCGGCGTTGTTACAATCCGATGGTTATCCCACTCTTGCGTCTCAAGCACACTCAGTAAATCACTGAAATAATGCTCAACCCTAGCCAAATTCATCTCATCCAAGCAGATAAAATAGGGCTTATGTTGGTTGCTCGGCTTTGAAGCCTCAACCAACACCTCCGTTAACTTCCCAGGTCGAAAAACACCCGACAAATCCTTGTAACCCAACAGATCAGAAGGATCGCTCCAATCCGGTCGGACTGGAACTAATGAGAATTGGCCATTACTCGCCGTTGCTCCTACGGCCTCAGCGAATAGCTTCACGAGCTTGGTTTTGCCAGTGCCGGAGACACCCGCCAGAATGACGAAGGGCTTTGCTTTTAGGGATAGGAAGAAGTTCTCGATCCAATGGTTGGGGTACATGAACCCTTTTTGTTTGATGAAGACTTTAATATTATTAAGTAATACGGACACTTCATTGTCATTAATTGTAATAGTATTATCTTCAGTTGAAATTCCACTATAAGTTGTATTTTCATTTAGAAATAACTTTGTGTCACTGTTATCACTGGTTGGAATATAATCCTTTACAGAGTTTTTGTAGAGCCATAGAAGCTGCTCTACACATTTTGATAAAACTGCTTCTGCATTATTCCATTCAACGGCCTCCGTCTTATCATAAAGAACACCTACACGCACCCATGCTTTTCTGCTATTCTTCAACTCGTTTTCAATAGTTTTTTCTATGTTCTCGTTATTAATGTAACTTTCTAGGTTAATGTATTCATCTTGAATACTTTGGTTAGATGTCCATACACTATATCGTTCAACGGGGATATTTGAATGATGAATCCATTCATCCAAATGATTTACCCAATCATTGTGAGCTGTCAAATTATTAGTGGAAGAGTCAGCAATTTTGTCATGCCACTCTAAATATACTCTCAATCTATTTCTATCGATCATTAAAGCTATGCATGATGCAGAATTCAATTGATTATTAAATTTTAGACGTGACCAAAAACGATTTGACAAATGCCCGCTGTTTTGCCATGATTCTGTACCATCTAATACTAGTTTCTGTTGTTGGAAATTTCCAACAACACTTTCAATTAATTTTTTCCACTCATTCCAGTTCTCTTGATACGTTGCTTTTGTTTCATCAGCGTCTGTTGATTTTGTTGAATATGTAAAAGAGACTCTATCAAAAACATTAAAAAGCTTGTTTGTAATTTTCACAGTTAGACCTCACAATTTTTATTACAGATTAGAATTCTCTTTTAAGAGTCATCATTTATAAGATTTAGTTAAAAAATGTATCAGAGCCCTGTTGTATAAAAACCACGAATTTGCTAAGCAGATTCGTGGTTTTTATACAACAGGCGATCGTCACCTCACTAATCTAGTGAGTTTCTCCAGTTCATCGAGTTATGACACATTTGTTAATTCCCATTAATTTGGTATTCTCCAAGTAGTCATTTAAGTAACCCCATCTACTTAATCCTGTGTCGATGTAATAGCATTATCATTCAAACAATTAATCTTCAATATCAGAACGTCCATCCATCTTCCATATTGATAATTGGAATAATCCTTCATTAAAGATAATGTATCTAAGGAAAATGATTGTATTTTACCTAAGCTTGGTTGATTCTGAATATCAACATATCCATAGAACTCCAATAGATCATCAACAGTGCTAGGAAACAGCAACACATTAACCATGTTACGGAATTTATGCTTTAATGAATACGCATAAAAAAACTGTTTGACAAGATCCTGCCATCCAGGCAAGGATTTTGGAGTATTGTAGTATTTAGCATCTAAAATATAGAGCTTGTTTTGCCTTACAATCAGTATATCAGGTCTTTGATGTGTGGATTCTGTTCGATTATCAGATAAATGCCAAATTGGTTTAGGAATATATTTTTTTAGCGTTTTATACTCGTTACGAAATACAAAACTACACATTGCTTCCCATACATTATGAAAATAATTGGTAGCCAGTGTGTCTAGAGTAGTCTTCTGATTCTTGTTATCGGAGCCATTAATAAATTCTATTAAAGTATTCATTAGTTTTATTTCTCTATCATTGAATATTGAATTAAGTTCCTTGCTAAGAAGATAAGTAGCTAACTCCTCATTGCAAGGCAACTCTTCATTAATGGTGACATTATCAAATGTATTGTAACCTAGAATCCAGCCATATTTTTGAAAACTTCTAAGGACAACATACTCATGTATTGAACGAAGAATATTATTCAAATCTAGTGACTTTTTACGATACTTAGGGGTTGTATATACAACTCCTGAAGACGAGAAAATTGGATGTGACGTATTTATTGTTCTTGTCCAGTCAATGTTACTACCTGAAAGAGTATTACTTTGAAATTGTCGTTGAATTAAACCGTACTCAATATAATCTCTAATTATCCACAGTGATGCTGCAATACCTTCTGCAGTATCATTGCTCGTATTTCCAAATAATAGCTCATTTTCGTTTTCTTCTAGCGAAGTCTCGTTTTGATATCTTAATAAAACTCCAGCAAGTGTGCGAATATGTTCTAATAGTTCTGGCTCATCGTCAGGAATCTTATGATTTTTCGGAAAAACAATAAATATATTATCGTTATGGACCAAGAAACCCGTTAGGTTAAAATAAAATTTACTATCCTTTTTAGTTATAATATCCGAATTCAATAGCAACTTTTGGGGAAGTTCATACTTATCCAAAGAATATTCTTTCGATTCTATAAAGCATAAATCCCTTATTTTTCTACTTTTCATTAGTCAGGCCCATTAATTCCTCATGCACATCTACCACACCTGATAATTCTTCAGTACGTTCCTCTTCAACATCTTCTTCTTGAGTATTTATATTAAACACAAAAATTTTCTTATCTGCCTCATATGCTTTTACTAACTGAGCGAATGTTTTATATTCATCAAGGAAAAATTGATTGCGATTATGCCGCACAACATCATCCCAGAGGTACACAAGAAGCTTAGAAGCAATTTTCGAACGATTAGAGGGTTCTCCACTTTTCATAAAATAAGGGCCAATATGCTTGTCTTCATTAATTTTAATTTCTGCGAGGCGTTCATTAATATTTTCAACAAAAGAACTCCATGAGATATTCCCATTTTCATATTGAACGGGTTCATTCTCATGTTTAATTCCTCTTAATTTTATTGCCATGTATTCGAAGTTCCATCTCCGTTTGAAAGCTGAATCCATTACAAATACACCTTGATCGGCACTGTTCATAGTTGCAAAAATATTTAAGTTTGCAGGAATATATATTTCATTACCTAAATTTGGCACATTTTTCTTAAGATAATTATACAATTCTTTTGTAGGTGTAATTCTATATTCACTTTCTCCATTTTCTCTTCTATCAAGCAGTTGAAACAGATCACCAAATACAGAGGCCGCGTTTGCACGATTCAGCTCTTCGATTTTCAATGTATGCATTTCATATGGGCAAAGAAGCGCATCCCGTAATATAATTGCAAAAGGACCTGGCACAAATTGATAATCAATATAAGGTTGGCCAGTTTCTATTGGCCCTCCGTCCGCCGAAATAAAATCCATTATTTCTTTGCTATAGATTGGAACTGGTTTATAACTACCTACAAAATCGTAATAGGTGTATTCCGAATGGAACGTCACTCTTGTAACATTAGTGTTAGCCCTCTTCTCTAGCTCAAAACTCTTCCCTGTACCAGGAGCACCATATAAAATTAAATTGGACCCACCTGTAACATGTTCTGTTACCTCAGCGCCAAAAGTAGGTACACTTTCACGGATCCCAGAAGTATCTTCAACTCTCATATTAGAACCACTAAAGAAGTGGTCCCAGACATTTTCTTTCATAAGACCAAACCAAGGTGTTACATCACCATCACGAAAAAATACAAACCAAATATCCCCATCACTCATTCGTTCTTTAGGTACTATACGAGAAAAATATGCTGTCATTTCGTTACCTTGTGGTTTTCCAAATTTACACGGAAACGTTCTATCACCAGATGCAGCAATTCCTTCTGTACCTGGCCAGATATGGAATAGCATGTCAGGAGAAATCCCGTTGCCAGTCCTAGCGATATTCCCTTCCCCCAACCGTTTAATGAGTACATTTCGAATGCTTACTTTAACATTAAATGTTACCTGATTGATTTCTTGTGATGTAATTGCTGTAAATCCACCTTCAACACTTCCAAAGAAATTATGATGAATTTCTGTAAACTCGCCCTGTCTATTTGCTGGCATTGTAATTTAATCTCCTCACATAACATTAACTGCATTTCAACATATGTAATTTCGATAAAATAGACTTTATACCTCTTTTTCTAAACTTGTATGATTTTCTTGAAAAAGCAATATTGCATGAATAAAAAAGAATTCATTCTTTTTCTTGGTTAATAGTTCGAAAATGATCAAACCTTTCACTCTCTTTATATCTTAGTATCAAAAGTTATAATAGGTTACTAAAAGTAATAGGCGATCAATCTCAGTAAAGTACTGAGAATTGATCGCCTATTACTTTTTCAATTAAGTGTATATAGAATTCCTGCTTACTCCCGTCCTTTTCTCCTGCACTGGGGACAGCCTGAGCCATTATTCCTATGATCAATTCTAGCCAGCCATTCATGGCCGCGAACACAAGACCACCAAACTTTTTTTGTACTTCCTGGCAAAACATTTTCTGGGCTTAGCTCCCCATTCTTCTGAAAATCCCACTCTTCCGCAAGCTCGGGATTTTTATTCATTAAACATGTTTGCTCAGTTACTTTTTTTCCGCTACAAAATGGACATTCGTCACCTAGAAATCGACGCTGTACCGATGCCTTCCATTCGTGTCCTACACTACATTTCCACCAAACTTTTCTGTTTGACTGTGGCTTTAGTTGATCCGGCGACAGATTACAATTTAACTGTGGATGCCATTGAAGTACGAAATCAAAGGGTACACTTGCTAAGCTCGGACTGTTCTTATGTAGTTGTACTAGATAGTCCGGACGCCTCATTGATTCTCACTCCAAACAAGAATAATAATTTATGAATAAAGTATAACCTTATAAAGCAAATGAAAAAGACAAGACAGCCTGCCTGCATGGCTGTCTTTAAACACTATACTAGAACTCCGTTTTCTTCCCTCTCCAATATTAGCATCTCACTCATAGCTTTTAGCATCTCTTTTGCAATTTCCTCAACAACCGGAACAGCAACTGAATTTCCAAATTGACGGTATGCTTGAGAATCTGAGACCGGAATTACAAAATCGTCAGGAAACCCTTGCAATCTAGCACATTCAGTTGGTGTTAACTTTCGAGGATTTTTGCCTGGCTGCTCGATTAGAATCTCACTACCGTCCTTATAATATCTTGCACTAATGGTGTTGGTATACTCACTATCTTCATTAAATAAACTAAACCCAAACCCGTTCCCTTTTTGCTTATGCATTTCCTTTCGACGCATGTGTCCTTCGTAAAGTTTGTCAGAGATCGTATATTTTTCAAAGTACTTCTCATCTCTTTTTTCAAGTATATTCCCAACTCTGGTTTTGGTTTTTGGTGGAATAGGAAATATAAATTCTTGCATTACCTTCCTTCCTCCCTGCTTGTTATCAAAGCCAACGATATAAATTCGCTCTCTATTTTGTGGTACACCAAAATCCGCTGCTCTAAGAACACTTTCATCTACTGAATAATCTAGCTCTTCAAGCACACTTTTTATCGTTTTAAAAGTTCTACCTTTATCATGACCATAAAGTTGCTTAACATTTTCAAGTAAAAAAGCTTTTGGACGTCTTTTTGCTATAATTCTTGCAATGTCATGAAACAATGTTCCACGGGTATCTTCAAACCCCTTCTTTAATCCTGCCTGTGAGAATGGCTGGCATGGGAATCCTGCAAGTAGAATATCGTGATCAGGAATATCATCTTCATGTACTTTGGTAATATCACCGTGAGGTATTTCTCCAAAGTTTGCTTTATACGTTTTTTGTGAGAATTTATCCCACTCTGAAGAAAAAACTGAATAAGCGCCTAATTTGTGAAAAGCAAGGCGTATTCCACCAATTCCTGCGAATAAGTCAATAGTTTTAAACCTTGCTTGTTCCAAAGGAGGATTCGCATAGCGCGGTTCCTCTGATAACTCCATTATAAATTTCAATTCTACTTCTGATGGATTTGATTCAGCGTTTTCCCATCTTCTAACTGTTCGATCGCCGTATTTTCCAAGTCCAATTACATCTGCCATTTCTTTTTGGGTCATTCCCAGTCTTTCACGTTTTTTTTTGATTTTTTCTGCAGCAAATTCCATGGAACACCTCGAGGACATTTTGTCCTCATTTTATCACATATAACTATAAAATGGAATGCCTGTTCGTATCCCATTTTTTATTGGGCATATATTTCTTTTTGATGTACTTTGTATAACCAGAGTCATAAAAAAAGCAACCTAGATTAGCAATCCGGCAGCTTAATTAAAACAATATTATTTATTCTTTTTGGGGACCTTTATTACAAAAGTAAATTCATCGCTGTTTTCCTGTTCTGATACTTCGAGCTTAAGACCATTATTAGTAACTAGCAGAAAAGATTCGCGTATTGTGTTCAGGGCTAAACGATAATCTTTAGAAAACCGGTACATTCTTGGCCTTGGTTTAACTTCCTCTACCTTCAAAAGCTCTTTAACCCTAGATTCTGTTTCTCTAGTATTTAGATTTTTTGTTATAATCTCATCCATTACCTTGAGTTGAAGTTCTTCTGATTTTAATGTCAATAATGCACGCGCTTGGCGATCATGAACTTTTTTTTCTAAAATTGCTTGTTGAACGGGTTCCGGTAAATGCAGAAATCTTAATTTATTACCTATTGTTGACTGAGCTATCCCAAGGCGTTGGGATAGGCTTTCTTGTGTTAAACCATACAAATCAATTAACGCTTTAAATGCCCTTGCCTCCTCTATCGAAGTGAGGTCTTCTCTTTGTAAATTTTCTATAATTGCAAGGAACCTAGTTTGTAGATCATCTGTATCCCGAATAATAACTGGAATTTCCGGCAATCCCAATTTCATCGAGGCCCGCCATCTTCTTTCTCCTGCAATAATCTGGTATGCCCCATTTATTGGTCTAACAATGATAGGTTGAATGATTCCATGCGTTTTAATAGATTGTGCAAGTTGGACCAATTCTTCCTCATCAAATGTTTTCCTTGGCTGGTTCTTGTCGGGTATTATTTTTTCAGGGCTAATATAAGTTATTTTTTCGTTATTAACTTCCTTTTTATTAGAGAAAAATCGCATACCTTTCCTCTTCTCTTTGTGTTATCTTTTATGGCTATAAAGCGAGGTTAATTATATTATTCAAACGAATCTAACATGATTCGCCAGTCTATTAATTTTTGAAACATTTCCCATGGTTTCGCTTCTAGGGGATAATTACTAAATATTAATTCCAAGCTACGACTGTCAGTCGATGCTAGAACTTCATTTAACTTCCCTATCGAGAAAATAACTTCATCAATTGCTGGCTTTACTTTTTCCAAAAAAGGACCTCCAATCAAACAATATAATTATTATAACTATGCCTACCTCAAAGATGCTTTAAACTCGCATTTATTGTTGAGTATACTATATATAGGGTTAAAAAAATTAAATAACATATTGTTGACCCCAAAAGCAATTATTTGAAGAATTTCACTCCTACCATATCACATATTCATCTCTAAACGAAATTAATCTTATTGTATTTTATTGGAGTCGGATGACAGAACAAAAAACAAAAATACCTCCGCGATACTTTCGAGGAGGTTAAACAGAGAAGAACAAATCCCCCTCTTTTTCTCCCCCCGAATAAAATCCCACCAAAAAGCTTTCAAACCCGTATTTGCCATTCCATTAATAAATAAAGTCGTGCACGAAATCAGCCTTTTACTTGGTTTTCATTCCGTTTTTTGTAACAGCTATACTATAATCCCAGTATGTTTTGATAAAAAAATAGAGGAAAGAATTGAGATAGATGAGTTTGTCCCTTCCATCTCGTTTCTTTTCCTCCTTTTATGTCACATCTTTAATCCGTTGTTATCAAGACTTTACTGGGAAAGTAATGGGTTTATTTGCTGACTATACGTTCCGCCATAAAAATGAGCAACACTCCACATGCACCGTATGCGAGTCAAAAAGCGAGTTTTATAGAGACTGCTATAGTCCGCTAAACCCTTGATTTTACTGGGTTTTTGTCGTTCGATTTCTGTTCGCTTAGGCTCGTTTTTTTAGTTTAGGAGAGGTTTTTTTACCAAATTTACACCAACTTAACACCAGTTTTACACCAGTTTTTTTACACCAATATTTATACCGGTATTTACACCAAATTTAACACCAATAATACCAAAATAGGCTCATTTCTGGACACATGTTCCCAGAGGAATATGTATGGGTTCATGTGAAGGAGACATGAATATCATTTAGGGTGCATGTATGTTTACACCATGATTTTACATGCACCCAAATAGATATAGTTAATTTTAAACTATGGAAATACAACAACCTAAAAGAGATGCTTGTTAATTAGGAGGAAATTTCAAAATTATTAACACCAATTTATACAATTTCCCCCAACTAAATCATTTTGCTCAGAGCTGCTGAATGAAGACTATTGTAAAGCTCAATCGATGTAACTAGCCCCTTTTCACACCAATTTAAAGTGGTGATAACCGAGTGCATGTATAGGTCTTAATTGATCTTGCTAATAAATCTTCACATAGAATTAAATCACAAGTGATTTATTAACGAATAATAATTAACTTGGTTAAGCAGTAATTCTTGATACTTCGAATCTAACAGACTCACCATTTTAACGTTTTAAGCAAAAAGATTTTTTTTAAATGTCGAAGAAGTGAATTGCCGTTGGCACTTCTCATAATAATATAGTTGACAACTCATCTATAGCTTTAAACTCATCTTCATAACTAATCGAGAAAACCTTTAATTTTTTCCGTTCATCCTGTTCCAAGCCCCATGATTCGAGGAATGTCCCACCACTATTGAAAATCCCATCGTGATGCGGATACAGCAGAAATACAGTCCCTACATCATCATATCGCGTCAAATACGCATACATCTGGTAGAAATCATTACGCTGAACCCCGTGTCTTGCTATGGAACTGTCGATTCTTTTCCATTTTGTGTCGATAATGACTTTACTTCCATTTTTCAAACTTACCAACAAGTCGGGCTCGAGTTGAAAAACTCCCCGTTGAGTCCCATCCTTAATCAAAAGTTTATAAGAATGGTCCTTAACAATTACCTCCATCGCTACTTTTTTCACCAAATACGCCATATACATTTCGAACAAGTCATTCATCTTAAACAAGATCGATGTATTTTGAGACTTACCAGCAGCTGACAAGGAAGTTGTTTGTGATAGTATGAGTTTTGCCATTCTCCAGCTCTCTTGAAATCTCTTGTTGTTTCTATCGAAATTAAATTCATCCGGTAGCTGTCGAATGTCAACAGATTCGTCTACTTCGTCCAGATAGATCATAGATTGTCTGGCTTTCTTGCGTGTTTCCATATGTTTGGATAATGTTATTACACGCCTGATTGCTGCTTTCAGAATTCGGTTAAGTACGTTGTCAGTTTGAAATTCATCAAATATGCAACTTATATCCGTAGACTTGTTATATGTACGTTGTAATTGACTAACAAGATTAATCTTCCCACGTACGCTTTGAAGCTCTTCGTATTGAACACGATATGAATGATACACTCCTTTATTCAATTCCTTAATTAGTTTGCCAGTAAACAAATAGGCAATGATTTCGAACAGATTCATCTTCTCCGTTACCAATAAACCTAACTGGCTCTCATGAATATCCAAGTAACCAGTCTTCTGTAACATTCGCAATAAAACTTTACGCGAACGGACCGGATCGTCACCAGCCACCTTGGGAAGAATCTCGATGGAACAAGATGTAAGTTGTATAAATCCTACATAATTAATGAATATGACTTCCGTTCTTGTAATTCGAATGAGATCCTCATCCAGCCCAGCAATACGAACATATCGGGATAATTCATCTGCCTCCAAGGGAGTCAAGGCAGCTTCCTCCATCACCGAAATGGGTATAGATTCATAGCACTCAGTAACGATCAAATGCTTCATTCAAAATCATCCTGCTCTTCCGTATTTAAAGTCGACAAAGACTCATAAACCCGGATCAAAGCCATATTAGAAGGGTTTGCTTGGACGGAATACCGGAATTTATCAAGATCGGCCACATCTGACTTGCCGAACAAACCTCGGTGAGTCAATTTAATCTTACTTAACAGGTAATCATTGTCTAGAGCCTTCCCTGCTCCCCCGAGCACTAGCTCCACTGATTCCCAGTTCTCGTAAAAATATTCTTGTAGCAGTGGTATGACCTTACTCACCATTACCTGTTTAACATAATCCGCGGTTAGATGCTCTGTCATAAAATAGGCATGACCGATTTGATGGTCGCGGTCATATAGGAATTCAATTCGATCGTTAATCGTTTGCAGCAACTTTCGAACGTTGATACCCTCCACATTATCAGGGAGTAGATCGTATCGCGGCATCATTTCCTTGAAGTCGAATCTTCTTCTCAACGCCGTGTCCAATAAGGCGATTGAACGATCGGCGGTATTCATTGTTCCAAGTAAATGAACGTTGGAAGGCACGGAGAATCGCTGTCCGGAATATGGTAGCGTAACCGAAAGTTCATTGATTTGCCCCATCCGTTTATCAGACTCGACTAATGTAATGAGTTCTCCAAAGATTTTAGATATGTTTCCTCGGTTAATTTCATCAATAATCAGGACATATTGAGATTCTCCGGTACCCGTGCTTCTTTCACCTGCGATTAGTTCACGAAGGCTTTCCATATTCAAATCTTCATGGCCAAACATATAAATTGCTTGTTGGGAAAATATTTTTTCCTTCAGAATTCGTTCAACTGGAATCATGTTTTCATTATCTACAAACAGCCATTCAACATCGCGAAAATGCATATACTCTGGATAGGCATCTTGATCGAAATAATAATCTCCAGTAATTTTTCCTATTGCACGGACCAGTTTATTTCCACCGGAAACGACAACAATATCCCCCTGGCGCATCCAATGCTTGAACCGTTCCATTGCTTCATCACATTGGGATCCTTCCTCAGATTACCATTATTATAAGTCAGGCGTGGACATTACATTGATCCAGAAACTTCTTAATCATTCAGCTCCCGGTATAGCTTCAAGATATATTGGTATAACATAACCCAAAACAATATGGACGATGTGTATTTAAAATTGACTTTATAGCCGTTCTTGTAAAAGACGATCAAAATATTTTTTAGTAAACAAATCCCAATATAATTGGGACTGCCTATTTATTTTGATAGACATACTTGATCCCTGTATGCTGTGGCTTTAGGACGGTCGGTGCTATATCAACCTGCAGCAATGAGAACAACCTCAAGTACTATTAAGTATGACTGAAATATAAGAAATGGATTGCCGCGGCAATCCACATGAAAAATAATAAAATAAAAATCAGTACTATAATTATAAGTAAATATACGAGAGTTTTTTTGGAATACACTCTACTGCACTGGGTTTCCCGTATGCAAAAAACTTAGCAATCCTCTATAAACTGTTTCAATCCAATTAAGAGTTGATTTTACTGGAGTTTTCAAGTCTACTCAGAGCTAGTAGGTTGCTATTAGTGATAGGGCGAAACCAGATAATTTAATCCAATGCCAATATATTCTTTTATTTACGTTTTCCTTCTAAATATTATCTAGATCCAAGAGAATTACGACTTTTCATTAAATTATTGAAGAGGTTATTAAACTTCATCTGAAATTCCATTTTCAATCAGTTCTTCAAGCTCACCAATTACCCTTTCTAATTCCTTCAATCTTTCTAGATTGGTAATTTGACGATCTATAATAAAACAGGTGCGCATACCGTTAAAACGAATTCGATCGATCCATCGCAATACATCCTCTCTCGCATGTCCTTTTTCCAGAAGTGAATAATAAATATACGCGAATTCATTACTAATTGTTGTATTAAACACCACTGGATCGTCTGTATTAATGGTACAGATGAGCCCATTCTCAATTTTATGTTCTCCCTTTAAACCTCTTGAATTTAGCTCTTGGATATAATGTCCGAAAATATGGTCTACTTCTGTGATCGCTGTATTAGAGCTAGGGTTAGTTTCAACAACAATGCCACGGCTACTAACTTTCACTAAGATATGAGATTGGATCTGCTGATAAAAAAGTACATCTTCTGAAGTTACTGATACTTCTATGGGCTCAAGCATAGAAGTTAAGTAACACTTGCAATGGTAAGCAAGAAATAGCTTTTCTACGTTCCAAGCTTGTCCTTCCAACGGATTAACTAAGTTACAAAACAATCGCGGCGAAGGAAAGTTCGATGTTGCTTCGCTTGGTTTATAGCGATTAAAAGCAATTAAGTTTAATTCAGGATTAAATTTTTTTTCATATGCTTGCCATAACGAGTAAACATGAATACCATCCATTTCTCCATAAATGAATTTAGCATGATACAAAATTTCCTTTTCCAAATTTGATAAATATATATGTGAAAACGTCTCATTTTTCTTTTCCAATCCCCATAACCACAATAAATTTTCGATATACTCAATTCTAGGTATAACTATAACCGGATTGTTAAGAATCCATTCCTGAGGTTTTACTCCAAGTACAGCCCCGTGTCCAATACGGTCACCTGCATGTAGGTTAAATTTTTCAACCACTTCATCCACATGCCTTAGTGCAGTAAGGATATGACGGTAGTCCTCACCGACATGATAAGTAATTCCCAACGTTTGGATTGGTAGGTATGGCGCCTTTTGATAAATTGTTCTGTGTTTATCACTATTACGCGCATTACGAAAAATGTGTGTGAAAACCCATGGTTCCGTCCATTTCTCATTACTCGCTGCATCAACACCCACTAAATAATAAGAAAGCTCAGGTACTGATTCACGCAACTTAACAATTGCATCCATCTGAGCGCCGTATAATTTTTGTATGGATCGAAAATAGAGACTTCGTTCATCACCACTATCAAAAAAATCCATCCAACATTTTTCTGTTTCCTTATTATCTTTTGATTTAATTAAATGGTAAACTACCCCAAGTGCTGGAACCAATTTTCCTCTTTGCTCGAAATCATGAGTGACATTATGATAAGCTCTTAAAAATTCTATTAACTCCCTAGCTAAATCAAGCATTATTTCTTTGTAATTTCCAGTTGTCGGCGGGCTCAACCGAACTTCTAATTTGCGTAAATAAGGATTGTCAAACTGAGTTTGAAGAATATATCGAATGTGATGAAAAGGGTTTACAGAGACTCTACTTTTGCTAGAGCGCTTAAAGAATCTTTGGAAGTATTCTAGTCCGCGAGTATGATTTGCTTGCACTTGCATTCGGAAAACAGTGTTTTTTATACGTATATAATTCCAAAATGCCCTTTGGAACAGGGTGTCTTTTATCCCACTTTGTAAATATTTAAGTGCGCGAAATAAAAATAAATTCTCCACGCTATGTTCGTCAGGCATCAACTTATACAATGAATCCAATTCGGTATGTAGATGACCGTCTCCATCACTATGTAAAAGATCTAGTTCATCAATTAACTGTGCAAATATATCACTTAAATTCTCTTCACTTCTAAATGATTTCATGCCAGCGATCTTGTACATCAACTCTATTTTTCTCATTTTCCCGTAAAATTGACTTAGATTCCCCTGCTCTCTTCTCGCTAGAAATAAACCTAACAACACCCTGTTGATTGAACAAATATAAAACAATCTTTCATCAATCGATCGACCCCATAGTTCATTTGTCATACGAGAAGGCGGAAAAAGATGAGGTGAGGTAAGCCTAATCCAGTTCAATGCAAAATTCCTACCTGCAGAAAAATGCAAATGTGTATCAGCCACTCCTGCTTGAAGAATTTGGTCCAATTGCTTATCTTCAAGATGAATTGTTGAACGATATGACTGTAGGTATGTTTCATCATCCATATTATTTTCAAGTAAATGAATAAAGACCAAGAGATCGGTTGAGAAACATCGATTTAGAGACTGCCAAAATGCCACCTTGTTTATACCTTTATAATGGCCTAAAAGTGTATCCTCCTCATGGCCCCAGTATTTAAATGTGATTTTACCGTTTCGATGAGTTATAAATAATCTACTTAACTTCGATAGATGTTTCATGTAAAATCCAGACATGTCCTTTGTATCCAAGTATGATTCCTGTAAATCTTTAAACGGAAAGTATTTTTGCAGCAGTAAATCAATCTCATCTAGATTTCTTAGGTGATGTGTTACGTTCAGCTCTTGGTATAACATCTCTTTGAACTTGTTTAGAGGATGGCCCTTCTTATCCGATGTAGGACTTGCTTGAGCAATTTTCTCTAGAGGGTCTTCTTCGTTAAATAAGAGACTAGTGAAAGGTAGAGTTAGCAACTCCGCCCTAAGGTCAAGAGGCTCACGGAATATCTCAATTTTCACGCATTGCCTCCTTAATATGCTTACCAATATACCTTGTAAAGCCGTCTCGATAAAATTTATTTTCTTGATAATATAGATAAAGTTGCTCACGATAAGCATGCATAGCAGCCTCTGCAGAACGGTCATCCATAGTTTGTAAAATGGTTAATAATGTATACATGATGTAGGATGACGCAATACTTTGAATAATATGTATAGCCGCCTGGTGATATAGTTGGATTCTAGTTGAATTCGGAACTCGCCGCGTTTGAAATATTGACAGAGAAGATACCAATATATCAATCCTTTGTTGAGCACTGGAATCAGAAAGTTGCCTATCTTGAACACTAAATTTTATTTGATTTAATCTATCAACGTACTCCTCATACGGAATTTCCTTTAAATTATGATGGATAAAACTAATACTATCCGCTAAACGTTTATTGAATGAACCACCGATTCTTCGCAAAGTTTGTAAATTTCTAATAAGTCTTTCATCGAGTATAACCATTTGCTCCCCTGTTGCTAAATATTCAAGTTGTTCTTCCAAAACCCCCTCATAAATATCTTGAATTTCTTTTATTTTCTCTTCTGAGAAAGGCGGTTCTTCTTTTTCAAATATGATATTATAATGAAAATCCAATATATTTTTATAAGAATTCACAATAATACTAACCATGTTATGCTTCATTTCATCTATAGATTCTCGTAATATCTTTGTATATGCATTTCTATTATCATTAATTGTAGAACGAATAAGTTCGAGGATCTCATCACTCTCAATCAATTCAGTCATATCCTGTTCCAAATCCTCTTGAATCGCTTTTCTTAGACGCTTAAGCTCTAAATCACTTTGTTCAAGCTTTTTCCTAATCTCATTTTGTTTCTGTTCTAATTGATCTAATTCTTTTTGACGAGCTTCAACATCTAAGGGCTTAATTTGGTTTAGTAGCTTAACTTCTTCAAGAGCATTAAAATAATTATGCAAGAATTGCTGGGTTGCAGAATCCAACTTCATCAGACCTTTGTAAACATAATGAATTTCTTGTACATCCTCTGCACGTTTGTGAGCTTCTACATCACGAGGCGGCAAAAATTTACCAAGAATTGGCCACGGATCGAAAGTAACCGTATATTCATTAGGTTTACGAATTACACTATTAATCATCGATTCAGAATTGAGAAATGATGAGGTTAAATTATCCCATTCTTCTTGCCGGGATTTTATATACTCCTGCTGAACTGTAATACGTTCCAAAACTCTTTTTCTTCTAATAATACTTTCTGGATCAGCGTTTTTAAGTTCTTGGCGAATCACTTCAAGTTTCCCCTCAACATTTGGAATCTCGTTAGAATCTGCGATTTTCTCATTGATCAATTGATCACGTTGTATAAGCTTATCAATAAAAGAGATATCTAAGTCTAATCTATCATCTATCAAACTAATTTGTTGAACTATGGGGGAAATCATCTTTCCCCTAATTCTTCCCTTCTCCACCAAATTCGAAGACTTGATATTAAATTGAATTTTTTCAAATGAATTCACAAGGAACAATGATCGTTGATCAGCAAAAGAATAGAATTTATCTCGAAATCCTTTAATATTTAATTGCTCATATATCTCTTGTTCTAAATCTCGCCAGTTTAAAGGACCTAAAGAATGTTCACCGATTTTCTCTTTTAATTTGTTAACCAATTGATGTTGCATTTCTTGCAGGTTAACCCAGTTTTTAAATAGAATTTCAATCTGTTGCCTTACCCAGTCAACATCTTCTGTATAAATTTTTCTTAGTGTATTGCTTAGGTTTCCTTCTATTTTTACATTGTCCGTCAGGACTGGTAATAGATGAATGTACTCTATTTCCGATTCATTTATTTTTCCATTAGCGAATAACCCCCCAACATCTTTAAGCCCAATACGCTGGGTGAGTTGAAGAAAAAAATCGTGCAATCTACTGGTATCTTGAATATCGGGAAATAATTTGTAATTTTTGTTTATTCTATTTAGATAGTTTACCATTCGATTTTTAACTAGGTTATATGATGCATCTCGAAGTTGAAACAATTTCTCAAAGAAGTCCCCTAGTAGCATAATAGTGTAGAACTCATCAAAAAGTTGTGCTTCTAATTCTGCTCCGATATTGGGCTGATTTTTTGTTTTCTCACAGTAAACCTCAGATTGTGATTCTTTGTGAACAAAAATTAAATCATAATCGATATATGAATCCTTCGCATTTAAACTACGATCTAAATGAGAAGCGTAGATACGAAATGCTTTTTCAATTAATGAGCTGAATTTTCTTAAACCACGAGAGGAATTAACCAATAGCCATAAAAGTTGCTTAACATCATCGCCATCCCAATCTCCGTGACGACGTTGCTGTAAGAATTGATATACATTTATACAGCCACGAGGCGTTAGATCCAAAAACTTAGCATATTCAGGCTCTGGCTCACCCCAGACATCACCGAATCGCTTTCCCTTAAAGCCTATATCAGCGAATAATTCACGCATTACAGTACCATCTAATTCATAACCAGTAAATGACCATTTCTCATTGTCGTTTAAAAGTGCCATTCGATGTCGATAACTTGGAGGTAGTGCTTTCTTAAGTAACTCCTCGCTTCGTTCTTGGCGAATTCCTAGAACCGTATTATCATGTGAAGGATCCTCCAAATGAGCCCCAGTCAACTTCGTTTGGAAAAACTGTGGGTTTGAAATGTTTTCCTTCTGAAGAAGATGAAGCGTAATTGCCTCTGAAAACACCTTATAATCGCCAGTTACTACCGATACTAAATGAGAGTGCGTCAGAAAGTTTAGTACGGTTTCCAGTACTTCTCCTGTTCGTTCTGCACATAGATCAACATCATCCAAGAAAATAAAAATTAAAGGATCTTCAGGAGGATTATCCAGATCCATTTTAGCCTTGATTATTGCATCAAGAAAGCAATGAAAGCTATCGATGAGCTCAAGATCAGCATTAATCATCTTCTGATTATCTGCGACAAAGCCTAAAATACCTTCATCGCGCTGAACAATGGCATCACGATAGTATTCCTTTCTTATATGATATTGCTTCTCTGCTGTCTTATAAGCTAATAGTAAGGGATTTAACTCTTCTTTTTTTATACAGTTTGCTAACGAGTCTGTTGTATCATATCGGTTGACCCTTTGATGGTGCGCCCACTCTCTCTCCCTTTTATGAAAAAGAAATTCACTATATCGTTCGTTTATATTATCAACCACTAACTTTAAACTATTAAGAATCCAACCAAGGGTATCGCTAACAGAACTCATTTTTTCGGGTACAATCATCGCTGTGACAATATCATTGATGTGCATGTTTTGAATTTCTCTATGCAACGTATGTAAAACTGAAGTCTTTCCTGTTCCGCGATCCCCTAAAATAGTAATAGTATTAACAAATTCGGGTTTAATGTCAAAAGATTGCTCGTTCCTATAATTGCGCGCTTGGGTACGAAAGTGGTTTATATGGTCAAGGATTTTGTCATATGTTGGCATTGTTATACGAACTAACGTTTTTTCTAAACTTCTTGCACCAATAGAACTAGTACTCGATTGTATCTTTTTTGATACTGACATATCTTTTCCCCCAAAAAAAATTTTTTATTCATCTATAATAATTCTCCTTATATTTACATTTACCTTCAATTTAAATGCAATACCAACAATACCTTTACAGAATGCTGCAACTTAATGGTGGATTTTATCTTTCGCTTAAAACTCCTAGTTCTTAGTTCACTCGATTATTTACAACAAATTATCACCCAATTCACATTAACCGTCTAAGTATTATCTGCAGGCTCCTTATTAGACATGGCTTATTTTTGAAAAATTCCTGTTTAAATGTACCGTTTCACGGAACATAGCCCTCTTTGCTTCCATCTTGCGAGGTGGGCTAAAGTCTTGATTTATTAGGGTTTTCTCAACATTAGTATTGTTATATTTTGGTGCATTGTAATAGACACTGAGTGCTTTCGTCCCCAATAATTTATAAATGCAGACGAACCGTATCTTGTGTAAATTACAATTTGAAGCCTCTTGATGAGAGGATATTTGGGGAGGTTGAATAGTAACCCTCTATATTGATTCCCGTATCTTGCTATTCCTACTTAGCAACACCATACCCCTGTTGAGACAAATTACTAATTTCATCAATTGAAAGTACAAAATATATAATAACAACTACTGGGTTTCAAAGCTGTACCGAAATGCCAAAAGGGATTTTGAGGTGGATAACTATTATTATGAAAAGGGATGGCACATTCTACGGATCTGGGAGCATCTGGTCAAAGGGGATTTTGAGACGACCAATCAGGGGATGGTCCAGTTTATCGATCAAACCAAAGAGAAACAAAAACCACTTCGCGACTAAAAATAACAAGTTAAATCCGGACTTCTGTTAACCGAGCAGGAAAGAAAATGAAACTAGAAGAAAAGGGTTGCAACTGTGGCTCTTTGACAAATAGCACCCCTTTTTATGCACTTTAGTCCAATGATATTTTCAACCAATGATTATATTATGTTTATGCCACATACTTTTTCCTCTTCTATCGTAGGAAAATCTTCTACATACAGAACAAATTTCACTAATTATGTGATGAAATAAACATATTGGATGAACTGTTTCATTATAATAGCTAATAGAGTAATTTTAAGATATCTCGAATTACTTCGATGGAAACATCAAAAAATTACTCAAAAGTCAATACAGCATTGGATTGCTAGCCTTATTAGTTCTATCAAGGCTATTTGTAAATTCCACTGGACAAAGTATATTTGAGTTGTTATTAAGAGTTTTGTTGAAAGCTTCAAAAATAGTCGATTCATTATAAAAAATATCAACAATTTCTATTAGATTTCCTTTAAATCAATAACTTCTCCATTCAAACCATCTAAATCTAATTTATAAATGAGTCCGCTAATATGTTTAGGCAATTGTCCATCTATAAAACTTTCTGGTACGATTTTTGGAAAGCTTTCATCGATTTCATATTTCATTACTTCGAGCAGGCGATATGATTTTGTACGAACTTCACTGCCAATTGGGTATTTTAGTTTTTCAAGTGCACGTTCGATTTCCGATTCTTCTACGTCCAATTCTACTAATTTTGTAACCATATCTTGAATCGAAATACCGTATACAGCAGGTTCAAAACGATAAAATAACAAATATTTTGCTTTTAACTGATATTGACTATTAATTGTAATTTGTGAGCCATAACGTACTATAGTAGATTTCACCTCATAGCAACCATCATTACAATTAAAATCAACAGAACCACCAAATGGCCCTACCCAAGATACGTCTTTTTCTTGTTTCAACAAATAATAGTAACTTAGCATTTCAGCTAGTACGCTATAGGCTGCTTTTTCAATATTGGCATTGCCCATCAGTTCTTTCATCGCATGCCACCAAGAAATTGGATTCTGTTGGATTTCTTGATACGATTCTGCATCGAGTACCTTCTCTAAAAAGCCAGCACAAATTATCGCAAAATCATCGTATAACTTCGGATGATCAGATACGAGCATTAATAAATGGCGTTCTTCACCACCAATTATATATTCTTTCGTATAATAAGAAATGCTGGTTAACTGCTCATTTACATGTTTATCTGCTGGGATTTCAATGGCAACACCTTGCATACCATCAATTTTCACAATCCAATAATACTGCTCTTTCAATGTAATGGAATGTTTTGCAGATGTCCGAAAATATGCGAAGCCTTCTCTAATTTTTTGTATTGTTTCCATATACTCGACTCTTTCTCCAATTTTTCTAAAAGTCCTTTAGAAAATACTTATACAAATCTGTTACGTATGTTTCTATGCCACCTTCTACTAAACTAGGTTCAATCATATTTAACCGTGCTGTGTTCAATTTCAACACACGACGAAATAATTGTGGCACTTTGCTACTAGCATGTACTTTAAACTGGCGCATCATTTTGCGTGTTAATTCCACACGATAACCACCACTGCCTGAACGGTCGAGTAGCTGAAGGATTTCATCTGCCGAATTACCTTTTAATGTATCGAATGTTTCTTCCTCTGTTCCTTGCCAAGAAAGATGAATATACCACCAAATACTTTTCAACCAAATACGACGTGTTCCTTTATAAAAACGTTGATCATTCATCCCAAAACGTTCGTATACTAAGTCAGGAAATACTTCCAACGATAAATAACGCCACATCTCATCTTGAGCTGCTAGTCTCTCGTTAAAGCCGTATTCTTCATTTAGCACATGGTACAATGTCAATCCCATATGCAAATCAAATGCATAAGAATTAATTTTCTTCATTTCATCCACTAAAAATGTTTTCTTTTCATCCATCATGATTTCACGTAGCTGATCAAAAGGTGCTTTGACTTGACGTGGTGCACAGTTTTCTGGTTCGGCCTCAATTTGTTGAAACTTAAATTTTGCTTGGGCTTTTGTATAGACTACATTCTCCCACACTACATTTCACCTATCTTTACTCGTGTTTCTAAATCTTTGCGTAGAGACATCGCTAGTTTTTCTGGCGTATCGAAATCCCAACTTAGTGTTGTTTTAAAATAATGCATGACTTGCCCGATAGAACCTTCTTCGCAGTTTCTCCCGTCTTGAATATCCTGCCAATCCGGACATTCCATCAAGTTTTGCAAAACAAGCTGCAGGGCGCTTGCTAAAAACTCTACATACAATGCTTGATCAAGCTTCGTTTTCGGTTTTTGAATCGATCGGAATGCAACATGTGCTTTATTTAAATAAATCGCGATATATTCTTTATCAAACGGTTCGACTAACGGCTCCGAATAATTGAAATCCACAAACCATAAAGGTTTATCCGGTTCATTTACAACCACAATCGGGAACGTCGAGCCAGAGCCATCTAAAATAACATCCCATTCTACTAACCTACCTAAAATTGTACCTGGTAGTTGTGCCTGTCCCCGCATACTATTGCGGCTCGCCTTTTTCAAATAAACAACAAGCGAAATATGTACTTCGCCAAATAATTTATCATTTAGGAAATAATAATCAATCGGGATAATCACGTCATTTGGTGTTGTACTTGTAATGGTTGCAAAAGGGATTACACCGCGCTGAGAAGATTGCTTTGACAACCATTGCAATGCAAACCCTAACTCTGCATCAGCATTGACCAATTGCGTAGGACCAAACATACTAGACGGACTACCTAATATTACATTGCCTGAGAGCCCAAAACCTTTTTCTACATAGTCCCAGCTATCATCGTCATTACTCAATAATGTTTTATACTCATAGTCTTCGGTTTGATTAAGCACTTGCTTTGAACCATCTTCATCTTTATAAAAGAACTGCAAATCTATCGAGACATTTAACAATTCTTCCATAGCCTCATCATAAAGTCGATTCATGCTAACCTTATTAGCCATTGTCTACACTTCCTTCTGGCTTCATCGAGATTTCGACTTGTACATGAGGGTCCGTACAAGTGAATATTAAATTGCCTGAACATTCAACAGGCACATCGTTTTTCTCAATACGTACAGCATGCAACACTTTGTTGTCACTTTTTTGAGCCGCGGATCGACCAAATAGACCAACCGTATTTGGGAAAAAAATACCCGTAATTACTGCTGGGAATGGTGTCCCTACACTATCAGCTGATTCCCAATCTGTTGCTGAGATTTTCCCACCTTCAGAAGCAATAAATAACTCTATTGTAAATACAGCGACATTTTTCGCTAGTTTCAGTTGAAAATGAACTTCTAAAGCACCAGTATCTAAATATTTCTGTGATACAATCGTAAAACTATTGCCACGACTACCAATATCAGTAGGAAGCTTCGTACCTCCAGCTCGATTGCGACTAGAAGCACGACGACCAAATCCGGTCGGTGGTAACAGCATTTTTCCGACATTACGTGCTAGTTTGTTCATACCTTGCTTTTCTTTCACTTCTTCTTTATTTTCATATGACCCTTTAATTTTCCGAAGAATTTGTGAGCGAATTTTCTCAACAATGTCAAGAGGCTTACTTTTTATAATAATGTCTGTCCAAGAGGTGTGATCGGCCATCTCACTTTTTCGTAAATACGCCTCTAAATCGACGACATCATTATCTGGATTCACTAATTTCGTAATGGAATTTGGCACAAAAATAGCCACTAAATATTCGTGTTCTTCTGTTGCACCAAGTCCTTTACACCATTCGCCATCTGTTTCATAATTAACAATCATTCCTGGTCTTCTCGCATAAGCCATCAACGGCGCATTTTGCTCACCTAACGGATTTTTCTCATTCACACATGTAAACGGACTCGGACCATTCAGTGGTGCTAACATATCTAGCTCATTCTTCGTGAACTTTTTATATGCTACACGCCCCGCGTTATTTATGGTATTGTTTTCAAAATAATTGCGAATTTGAATATCATTGACAAAATAACGCTTGGATTTACTACCAATTACAGCTACGTTGTACATCATTTGTAGCTCAAGGAATAATGGTAAAAAATCATCCTTTTCCAGTCTCTCTCCATTGATATGTCCGTCTAAATATTTGCCATAAGTATATTTTTCATTAGCTAAGCGCGGTGCATACCAACGTTGCATTGCCACACGAATATAATCTACTGCATTCGATTCCCACGGTTTGTTTTCATCTGGATTGATTTCGTGCTTAATAAGTAATTGTTGTTCATCGATAAATGGAATAATGATTTTTGTCCCTAAACGCTTTCCCTCAAACGGCTTCATAGATAAGGATTGTAAAATATCACGAATCATTGCTTCATCTGTAATTGGAATTGTATCATAACTAACTGGTGCTACACGTTGGCCCCACCAAGCAATTCCGCTCGGGACTTTTCCGGAAGATTTTGGAATAATCGTTTCTGGTAATTTCTCGTTTTCTACTAATGTCACAGCTAAACGATGCTCGTACTGACCATCGTCATTTAAAATATGTGAATAATAAACAACCAAGCCAATACCTACACGGAAATAGACAGTCTTCCCTAATCCCCAAGACCCGCCAGCACCTGGAGTTTCTTGTGCCATACTAATCCCATAAATTAGTTTGAAAATATTTCCATTTGGCGAATGTTTAAAGTCTAATGAACCCGTTAGTCCGGTTGTATTGGCATCCTCAATATAAATCGCCTTTTGTGGCGAGACTCCAAATTTTTCGATTAATCGATCTGTAATTCCATCTAAATGCTTAGCAAAGCTTGGGACATTGACATCCTTGATGCCAATGTCCACATATACAGAATCGTGCCCTTCTACACAAATACCCGCATCTAAACTATTTTGCACAGCTTCACGTACAAGTAAATCTAAAATTGGTAAATCATTATTTTGAATAAGTTTTAATAATGAATTGCCGGATTGGGACATTTTCCCGAACTCTGCAATCTCGATTTGCATTACTCTTTTCCTTCTTCCGTTTCAGACTCTCCCATTGGATTCTCAATACGAATCGACAATTTTGTCGCTAAATTGTTGCCCGAACGATACCCCGGCACAAATATACTAACACCAATTAGATCTTCTGAAGCATTTAAGTCATAACGTCTATTAGATTCTTTTGTATTTGGTTTATTTCCTTTTTTATATTCCGAATTTTGGTCAATACGATATAAAAGTAGCTGCGGTGTTAAACCAATACCAGCAGCTTTACGCAACTCATTGACAACACTTTTCTTTGGTTGTTCTTGATCAATTTCTTCTAATTCATCTTCGATAAGTGCACGTTCTGCTTTCACAGCTTGCGTTAACTTAAATTCCTCTCGAATCGAGTCATACATCTCTTTCGTCATATCTGCATATAAATCCGATGGAGCACGTAACACACCAATATTAATTTTTTCGCCAGTTGCCGAACCACGGCGGCTACGTGTAACTAGCCCTACACCACGACCACCGACTATCCATTGTTTATGTTCGTCATGTTCGTCATCATCTAACTTACCGCTACCGGATAACACGACATTCCAATTCGTAAAACCGGCTTCCGCTTCTTTCTTTGAATACCATTCAAAGAAGGCTTCCATATTGGAGAATTCGCTCTGTTTACTAAACGTGAATTTGCGAAAAAAGTCATCCATAATTTGTTGGAACGGCACATCTTCCCAATAAAGACCACGAGTATTACGTGTTTCGTTTGGAGTGCCTAGACGATTTAATAAGTGCTCCGTTACTTCGATATTTTGTCTTTGAATGGCTACATCATCATCAAATGCAATCGTTTGACTCGATGTCCCAGAGAAGTCTAAATCGATTTCCTCTGCACTCTGCATACGATTTTTCGCTGTAATACGTAGCCATGTTAGTTTTGGTGAGTTTTTAATTTTTGGGCCGTATTCGTTGGCATCCATGCCTTCTAAAATATATGTTTCAATATCCTCACGTAATTCTTCTTCAAGGGTCGCCATAAATTTAAACTTCGCCTCTGTATCCGTTGTTAGCCAAATACGCGGTAACATTTCATAACCTTTGCGGTAACCAAAGAAACGCCCCATTTGAAGTAATGTATCTGCCTGCGAAGTCGTACGAAGGAAATATGTACTCACTAACCCTTCAATTGTTAAACCACGCGATAACGTACTACCACCAATAACAATAAATGCTGGGGCTGGGGCTGGGTAATTCGGTGATTTGGGATCTGGATAAACTAAACGGACATGCTCTAGATCTTCCGTGACCCCATTATTTGCACAGTTATCGATACATAAATGAAGACCGTCATGATATTCCAATCGTTTTGTATCTTCTAACACATTGATATGAGAAGGATGATGACGGATTAAACGTTTTAGCTCTTCTTCAATTTTTTCAAATAGTGGATAATCTTTCACATCATCTTTATTTGGGTATACCTCAAATTCCATATCGAAGTCTTCTTTTGTAAACTTTTTCTGCTCTTGTTCGTATAGTACACGACACGCTTCAATGATTTTCACTTTCGATGTACTACTGAAATAACTGTTGATTAAATCCGCAAAAATTTGATGATGTGTTTGCTTCTGACTCGTATGTACAAGCATACTAATCGGCTTTTTATATTTGCGATAACGCATAATCGAAGTCGCTAATAAAAACCAATGAAGTGCATCTTTAAATGATTGCGGTAAATACCCCCCCTCTTCTTTATGGATACTATTGACTAAATCACAGTCATTTTCAGTAATTACACGTACCATTGGTAGCCCGCGATAATATTCATTATTCTCTAATCCAAAAATTTGTTTTGCACCAAAATATTCTTTCGCTGGATTTAATACCGCGATAAAATCATGTGGATATAGGGACTCTTCTGAAGCTTCATTTAAAAAGTTAGCATAAGGTGTAGCTGTGTAACTGATGTAATTCATACTTAACGGTTTCGAACCATCTTTTGCTTGAATTTTCACTAGCTCTACAATTGCTTTATTCAATGCTGTACGTTCTGCCAGTGAATCATTTACATCATTTGTATTGATTCCACCTTGGTCCGATTCATCATCAATGATTAAAATACGCATTTGAGAAAGCTTTTTGCCATCTTCTTTTAACCAAAGGATTAAATCATTTAAACGTGTTTTATTTTTCAGGCAAACATTTAAGTAACGTTCACGTGACCCTTTATTTAATAAAAGGCTGCTTACTTTATGCGAAGAACCTGACTTTAATGAAAGCTGACTTAAACGTTCCCAAGAAAGATTGCCTGACATTTTTAAATCACTCATTAGACGTTCTTCTGTTTGTTTACGCAAATTTTCGATTGTTCCGGATAAAACAATGAATAAATTAAACTCCCAATCAGCAGCCATTGCCATTAATGCAGCCATACTTGCTGTTTTACCAGACTGCACATGACCAATAGTTAAACCTTTAATCGAATTATCAGTCTCTACTCGGAGTTTTCTTAAAATACTGATTGTTGTATTTTCAATATCTTTTACCGATTCATCAGTCCAGCCTTGTCGGATTAGCTTGTTCTTATATAATTGCCAACTACTCGCCCCGCCACCTGGGATCGTCAAATCATTATCTTGACGACGACTTAAAATACGATTATTGGCAATTTTCTCTTCAATCATTTGTTCACGCTCTGCTGCTTCACGCAAAAACTTTACAATTGCTAACCAGATTGGTGCATTCAAATCTTCTGGAATCATACCATCTTCTTGTAATAGTTCGAGTTTATTTTGTAGCCCTTCCTCATCCTGCTTGCCGTAATATTTAATAAAATCCCAGTCGCGTCCTTTATTACGCAACTTTTCAATAGCCATTCGATGCTCATCATATTTGGGGGAAGAAAAATCGTTGATCACGTTTATCATGTTCATCATGTTCATCACCATTATTATGTGCCTCTCCTTCTATCTATTAAAAACACTTCATTTATTTCATACATAATAGTAATCTCATTTTAACATATCAATATAGTAAAAAAGATAGAGAAACTTCTTATAATATAAGCTGCTACGTCAGCTAAGAAACGGAGCAGGAAGGTTACAGTTAAATGTATATTTCGCCTCAAAAATACTTAAATTATAACATAAAGTATTGTAATTCTGAGTTTATATGCCATTTAATCGTAAAAATTCAACTAATTCACTAACTGTCCAAATCTTCAAGCAATTATCGGGTTGCTACGACGACCCTTTTTCACGTTCTTAGAAAAGAATAGCCGATTTCAGTATAGTTCTTGTTGTAAAATTTTAACGAGTACGTTACAAAAAACTTTTATTTGGTTGAAATATTGAACATAAATTGAGGACGTGCACATGCACGTCCTCAATCCGTCCCCAAACCTATTAGTTACTCACCCAAAATCCTTATAAATCAATAGACAAACAGTCTCAATATGACCTGTGTGCGGGTCAATACAGTCTTACGATCTACTCTGTTATAGTACGCTGAACCCTTGATATAACTACATTTCCCGTGTTCGCGTTTCGTTTTTATCACCAGTTTTACACCAATTCTTAGCCACTCTTTCTTTAACTTCTTGTGGTCTGAAAAGCCCGTTATTCCTTGGCTATCAGCGTAAATCTACCAAGCGGCCCTTGTCCTCGGTATGAAACGCTTCAAATGTTCAATGGTATACCGAGCATCTGGGATTTCATATTGTTCATGAGCTTCTTCAAGACAATATAAACCCAGACGAACCGCTCCGTATTCCAAACATGTAAGCGAAATGAGGAAACTCTACCATATCATCTGCACTTTCTACGTCTCACGATATGCCCATTACGTGAGCTTTGATAATAATTTTGAACCGGTCATTTCCAGGTAAACTTCATGTTCCTTCTCCCATTGCTGGTATGAATCGATGTTTCTAATGATCAAATCAATAGTGTTGTTTACAACATGCTTGATTACTTCAATGCTACGGTCATATATCAATGTAATGGAATCAATTTGCGTAAAACAGTACGCTACTTCCTTCATAAGCAAGTTCGCAATGTAACCTGCTTCTTCACTATTAAATTTTGAACGCAATTTCACAAAGTTGATATTCTCTTCCAACAAATTCTTGAAAAATCCAACAAAATTCTCAAAGTCCTCCGCATTATTGCCTAGTTCTATTTCAAATAAAACTCGAAAGAATAAGTTCCAATTAAAATCACAATTGATGGACTTTAAAATTGTGCTGCTGATCATATTGCTAAATTCATCTTGAAAATATATATCCTTCTCAAATGTTATTTCACTAGTAAAGCTAACATGATTCCGACTGACATCATTCAACCTATTCAATGTTTTAACTAATGTTCCACTGTAGTCTCCTAGTTCTTCCGCATTATTAGATCGGAAAATATATTTCATGATCGTATCACTGGATTCTTTAAAATCCACGATAAGACCAATGTTATTTTCCATTTTTAATGAATAAATATCATAAATAATCTTTGACAGCAGCTTCTGGATCTGCCGTTTCCGATTGGCGGGATTAATCGAATTTAGTTTATTGATTTGATTATCTACTGCCTGTAGTTGACTATCAATCATCAAGAGATTTTTCTTAATCGACGTCATTATGTTTTTTATAAATTCGTCTCCCAAGGTATAATTATTATTTTTGTAGATAACCTTGTGCTCAATCTCTCCCCAGAATATATCCACGAGAGATTTAATTTGCAATTCAAAGTTGATCTTTTTACCCTCATATTGGCAACACCCGTCTATCCTGAATACTTCAAAGCCATTTTTTTGCCGTTGAGGTTGTTCTCCTGCCAACTTTAATTTTATGTTTTTATTCGTGGAATTGTAAAAATACCCATCTTCATCTTGTTCATGAAAATGTTTTTTTAGTAGCTCACATATTTCTTTTTCATCTTCAATAAATCTGCATTCAATTCGTATCCCGATTAAATCTGACAGATTCGAAATCAGTTGCTGTGGAGATGTGTATTTTTTATAGTAGCCATTTCGAAGGATTTTTTCTTTTAGACTTGATGTAGATTTGACTCTGGAATTAACGTTCAAAGACCCTTCATTATAATCTTCTAATACTTTTTCAAAATATAACCGTATATCTCTGCTTGCTGCATTCAACTCATTTCTGGAATCCTCCAGATACTCTGTAACATTCTCTATAAAATTGAACAATTTTAATTCCATAAAGCCTCCTCTGTATGATTAATCATGACAAGCCTAAAGCTTCCCGCTGAATTAAAATCAGGATACCATCCTGCATCGATGGATGCAAAAGCAAAAGTCGTGTCTGATAAACGTATCTCCTGAGAGTCATTTCGCTTCTATCAGGAAACAAAATGATTAAGAAATGACCCTTCCATACATTTTGGAAGGGTCTAGACACCGATGCATCTTGCTTTAATTTTTCCTCACCAACAGTGAACAGCACTCCACATGAATCGTATGCGGAAACATATCCACCGGCGTCACCTCCGCGACGCCGTAACCGCCATCGACGAGCACGCGCAAGTCGCGCGCGAGTGTCGATGCGCTGCACGACACATAGACGACGCGCCGCGGCTGCAGCTCGAGGATCGTCGCCAGCAGCGCCGGGTCGCAGCCCTTGCGCGGCGGGTCCACCACAATCACGTCGGGCCGAACGCCCTGACGTGTCCACTCGGGGAGGACCACTTCCGCTGGGCCTGCCTCGAAGTGCACGTTCGTCATGCCGTTTAATTCGGCATTCTTCCGTGCATCCGCGATCGCCTCCTCGACGATCTCAACCCCGTACACCTGTCCCGCCTTCTGGGCGAGGAACAGGGAGATCGTTCCGATGCCGCAATAGGCATCGACAACCGTCTCGCCGCCAGTCAGCGCGGCGTACTCCAGTGCCTTCCCGTACAAGACTTCCGTCTGCACCGGGTTCACTTGATAGAAAGATCGCGCGGAAATTGCAAATTTCACATCGCCGATATAGTCATAGATGACCTCGCTGCCCCACAGGACGCGAGTCTCATCCCCAAAAATAACATTTGTCTGTTTCACATTAATGTTATGGCAAATGCTCTTCACGCCGGGCAGCGCAGCCCGAATGCCAGCAACCCACTCGGCAACACGAGGAATCTCGGTGCCATTCGTAACTAAGACGACCATGATCTCTCCCGTACGGAAGCCGACTTTGACTACGACGTGGCGCAGCAGTCCGTCATTACGCTCTTCATTATAAGCGCGAATTCCGAGACGCGCGCCGATCTCTTTCACACGAGCAACGACTTCGTCGTTCGACTCATGTTGGATCAAACATTCATCCATATTGATGATGCGATGGCTTCCCTGCGCATAAAATCCGCCGATGAGGCCGCCCTGCTCTTCACCAAAAGGAACCTGCGCCTTGTTCCGATACCGCCACGGATCGGCCATCCCGAGCGTAGGATGAACAACAATCCCTTCATCTGAAGCACCAGCATCAGGATGACCTATTGTTGGCTCCCCCACAACCTGCAGCTTCCCAATCCGCTGCAAATTATCCACAACCTGCTGGCGCTTTACACGAAGCTGCGCATCATAGCTCAAATGCTGCAGCTGACAGCCGCCACATTCCTCATATATCCCACAATCCGGAACAATCCGATCCGGACTCACTTCCAGCACTTCCACAAGCGCAGCATAACCATACTGCTTCTTCAAATGCTCGACCCGAACAAGCGCACGCTCACCAGGCAGCGCACCAGCGACAAAAAGGGTAAAGCCGTTGACACGGCCTACCCCTTCGCCATCATGGCTGATCCCAATGATCTCAGCCTCATATTGCTGCCCAATCTGCACTGGCAGATCAGCCATCCAAGCCGGAGCCGACTTCGCGACGGAATTCCCTATCTTGCCAGAATTCCCTGTCCTTCCAGTCCTTCCGGAATTTCCTGTCTTCGCTGTCTTTCCAAAATCCCCAGTTCCTCTATGTTTACCTGACACTGAGCCAGAACTACCTTTTGCTCTCATAATACCCTCACTTTACTCAATCCCTGTTTCTTAATCTATCTGAGCCGGGCGCAGCACGCAGGGGGTAACTTCTTCCCTATTCTAGCTTCTCCTGCTCCTCATCCCCATGACCATGCCCATTCCCTCTCAAATGAAAAGGCGTGGTCAACGTTTCTAAAAACGTCTTCTTATAAATCGACTGCCCCGACTCATCCACAATAATCTGCAAATGACTCTTCAAATTCGTCATCACACAAGGCAGTGTGCCCCCGAACTCCCCATCCAGATTCAACTGGACGTAGTCCGGCGAATTAATCTCGATGTGATTCGTTTGAAAATAAATCAGATTCGGATCGCTCAAATGTTCGCCGCGCAGTGCGAGCGTAACTACTCTTATAAACTCAGCAAGATTACACTTGCGCAGAATCAGCACATCGAACAAGCCATCATTCATACTCGCTTCCGGAGCCAGCTTCTCGAAGCCGCCGACGGAGTTAGAGTTGCCTACGAGGAACATCATGACTTCCTCATGAAATTCCACTTCGCCTGCCTTGACGTACAGCTCAATCGGCTTTAGCCTAGGCAACTTCTCCAGTCCCTTCATATAATAGGCCAACTGGCCGATCATGGTCTTGAGCTTGCTTGGGACTTCGTACGTCAGCTCGGTCATCGAGCCGCCGCCAGCGATATTAATGAAGTAACGGTTGTTGATTTTGCCTACATCGATGTCGGTTGTGTACTGCTGAACGATCAGGTCGCAGGCGTACTCCAAATTCTTAGGAATGCCTAGCGCCCTGGCAAAATCGTTGGTCGTTCCCAGCGGCAAAATGCCAAGCGGGGGCCTGCCCTCCCTCTCGGCCATGCCGTTGACGACTTCGCAGAGGGTGCCGTCTCCACCTGCGGCAATAATTAGATCAAAGCCTCGGCTAACGGCGTGTGCCGCTGCGAGTGTTGCGTCGCCTTCACCGATGGTAGCGTGAGTGGATGTTTCGAAACCACCGCGCTCCAGGCGCTGAAGTATTTCTGGCAAACGCTTTTTCATTTCTTCCCGGCCAGAAGTCGGATTATAGATCAGTCTTGCTCTTTTGACCACCATCGTCTCAATCACCTGTTTCGCCTTCTGCGATTTCTGAAGCAATCTGCTTCTCGATCCATTTGGAAATTAGCGGACTAGGCAGCAGCGCCCGTCCATTGTACCGATATTCGAACCCTTCCATGCGGGAAGGGATGACTTGCGTCGTGAAATAGCCTTCACTTAGAAAAAGTGGCGCAACGACGACGGCATGGTCAGGCTTCTTCTGAGCCCACCCTGTCATCTTCTGTTTCACTTGATCTGGCAAAAGCATAGCGACATCCGCCTCGTCATAGCCGCCTAACACTTTTAACCGCTCTGCGAGCAGCTCTAAGCCTTGGCGCCACTTGAGATGGAAGCCCTTCTCTTTACTTCCGTGACCGATGAGCAAGACGATTTCCTGACCTGGCGATTCGGAAAGCTCTTTGATTTTCGCATAAATAATCTCAGCAATAACGGGGTCGTCATCAATTGGTGATGTGAAATGAATGCGCGCCTTGATATCAAAAGGTTCCATATCTGTCTCGAGCAGTGGCTGTTCAATCACACCTAGGGCGTAGCTGATTTCATCAATATGTGTACTCCCAGAGGACACGAACAGTGGAACGACGATAATATCCGTCACGCCTTGCGCCTCTAAACTGTAAATACCATCTTGAATTAATCGGCCCTCCACCAACTCTAAATAAGAAGCGTAGATCGGAACATTCATCGGCATCTTGACGGCAGACACCGCATCATCGACCAGCTGAACCCAGCCCTCATCACGAGAGCCATGGCTTATGACTAGTACACCATACTCACTCATTTTGTTTTCCCCACCCGTTCTAACCATGCCTATAAATCCTATGCTAACGAATGTGTTCACACATGTCAATTGACCTGCAAATAAACAGGAAAAATCCCGCATTACGCAAGTAACGCAGGATCTTGAATTCTTTTTCGAACAAGCGACTTCATTAACGACCTAAACGATCCAGCGTCAGCACATAGCCGTCGTTTCCGTAGTTCAGGCATCTTTTGACACGAGAAATGGTTGCTGTTGATGCGCCCGTCTCGGCTTCGATCTGGTTATAGGTACAGCCCTTGCGCAGCATGCGAGCAACCTCAAGGCGTTGGGAAAGCGATTGAATCTCGTTCACGGTGCATAAGTCGTCAAAAAAGACATAGCACTCTTCAATATCTTTGAGCGTCAGCACGGCTTCAAAAAGCTGGTCTATTGCTTTATCATTTAATTTTTTTAATTGCATAGGTTGTCAACTCCCGGTAGAAAAGCATGTTAGCTTATAAGATCTGTTTAAGCTCCTGTGTATCATTCGACACGTTACGAATAAATCCTTCCTTTAGGATTGCGAAACGTTAAAATTTCTATGCGTTAATGAGGTGAATTGTGACATTTAACTAGACCCGTGACATTCGTCCATACCAACGGTAGGCAAGTGACATATCCTGTAGGAGACAAATCTGATAAAAAAGGATCGTGAATCCTAGTGAGCAACCAAAGACAAATCATTGGAAATGGCGGTAATCGTCCTGAGGTGTATACAAGAAGCTTAACTTTACCTCCGCAAATTGGTGATGGCGGCTTCGGGCAATATCCGGGCTTAGGCGGTGGCAGTAATCTGTTTTCACAAGGCGGAGGAGGATTTCCTACTCCTTTCGAAGGAGGCGGTAATGCTGGTGGCGGATTTTTTGGTGGTGGTGGTGGAAATCCTAGCGGCGCAGGTGGTGGCGGCGGTGGCGGTTTCCTTAGCAACCTCTTAGGAGGTGGCGGTGGTGGAGCTGCAGGTGGTGCCTCGTCTAACCCACTGAGCGGCTTGAATTTGAAGCAAATCTCCGGCTTCGTTGAACGTATGGGTGGTATTGACGGCATCCTCGGCACAATGGGCAAGGTCCAGAAGTTCATGAGCACCTTTCAACAAATGGCTCCTATGGTGAAAACCATTTTGAGTTCGATTGGCAAAGGAAAAATGAATTCATCGGCTGATTTGGAAGATATAATTAGACCCAAACGCAAACGCCGGAAGAAATCAAGCTCAGGCCCTAGAAGAAAAGGAGCTTCCAAAACCTCCTTAACCAAACGCAAACGCCGATAAGATGATCGAAAAATGAGCAGACTGCGAACTGCTCATTTTTCTTTATATAACAGGTCCAATTCTTTCTTAACTGCTAGACTCTCTACCTTTACGTTTACTTCCGCAACTCGAAGTCCCGTCATGTTTTCCACAGCTTCCCTAACGTTTTCTTGAAGATCCCGGCATACGTCCTGAATCATAGTGCCGTAATTGACGATGACACGTAGATCGATCGCGGCTTCCGACTCCATAACCTCGACAAACACGCCTTTTTTCGCATTTTTTCCGCTCATGCGCTTAGTAAGGCCTTCGGAGATGCCGCCTGACATAGAAGCAATCCCAGGTGTATCTAGGGCGGCGAGCCCAGCTATTGTAGAAATAACATCGTCAGATATACGTATAATTCCGGATTGCGCTTTCTCGAACATATGAATCACTCCCACTTACTTGATGTATATTCTTCGATCCCCTTTTCCAACTGCTGACGATAAGTTTCAAGAGCTTTGTGAAATCGGTAAAACTCGCTCGATAATGCTCCTAAATTACTTTTAATAATAGCCCTTTTATCTGGACTTTCCCCGTCAAACAGAAGATCCAAGTTACTATCGATTCTTTCTCTTAAAACAAACATATAACCTTGTTCAGGATAATTTTCAGATAATATTTTTAAATCCTCTGCAAGTTCGTAGCTAAGAAAACGAAGGTCTCGTTTTACTAAAGTTTTTTGAAATTCAAAATAATCTGGCGTATAGTCTTCCCGATAATCCCGCCCAGGCACTTGTTTCCAAAATGAATACCATTCTTCAAGAAGATCTACTTCATAAAGAAAGTACCTGAGAAATCCACATAACCATGCCGTACAACTCGTGTTGCGAACTCTACAACCACTTTTAAAGGATAAGTTTCTGCAGCCTTTACAGCATGATCCTCCATTAGCTATACAAATGTTACATAGTTGGTCTGATCCAACATCTCTTAAGTAATCAAGACCTTGCTCAATAACCATCTGTCTAGAAGTAGTAATCAGAATCCCTCCTCTTACACTTGAGTCGTTTTCTCTCCCCATTTGTGTAATTCAATGTTTTTTATGGCTTGCTGAAACTCATGAAAGTCTTTGATTAAATAATTGAGCCTCTTTATTAATGGAGTGGAGATATCTGAATTCCCAGCAAATTCAATCTCATCAATAAGCTCATCCAAATCACTAGCCAATACAATGAAATCGATATTATCCTTATCTCTACTCAACTTAAGTTTAAGATCATTCGCTAGCGCTTCGCCCAGTTCTCTCATCATAGGAACTTCAAGATGTGTCGTCATTTTCACCAACGGAGGGGTAAAATCCTGTCTAAAATCAATACCAGGAACTTCATCCCAAAATGTATGCCAATTTTTAATCAATCCTGCTTTGTAAAATAATAATTTTAAGTATCCGCATAACCAAGCGGTGCAGCTTGTATTTCTATTCTGACAGCCCACACGGTCTACTAAGTGATTACAACTGCGACAACAAGAACCGCCATTTTGAATGCACACTTTACAAATATGGTCTGCTCCTAATCCATTTAAATGTCGCATGCCATAGTCGATTAGATACCTTCTTGTAGCTATATACAATTCGTCACCAATGAGCATTCAGTCTCAACCCTTATATCATAGTTTCAAATAACGATATATTTGATTTTTTGAATATTTATAACTTATACTATAACTGAAAAGTATTTAAAAACGCAAAAGATTTTGAAACTTGCTTCCATGCTTTCCAGCTTGTGATATGATATTCTATATATTCAAATGTTCGAATATTTATAGTAGGGGAGAACGCTATGTATCAAGAAATACAGCATTTTAAAGCGGATTTTTTCAAGGCGTTAGCACACCCACTGCGGATAAGAATCCTTGAAGTTTTAGTCGAAGGCGACAAAAACGTTAATGAGATACAAACGATATTGGGCAGTGAAGGTTCTGCCGTTTCACAACAGTTAGCTGTATTAAGAAATAAAAACGTAGTCCGTGGGATTAAAGACGGAACCTCTGTTGTATACTCTCTAACAGACCCATTAATTAAAGACCTGCTAACGGTTACTAAGCAGATTTTTGACAATCATCTTGTGAATGCTATTTCAATGTTAGAAAATATAAAAAATCAGTAAGTCACAAAAAAGGAGTGAATCGGGTTGTTCGTATCGATTTGCTTCTTTTTTTGTTTCGCTTGTTGATCTAGAAAATATCAAATTGACACCAGATAATTTTAGATATATGATTTTATGTATATTCAAATAATCAGATATTTAGGTCGGTGGGATTCGATATGAAATTCTCTTTTAGTGGCAGATTCCAAGGCTATAATGGAAAAAAATTTCAAAAAGACTTGATTTCTGGTCTAATCGTAGGTATTGTCGCCATTCCATTAGGAATGGCGTTTGCAATTGCTTCAGGCGTAAAACCTGAATACGGGTTATATACGACGTTTGTAGCCGGCATACTAATCTCGTTATTGGGTGGTTCAAAGTTTCAAATTGGCGGTCCGACCGGAGCATTTATCCCCATTCTATTTGCGATTGTGATGCAATATGGGTACGAAAATTTGCTTATCGCAGGTTTTATGGCAGGCGTCATTCTGCTATTCATGGGGATTTTTAAATTAGGCGGTGTAATTAAATTTATTCCACGTCCTGTCACCATAGGTTTTACCACAGGAATTGCTGTTACCATCTTCACAGGACAAATTGCCAATTTCCTTGGATTGCATAATCTTGAGAAACATCAAGATTTTCTTGCCAATATGAAGGAATTAGGCATTCACATTTCAACAATCAATATGTACAGTGTCTTAACTGCTGTGATTTGTCTGGTACTTATCCTTCTGACACCAAAGCTGTTACCTCAAATTCCTGGCTCATTAGTGGGAATTTTGATTTCTACTGTTATAGCATCCCTATTCTATCCTGACAAAGTTGCAACCATCGGTTCAACCTACGGTGCAATTCCCAGCAGCTTGCCTAACATACACTTTCCTGCACTCTCCATTGAACTCATTCAATCTTTAATAAAACCCGCTTTTGTAATAGCCATGTTAGGTGGCATTGAATCCTTACTTTCAGCCGTAGTTGCTGACGGAATGTCAGGAAGCAGACATAACAGCAATCGTGAATTGATTGGTCAAGGTATCGCTAATATGATAACGCCATTGTTCGGGGGTATTCCTGCAACAGGGGCTATTGCACGAACCGCAACAAATATTAAAAGCGGAGCGGAGTCTCCCTTCTCTGGGGTCATTCACGGTATTGTCGTCTTGTTGGTTTTGATCTTATTTTCTCCTTATGCTTCGAACATTCCGCTAGCGAGTATGGCACCCATTTTAATGGTGGTTGCTTGGAATATGAGCGAACGCAGGGAGTTCGCGCATGTTTTAAAAACCAAAACTGCGGAGTCATTCGTTCTACTTATTACCTTTCTTCTTACTGTTTTTACAGATCTAACAACCGCTGTTGAGGTTGGATTAGTCTTGTCAGGTATCATTTTTGTGAAACATATGAGCGAACTTCTAATTACTGCAAAGGTCTTGCCCGACCCTTCCGATAAGAATGAAAAAGTAGCAGCACATATGGTTAATGAGCAGCATTATTGCCCTCAAATCAGTATCTACACCGTCGAAGGAGCTTTGTTCTTTGGGGTTGCAACGATGTTTGAGAAGTCCATTATGGACGAAATCCATTACAAACCCAAAGTGTTAATATTGAAAATGGGCAATGTTCCCTATATGGATACAACCGGGGAATCCAATTTATCAAGTATCGTCAAACACTTTAACAAGCACGGTGGCACCGTAATCATTTCCGAACTACAAAACCAACCACGCCAAATGCTGAAGAAAACAAGATTAGACGATATCATTGGGCAGGAACACTTTTTCGAAAAAACAGGTGACGCGGTTAGCTTTGCATTAGCAAAACTTAACCACTCTCAATGTCTTGGATGTAAGCATTTTGCGTTCCGTGAATGCCATCAACTATCAAGGTCAAAATAATTCCAAAAAAGCGCACGAGAAAGCCGCCACGTCTTGGTCCTAAACCCAAGCAGGGCGGCTTCTCTGCGCCTATCTATTGCTATTCCATTTTCACCGCTGTCCCCTCCGGTACGATCTGAACCCAAGTGTTGCCCGGCAGCAGCGGCACTTCCTTGCCACCCTCCGCATAGGCGCGAAGCATGCCATTTTTGCGTTCCCAAGTGATCTGCTGAGACTTGCCCTCTTGCAGGATAAGACCTTTACCGGGTCCGAATACGTCGACTTCACGGCGACCTTCTTTGTCCACAATCTTATGCTTGCTCTCAAGTACGAGCAGATTTTTGGTTTGCAGCTGTTTGCCCGTCTCCTTGTCGAGATGCGGCTTGCCCTCCATGCTGCGATTGTATACACCTTCAGCGGCATTGTATTCATAGGAAGCGAAATACCCTTGAATATAAGGAATTTGAATATAATTCACGGCTGCGCCGGTAAGTTGACTTTGACCCTCCTTGGCAAAAGTGAGCAGCGGCCCGTTCCATTCGGAGCGGAATTTGCGCGCCTCGGCGCCCTGCTTCATTTTATCCACAGAGGTATAGAGATTGTGCGGTGCCTTACGATCCGTCGCACGCCAGTAGTAGGCGCCATCGCCGTATACCTCATCGAGATGGGCCAGCTTGCGGCCTGCCATCATATCCATCGCTTCCTGACTCCAGCCGGCATGGACGATAACCGCATCGAGCGCGTCGCCGATCTCCACGAAATAAGGGCGAATGCTGCGCACGGGACCAATGGTCTTCGCTGCTTGGCTCTGGAAAACGGAGACGAATCTCGTAATCTCGCCCTCTGCGAGAATCTCATAGACGATGTCCGCTTGATCTAGGCCGGTTTGGGGCCTGGCTTGCGGGGCATTTTCGACCATGACCATGAAGGGCCGGCTCTTCACTTCTTTATCGGTAGGCAAACCCGTTAGCGGGAATTTGTACGGTTGCTCCGTCTCCACAGCTGTGGCAGCAGGCTTGGTAGCTGGCGATGCGGCGGCAGGTGTAGCTTCAGCGGCATTCGGGCTGGCGGGTGGTAAGGAAGCAGGCGTATCGCTGCAACCGACAATGGCTATGACAGAGCATCCTAGGACGAGCCAGGCGCTAAGGTTTTTTGGGCGGAATGAAGGCAATGATTTCAACAGATCTGCACCTCTTCTCTTAATCATTCTAGTAAATGTATATGCTAGTGAAGCGATAGGTAGAAGACTTTTTGTGCTAGTGGGTCAAAAGGTAGTTGGAGCCGCGACTGTGATTAGGTATAGTAGGGAGAGATATGCATGATGGACTAGGTTGCTGGGATGCTTCTTTGGGCGCGATGGACATGTTTAAACAAGTTAATGCATTTTGTGCATCAAATTCAGCTCAAAAAAGCGTTTTAAGCAGATTTGTTGCAAAACTACAGCTAATTTCTTCAAAAGAAGTTGATTTGGCTAAAATGGACCATTTTTGCTGCACTTTTTGCAGCTCCTACCTATATAGACGGTCTGACCACCGGAATTAGATGCACTTTTTGCATCAACCACTCAACTATTCCCTACTCGCCAAAAAGGAGGCTATTCCATGACCAAGCTCACCGATGACCAAGCCATCGTATTGTTCGACGGGGTCTGCAATCTGTGTAGTGGTGCTGTTCAGTTCATCCTACGGAACGACCCGAAGGGGATTTTCCGCTTCGCTTCTTTACAGTCGGATAGCGGCCAAAAGCTGCTTGAGCAGCACAAACTGCCTACGGATATCATCAGCACGATCGTCCTGATCGAGGGCGGCCGCTCCTATACCCGTTCGACCGCTGCGCTGCGCATTGCCCGGAGGCTGCGTGGTGCTTGGCCTCTGGCCTATGCCGCCATTATCATTCCCGCTCCGCTCAGGAATCTAGGCTATTCGTTCGTAGCGCGCAACCGCTATCGCTGGTTCGGCAAAGCCGAGCACTGCATGCTGCCGAAGCCTGAGTTCAAGGCGCGGTTCCTGGATTAGCAAGCCGCCTACGACTTCCTCATCCCGCCAAACATCCAACAACACAAGCTGAGCGTGCCCATCTGAAAGCTATGATGCAGCAGCTTCGCCCTGCGTGTAGTGTCAGCCGCACCTAGTGCAAGCAGCAAAGGCACAAAATGCTCCGGCGTCGGAACCGCCTCCCGCGCGTTAGGGGCTCTTTCGTCATATCGAACTAACGCATCCAAATTCCACGTCTCCAGCTGCTCCGCCAACCACTCATCGAATTCCACCGCCCACACCTGCGGCACAGGATTATTCTGATCTAGCCTGCGCAAATTGTGAACCGTCCCTCCGCTGCCGAGGATGAGAACATCCTCTTCCCGCAAGGGGCCTAATGCCGCACCGATGCGATAATGCTCTTCCGCCGTCAAACGCGGATTCACAGAGAGCGCCACCACCGGTATCTGCGCATCTGGATACATAATATGCAGCGGTGCCCATGCCCCGTGATCCAAGCCTCGCTCATCATCGAGCTCACAACGAATGCCCTCTTCCTGAAACAGCCGCTGTATATGTAAGCTTAGCGTCAAATCCCCTTTAGCTGGGTACTTAATGTCATAAAGCTTTTCTGAAAAACCCGAGAAATCATAAATCGTTTCCAGTTGAATCGCCGAGCTAATCTTCTGCACAGGACTTTCCCAATGTGCACTGAACAGCACGATAGCTTTAGGCGCGGGAATGCTCTTGGCCAGCTTCTGCAAAAACTCGGTGTAAGCATGCTGCTCGATCGCCAAACTCGGTGCTCCATGGGCAATGAAAAAAGATGGCAGCATGGCAGATCCCCCTTCTTCCTAAATGGTAACTTTTTACCAATATACTATACATTATACGCCTTTGGGCGCAAATAAAACCGCCCTCGATTGGGGCGGCTTCAATATTAACCTATTCTCTAGCTCATCGGCTTTTCAAAAACTGCTCAATCCCGTCTGCGATACCTAGGGCCAGCTTCTTCTGATATTCCGCTTCGGACATCAGCTCATCTTCTTCCGGATTGGTCATGAAGCCAAGCTCGACCAGCACAACCGGCACTTTGGACCAATTGAAGCCTGATAAGTCGCTGCGTGCTGATAGTCCTCTTCCAGCCGTGTCCGTTGCAGATTTCAAATGCTTTAGAATAAAGCTAGCTGCTTCATGGCTTTCTGCTGAGATGGGCTTCACCGCTGCTGAGCTAGCCGACGGATACAACACCGAAAACCCTTTGGTCTTCGGTGAACTATCGCCATCCGCATGAATGCGCACAGCCAGCGCTGCTCCTGCTTCATTCGCCATATCCGCGCGCTGCTTGTTGCTAATATCGACCTCATGCGACTCGCGGGTCATCGCAACTTCTATGCCGCGGCGGACCAGCTCGTCCTTGATCAGCTGTGAAACTTCCAGATTGAGCACATACTCCGGTTTTTTGGTTCGTACGCCGACCGTGCCAGAGCTGACCTTTGGTTTAGTTTCCCGCGTATCCGGACCTACTGACTCAGGAGCATTATTCCCATGACGCTGATGTCCGGGATCCAGCATGACGAGCCTTCCTTGTTTAGGTATGGCAGCGGTTTTGGAAGCCGCGGGCTCTGCTGTAGGCTTTGTTTTAGACTCAGCGGCAGGACTTTCCGCTACCGGCTGCATGGTCGCACTACTCGTGACCGCGGGCGTTTCCTTGCTTACAATGGGCGTTTCCTTGCTTACAATGGGCGATTCCTGCGGTATAGCCGGTCTATCCAATACTTGCGATGTACAACCAACCGCGACCAGAACACAGACCATCCATACAACAACACTCATGAAAGCCATCCACGGCTTTCGGTTTTTTGTTACCTTCACGGTTCTCCGCCTTTCATGTTGTTGCTTGCCCGATGCATGAAACCAACATCTCCTGCCAAAACTATCCTTAATCTAAAAAATTAGAGGAGGTACTCACATGAATACCCTCTGGAGCTTCATTTCTCACCACTGGTTATCGATTGCTTTAATCGTTGGTGTACTCGTTGCCTTTTGGTATGTGTACAAAAACAAGGACAAGTATATCAGGGGCACCGATGACAAATAACTTCGGACTGTCGATACTTATTATACCTTAAATACTTTGACGACCTCTTGGAGCTCGTCAGCCATTTTGGACAATGATTGAGATGCTGCGCTAACTTCTTCCATGGAAGCAAGCTGCTGCTCTGCTGCTGCGGCTATGCTGTGTGTGCTCTCTAGCGATTGACTGGAAATGGCACAAATTTGCTCGACAACCTCAACCATATGTTTCGAGTCGGATTGAATGAAGATAGCCGATTGAGACACTTCTTTCACATGTCCAAAAACATCCTCCACCGCTTGGAGAATAGCCAGAAATGCCGCCTTCGCACTTTCGCTCATTAAGGTTCCATCATTGACCGCTTGGGTACCCTTATTCATGGAATCTACCGCACTGTTAATTTCAGATTGGATGTCACCGATTAAACTGCGAATACGGTCCGCTGCTGTCGCGGATTGTTCTGCCAGCTTGCGAACTTCGGTCGCAACGACGGCGAAGCCCTTACCTTGCTCGCCAGCTCGTGCTGCTTCAATCGAGGCATTGAGCGCCAACAAGTTCGTCTGACTGGATAAAGATGTAATCAACGTGATCATTTCCCCGATTTGCAGCGATTTCCCGCTGAGCTCATCTACAATCATGGACGATTGCTCCATGTTGCGGTGAATGAGCTTCATTTGCTCCGTTACCTCGCCTACGGCTCTGTTCCCTTTTTCAGCTGTCTCGGCTGTTTTTTCTGTTGAATCATTTACCTTCTTAACGCCGTCCACAATCGATACAAGCCGCTTGGCGATATCGGTAACTGTCTTTTTCGACGTATCATTCATGTGACTTTGCTCATCGGCGCTTGAGGCTACCTGTTGGATGCAATCTGCAATCTGCTCCGTCGCTCTCGAAGTTTCCTCTGCGCTAGCCGATAATTGCTCGGACATAGAAGCCACGGTGTGCGTGTGCATCGAAATCGATCCAAGCATCGTACGAAGCCTCTGAATCATTTCATTGAAGGAATGCCCCATTTGTCCTAGCTCGTCACTTGTTTTGACTTCCATATGCTGCGTTAAATCACCTTCCGCAATGCGACCTGCCATCGCTTTGGCTTTTCGTATTAGGTTAATAAGGTATCGACTGAATAAAATAATCACAAGCACCATAATGACCAGCGCGATCAGGCCGCCTATGCCCAAAGAAACGACAAGCTTGTTCACAGGCTCGAGCAGCTCTTTCTCTGGCATAACGAGGGCAATTGTCCAGCCCGTTTCCGGTATCTTTTGATAATATATACGGTTAGTTCCCATGTCATCTGTAATGGTTGACTCGCCATTTGGCTGCGAAAGCAGCGTTGGCGCCAGCGCACTTATCGACGGGTTCGGGTCCTTATTCATACTGACCTTCATTACCTTGGACTTATCCGGCAGAGCTAGATAGTTCCCTTTGGCATCGACCATGAACGCCCAGCCTGTGCGGCCTACCTTCGTTTCTTCAACAAGCTTTTGCAAGCGAGCTAGGTTAAAATCGCCGGTGACAACAGCGAGAAATTGCTTCTTTTGATCATAGACTGGCACGCTCGCCGTCACCATGGTGACTTTCGTCGGTTCATCATAGTAAGGATCCGAGTACGCAACCGATTGCTTGGTGTCCTGAGCCACTTTGTACCAATCCCAGTGCGGATAATCGTAATCGGCTGCGTTATAGTCTTGCGTTAAGTTAATTTTATCCCCTTCTCGGAACGCGTAAGACGAAAAATATTTCGTTTTGGCATTGTACTTGAACGGTTCAAAGAAAATTCCTAAACCAAATGTGTCTTCACTCGTAGCCAAATCACTAGTTAATATTTTATTATAGTTGTCCAAAGTCAACTGGTTAGGCGCAAACTCCACCGTTCTGGCCAGCACTTCTCCCACTTTACGATGCACAACAAGCTTTCCATTAATGCTGCTGGTCACACTTTCTAGCTGTTGCTGCATTTTGAGCCCAATCTCGTTATTAATCAACCCTTTGCTTTTAACGTATGCGAACGCGACGATGCCAAACAGAGTAACAACAATTAGAGGAACAAGCAGCAGCATAAATTTACTTTGAATACTTTTTAGCTTCATTATCTTCATCGCCCCCACTTATTTCTTTGATTATAGATGATCACTAGAAATTCCATATTTTTTCGACAAACACCTCTAATTTTCGACATTATTTTAGTGAATTTATTGTTAAGGTCATTCCATGCTAATTGACCTTATTTAGATGTTTATTTATCGTGGTAAAAATAAAAAACACAGCCTTTTAACATGCAAAAGGTTGTGTTTCTGCTATCAAACTATTTACTAGTCAAAATAAATCGGGTTCGTTAACGCAGCCATAAGCGTCATGTTGACCTCATCGAAATGCCGCCATACTTCGGCGCGTACAAACGTTGTTCCCTCTGCGTCAAAATGGATGGAAAGCACCCCGTCTGAGGACACGAGTACTTCCTTTTCCAATCTGATGTTGCTGAACAGTTTGATCATATCTCCGGCCATCAAATCCTCGGCTTGCAAATACACTTCTCTGCTCCGCTCTCCTGCTGGAACGATGTCTCCAACCCGATAAGAGCCGCAGTTCAGCTCCACAAAAGGCCCGTTTGGCGCATAAGTAATCACCACATGACCCAGCCCAATGGCGCTCAAAATGCCGTCAACGGTTTTCTCAGAAGCGTACACCCATGTACATGGCATCGCATGCTTGACGTATGGATCCGGACGATGGGTATCGCTGCCGCCAACAGCAACAAGCCTTCTGCCGGAGACAAGTTGACTATGCCACCAATTCAGAGCCCGAACATTCCGCTCCGTAAAGGGGCCATTCCATACTTCTACCCAGTCGTGATCTACATTGAAATCCCATTCCCACGGGCAATACTCGCAGTGCGGATGATTGATCACGATTTTGGCTCCATTAGCGCGGGCTTCGGCAATCTTGGCATTGACGTCTTCTTGACCCTTCACCCGAAAATCACGGATCGGATCGGTAACACCCAAGAAATTGCTGTGTCCGAAATTCGTTGTAAACTCCATTCCCGGTATCATGACAACGCTTGTATGGCGCGGATAGGTCATGTTCTGGCTGACCGTATTGTGATCCGTCATGGCGATGAAATCACAGCCGAGTTCTTCCATCCTAGCCGCATTCTCTTCCAGCGTAAAAGTGCCGTCGCTGTTCACGCTGTGCGTATGTAGATCGCCTTTCAGCCAGCGAGGTATCTTATAAAGAAATTCGATAGTCACGGTTACGGAACAACCTTCGCTCGGAACTTTGTAGGCGTTATGCAGAACCGCCCAGTTTCCCGGTGTTAAATCACCCGATAAATAGCCGGGAGTTGATTGTTCCTGTCCGAGTCGAAATGCTTTGCGCGCTCCTCCGCTCCAGCCTCTTACTCTGGCGGTGTCCCTCAGGCCCAAGTCGATCACGGCCTTCTGTTCACCGTGTGATTCGATCACGTAATTGACTACAATTTCCTCAGCATGCTTGGGCATTTCAAAAGGTACTTCGATATAAGTGCTTTGCTCCGAATGAGCAATTCTTCTCGTAATTGTTGTAACTGAACGTATTCTTTCCACATGTTTCATCTGTCGCTCTCCTTGATCTGCTCCGTTTTAAGACAAACGCAAAGAAGCAATAATCGGATAATGATCCGATGGGTAGCCCCCTTCAACCTGCCTTCTATCGACAATCGTTTCCAGCAGTTCCACCTCGGGAGATACGAAAATATAATCAATTGGCGCCTCGTCTGCTCCACCTTTGAAGTCGTGTGCAGTTCGGCCCACATTTCCTTCTATAACGGTATAAGCGTCTTTTAGCCACCCTTTCGGACCTTCGTCCCCGTATTCCCCCCTCAAATAACGGATAGGCGGATAGCTCGGATGACTGTTCATGTCCCCCATTAAAATAACGGGTAAAGAAAGCTCGGACTTATGCGAACGAATATAATCCCAAATCACTTTAACGCCAGTTTCTCTAGCTTCTTGACTGTGATGATCCAAATGGGTGTTATACACGATAAATGCTTTCTGAGTGTGTTTGTCCAAGAATCGAACCCACGTGCACATTCTAGGGAACATGCTGTCCCAGCTTTTGGATGCCGTTACTTCAGGTGTTTCCGAAAGCCAGAAATGACCTCCCTCCAGCACCTCAAGCTCAGCCTTCTTATAAAAAATAGCGCAATGCTCATTTTCGTGTTCACCAAATCGGCCCATGCCGATCCAATTGTACGCATCCAGCTCCCCGTGAAGCTCGGTTAGCATATCATAATAGCCTTCCTGCGTGCCAACTAGAATAGGGTCGTGCTCTTGGATTGTACGGGAAACGCGCCTCACACGATGGGGCCATGCGTTGTCCCCATCCTTCGGCTCATTGTAACGTAAATTGAAAGTCATGACCTTCCACTCCATCGGATATGCACCTCTTTTTATCTATTCTTTTACCGAACCAAGCATAATGCCATGTATAAAATACTTTTGCAGAAACGGATAAACGATAAGAATCGGCACCATTGAAACCACGATTTTGGCAGCGTTGAGTGTCTTATCCGATACTTTCATCAGTAACTCAAGCTTAGTCGAATCAAGTTCCAACACGTTCTGGTTGACGACGAGCTGCTGAATATACGTTTGCAGCGGATAATTTTCCGCACTGCGCATAAAGATCATACCGTCAAAGAACGAATTCCAGTGACCGACAATACTGAATAAAGTGACCGTAGCCATCGCTGGCAGCGAAAGCGGCAAATAGACTTTGACCATCATATACCAAGGTCCCGCACCGTCCATGTAACCCGCATCGCTTAGCTCCTTCGGCAGGTTCCGGAAGAAGTTCATTAACAAAATAACGTTAAAAACCGGCACCGCACCCGGCAGTACCAGCGCCCAGATGGAGTTAAACATCCCTAATGATTTGACGGTCAAATATAACGGAATAATCCCGCCACTGAACAGCATCGTAAACAGCATGAACCACATATACACGTTCCGGTATGGGAATTCCTTGCTGCTTCTCGACAACGGGTACGCCATCATAACGGTCAATACGAAATTGATTCCCCCGCCCAGCAAAACCCGTTTGACGGAAACTAAGAACGCATTGAAAAAATGCGGTTCTTCCAAAATTTTACGATACGATTCCAAAGAAAAGCCAACCGGCCAAAACTTAACGAATCCCCCAGCCGCTGCCGCGTTGTCGCTAAACGAGACGGAGAACACGTGCACAACAGGCGCGAGCGACATGGCTGAAATGACTAGCATCACTAGGATTAGAGCTGCTTCGGTTATACGAGCCGAAATCGTCTTATTACGTACCACTGGCATTCACCTGCTTCATTAGAAAATTCTGTAATTCGCGTACGTATAGGCAACTCTGTAAGAAATAAAGATGAGAATGAATCCGATTGCTGACTTCAACAAACCGACGGCTGTAGCTAAGCCATATTGAGCCTGTACAAGTCCTACCCGGTACACATACGTATCGATAATATCTCCTGACTCGTAGACAAGGGGATTATACAAATTGAAAATTTGATCAAAACCTGCATTCAAAATATTGCCTATGCTCAAAGTAGCCAGCAAAACGACAGTAGGAACCAAGCTCGGCAGCGTAATATAATACAACTGTTTCAATCTATTAGCTCCGTCCATTTCGGCCGCTTCATAGAGGGACGGGTTAATGCCAGCTAGTGCAGCTAAATAAATAATGGCAGCAAATCCGAACTCTTTCCAAATGTCTGTACTAACGACAATGCCTGGAAACAAGCTGTTTTTGGCCATAAACATAATCGGCTCGAAACCTAACGCTTTCAACATATGGTTGATAATACCGTCTAACGACAACATATCCATCACAACACCAGCCAAGATAACCCATGAAATAAAATGAGGCAGGTACACAACCGTCTGCACCCATCTTTTGAAGATCCTGAATCTAATTTCATTGAGCAAAATGGCAAATGTAAGCGGAATGATAAGGTGCGCGATAATTTTACACACGGCAATAAATACCGTATTAAAGAAAATCACTTTACTGTCTCTCAGTTGAAACATGTACGTAAAATTTTCGAAGCCGATCCAGGGGGAGTCCCATATTCCCAATCCGATCTTGAAATCTTGGAACGCAATCGCGATTCCAAACATCGGTACGAGATGAAAAATAATGAGAAGCACGATACCCGGCAGGAGCATCAAATGGTAGTGCTTATAAAACGATTTTATGTTCATAAGTGATACACCTCTGTTCAAACTTATCCATTTTTATGGTAGAAAAAGCGCACCACCATTCGGTTAGGTGATGCGCTCTTTTCATTACACGTTACTTTTTGGACTTGCTGATTTCATCCGTTACTTCTTTCGTGATTTCGTCGCCGCCTTGTGCTTTCCAATCGGTAACGAACTTATCAAACGAATCAAGGGGTTTCTCACCCATTACGATGCCGAAGAAAGTTTCATTCTCTAACTTTTGCAGATTAACCCATTTTCTTTCCATCGTTTTCGTATTCGCCGTAAATTCGCTGTACACCTTATTCATATTTTGCTTCAGCAAATCTGCTGGAACGGTGTATCCGAAATACCCTGACCAATCTTTCAGATCTGCTTTCGGATTGGCTTTGTCGCGTGTTGCCTTCGCAAACATTTCTTTCATTTCCGGATTCAGCTCTTCAGGCTTGATCTGTCCGCCCATCGCCTTTTTCAATGTATCGGACTTTCTCTCCACAGCATCCGCATAATCGTAGGTGGAATTTCCGATCGGCCAGTACTCTGCGCTTACCGTGAAGTCTAGGTTCAGAGCGTCTGGATCTACTTTACGCTGAGCATTGATAAACGTGTTCGCGTAAATCATAGCCGCTTCAGGATTTTTCATCCCTTTCTTCACCACAATAAACTGTGTGCTTACCGGCACCATCATCGTGTTCACAGTCCCTTTGGCATCAGGGATCAAATAAGGCACGAAATCAGCCTTCGGATTGAGCTTCATAGCATCAGCAGCCAACCCGCCGGACCACCAGGGTCCAAAGAACATACCCGCTTTGCCGGATACGATGTTCTCGTTCGGATCTTTGCGCAAAGCAAATTCCTTATCAATGGCACCTGCTGCATACATGTCGCGCAGCTTGCCGAGTGCTTGCTTCGTTTCAGGAAGTATCGAAGCGTAAACGACCTTGCCGGAGCTATCCTTGATCCAGTTGGAAGGATAAGCGCCGAACGCTTGGAAAATACCTTTGAAGTCACCACGTTGCGCTTTACCGCTTACCGTTAATGCTTTCTCGAAACCGGCAATTCCAATTGTATCCGCTTTGCCACTACCGTCTGGATCTTTCTCTACGAAAGCTTTGGCGATTGCAGCAACATCGTCAATCGACTTAGGCGGCTGCAGTCCCAATTTATCCATCCAGTCCTTGCGTACCCACGCCATACTTGCAGCATCCGCTTGTACGCTAATATTTGGAATACCCATCAATTTACCTTTATAGGTTGCTTTCTCAATCGCTTTGTTGTTCGTTGATGCATACAATTCCTTTGCTAATGGGGAAGCATATTTCTCATACACTTTGCTTAAATCCTCAATTTGTCCGGCTTCGGCGAGGGAAAGAAAGATTTGCTCGTTTACAAGCATAACGTCAGGTAGATCGTTGCTCGCGATGGCCAGTTTCATCTTTTGCTCATAGTCCTGTGAAGCTGCATACCATAAAATTTTAAAGTTGATATTCGTTTTTTGTGAGATATATTTCATGTATTGGTTGCTTTCAACTGTATCACCAGCAGGTAATTTTGCGCCTGGGCTTAAGCTTTTGAAGGTGGTCACTTCAATCGGATTCGGCATCTTAAACGGGTCCACCTTAACGTTCGGACTAGCTGCTTGCCCGCCGCCATCCTTGCTGGTCCCTACGTTATTGCTTGAACATGCCGTCATCAGAACAACCAATGCAATCATAGAAATTAGCGTTGTTTTCTTTTTCATATTGCCCCTCCTCATTAATAACCCTGCACTTACATTTTAAAGAAAATGAAAGACATTCGGGTCAGTTAATGTCTTACGTTTAGGAGCAAATCGTCTCCTAATTTGGCATTCCGGGAACGTTTTAGGAGACAAAAGTGCACTTCTTTGGAGACGATTTGTGTACTGTCGCTAAGTGAAAGCCCGAATTTAAGTCTGGCTCTTGCGAAACTCACCGGGCAGCATCCCCGTCAACTCACGGAACACTTTGCCAAAATATTTTTCATTCGGATACCCAGCCTGTGTGGCAATCCAACTAATCGTTTTCCCTTTTTGACAAAGCAATACTTTCGCGTGATTCACCCGCACTTCCCGGATATAATCGTTAAACGTTTTCCCGGCAATATCTCGAAAACAGCGGCTGAAATAGCTGCGGCTCATGTTCACCCTTTTTGCGATGTCCGGCAGAAGAAGTTCATTTTGAAACTCTTGATGAATAATGTCTACTGCCTTCCAAATACTCGCTTTCACTTCCGGCGAATACGGTCCTTCATCCTCTTCGGCAAACGTAGGAGTTCCCTGGATCTCTGCTTTCGTTTCCCTTGTTCGTACATTCTGCTCCTGCATTTTACCTACAATTCTTCTTAATATTTCGTCCATCTGCTCATGTTCAAGCTCAACCTTGGTCATATAATCCAGTGCCCCTAGGCGGAGCGCTTCCTGAATCAGTTCAAAATCCTGATGAAACGTCAATACGACCATACTAATATCCCGATAACGTTCTTTCACACACCTCATCAAATCTATACCTGACATGACAGGCATCGCTAAATCGGTAATGAGCAAGTCCACCTGATTATTCTCCAGAAACTCCAAAGCTTTTTTACCGTTACCGGCTTCTCCTACGACCTCTAGGTTATGCTCACGCCAAGGCATCATCGCGATGAAGCCTTTACGCACCAAGTGATCATCATCCACAACCATAACTTTTATCATTCGAGTACACCTCCTATTGGAAGACGAAGTATGATCGTCGTCCCTGAGCCGATTGTGCTTTTAATATGAAAACTCGCGGCCGCTCCGAATTGGAACTTCACCATACGGTTTACATATTGCAGCCCGATTCCCATACCTACCTTCTTTTTCTCTAATGTATTCTCGCTCATTAATTGATCAATCTCTTCCTCTGTCATCCCGTCTCCATTGTCTCTAACTTCAATAATGACATGCGATTCACCGTCTTCTATGACACTGACTTCGATAATGCCTTTATCCTCCAAGCCGTGATATAACGCATTTTCAACAAGCGGCTGTAGAATGAACCGTGGAACCGGCAGCTCAAGCGCCTCGGAATCGGCGTGGATTTTCACATCAAATTGAAAGTTATAACGGATCCCCTGCAGCTCGACATAATTTTTTAAAGCCTCAATCTCATCTTTAATTCTGGCGGGTCCGCCTTTACCGAGATTATAATAGAGCACTTTGTTTAGCGTCGAAACCAAGCGGTCTATATCCTTCTGCCCATTGGCACGAGCCAGCCAGCGGATGGTATCGAGCGTATTGTGAATGAAATGAGGATTGATTTGCGTCATTAATTTCTCGACTTCGAGAAATGCTTTGCCTTGTTCCTTCTGCTCTACCTCACCAATTAATTCGAAGATACGGCTTCTCATTTCGGCAAACTCTTTATAAATAACAGCAAACTCCAAGATCTGAGATTGTCTTCTCGGGAAAACCTCGTTGTTGCTTTTTACATTGCGAATATCCGTACTCAGCAGCTTGAGCGGACGGTATACCGTTCGCCAAATCAGCCAAGCAATGAAGAAACTTGCTATAAGCGTTAAGATGGCAAAAAAGGCGAACTGCTTTATCCACCTATTTACTTCGAGGTTGTATACCGATTTGGGGACAGCGGCCAATACCTTCCAAGATTGATTGCTGGTCTCCTCAAACATCATATATTTGCCCGAAGTGTCTTTATTCGATTGGTTATTGGCATTATGCAGCATGCCGACAGGAAAATCAGTTGAATTCTCGCTATAAACAATTTGGCCATGATTATCGACGATAAGATGTACCAAGTTGCCGCCGAATTGATCGTTGTCTTTGAGTATGCTTTCGGCCAATTTAAAATTAGTTTCAATATAGACATATACATCGTCACGATCCGGCAGCTCGACTTTGCGCAGGATGGACAGCACTTCATTGCCGTCGATGGGGTTTAAAGAAAGATGCGGTCCCATATAAGTAAGTTTATCGAATTTGATAAGGACAGGTAACTGCTTAAGGTCATAATCGTCACGAACGTTAAAATTCTCAAATAATACCTGCTTGTCTTTCTCAAAGTAATAAAACATTAATCCAAGGGTCGGGTTCGTAAAATGAATCAAGCCTAACTCGCTTCTGATCTCGTCATTCAATCTTTTCTTTTCATATAAATCAGCTGATAAATAGTTCTCTAGGCTTTTGCCAACCCTCCCGTCAAAGGCGAGCTGTTGAGAAGTGTGATTTAACTGACCGAGCGTATCTTCAAGCAAAAGCCTTACCTGGTGCAAATTGCTTTGGACTCCGCCCTCTGCTTTATTTTGTAAAATCGCATACATGGAGAAATAGGAAATGCTCCCAATGATAATTAAGGGTGCGAGTGAGCTGATAAACAGGATCAGGATTAGACGATATTTCAACGAATGCGGCTTCGGATGTAACCCCGCAATTTTAAGTATTGTCATGATTCAGCCTCGCTTTGCTACTTACCTAATACTGCCTAGTATACAAAACATAAAAAACGCTTACAACGGTCAATTAATTACATATTTTTTACAAACGGACTGAGAAAAATGAAAAAGCACAACCCTTTGATGAACAAAAGGCTGTGCTTTATAGGCTTACGCTATTTCAATGCTTTCATCGCAATATCCGTACGGTAATGCTTTCCGTCAAAATGGATCCGATCCGCATCCGCATAAGCTTTCTGACGAGCTTCAATGATATCCTTGCCTAGGCCTGTGATTCCGAGAACGCGTCCGCCATTGGTGACGATTTGGCCGTCTTCGATGGCTGTCCCCGCGTGGAACACTAGCGAGTCTTGCACTTGATCCAGTCCAGTAATAGGCAGCCCCTTCGGGTAAGGACCTGGGTAGCCCGGTGAAGCTACAATGACACAAACTGCCGCTTCCTCGCTCCACTCGATCGGCTGGTCAGCCAACGTTCCGTTGTTGATGGCAAGGAAAATATCGAGCAGATCAGTTTTGAGGCGAGGCAAAATGACCTGCGTCTCTGGATCGCCGAAACGAGCGTTAAACTCAATAGTTTTCACGCCATTCGGGGTCAAAATCAAACCGGCGTAAAGCACGCCTTTGAATGGACGGCCCTCTTTTACCATCGCATCAGCTGTAGGCTGAACGATGTTCACAAGCGCTTCCTGTACAATCGACTCAGGGATATGCGGCAGCGGTGAATATGTACCCATTCCGCCCGTATTTGGCCCTTTATCGTTATCAAAAACAGGCTTATGATCCTGTGATGGCACCATGAGGCGAACCGTGGACCCATCCACAAAGGCTAGCAGGGACATCTCTTGTCCCGTTAGGAATTCCTCAATAACTACGCTCGCGCCGGATTTGCCAAACACCTGATCCACCATAATATCGCGAAGCGCTGCTTCCGCTTCCTCCATTGTTTGGGCAACTGTAACCCCTTTGCCTGCAGCCAAGCCATCTGCTTTAATCACGATTGGAGCCGATTGACTGCGTAAGTAAGCAAGCGCTGGCTCATAAGCGTCGAAAGACTCGTAAGCAGCCGTAGGGATGCTATATTTCTTCAAAAGCTCCTTCATAAACACCTTGCTGCCCTCAATGATCGCCGCGTTAGCGCGAGGTCCGAAAGCCTCGATACCTTTGGACTCCAAATGGTCAACCAAACCTGCTGCTAATGGATCATCAGGTGCTACCATCACGAGGTCAATCGCCTGCTCCTTCGCAAATGTACTGATCTCCTCGAATTGCAGTTCCGTAATCGGCACACATTCCGCCAATCCAGCAATCCCGCCGTTCCCCGGTGCACAGAACAATTTGCTGATCTTCGGGCTTTTGCTGAGTGCCCATACTATCGCGTGCTCACGCCCGCCTCGTCCAATAACTAATACACGCATCTAGGAAACCCCTCTCATGGGGAATGCCCACGGTCCTGTTAATGATCGTGAGCATTCTCAATTGTTTTAGTGTTTAAAGTGACGAACGCCTGTCATGACCATGGCAATGCCATTTTCGTTCGCTACGCGGATGGATTCTTCGTCTTTAATGGAGCCGCCTGGTTGAATCACCGCTGTGATTCCCGCTTTTGCTGCCATTTCGAGCGTGTCGCCCATTGGGAAGAAAGCATCGGAAGAAAGGACGGAGCCTTTTGCCTTGTCGCCAGCTTGCTCAATGGCAATTTTGGCTGCGCCAACGCGGTTCATTTGACCTGCGCCAACGCCAACCGTCATGTCGTCTGCAACGAGTACGATTGCGTTAGATTTAACGTGCTTAACAACTTTCCATGCGAAAAGCAATTGTTTCATCTCTTCAGCCGTCGGTTGACGCTCCGAAACGACTTTCAAGTCAGCTTCGGTCAGCTGGTAAGCATCGCTAGCTTGTACGAGCATGCCACCTTCAACCGTTGTAATCACTGGCTCCGCTTTACGGCCAGCTACTGTATCTAAGCCGCTTACTTTGAGTAGGCGAATGTTTTTCTTTTTAGAAAGGATATCGAGCGCTTCCGGTGTAAAATCAGGCGCAATGACGATTTCTAGGAAAATCTCATGCAGCAATTGAGCTGTCGCTTCGTCAACCGCACGGTTCGCAGCTACGATACCACCAAAGATGGACGTTGGGTCTGCATTGTACGCTTTCGTGTAAGCTTCAAGCACATTTGTACCGATACCTACGCCGCAAGGATTCATGTGCTTAACGGCTACAACCGCAGGCTCGCTGAATTCTTTAACAATCTGAAGAGCAGTATTAGCGTCGTTAATATTATTGTACGATAATTCTTTACCGTGCAACTGTTCAGCTGTTGTAATGTTGCCAGCAGCCGCATTCGGCTTACGATAGAAAGCCGCGCTTTGATGCGGGTTCTCTCCGTAACGAAGCTCCTGCATTTTCTCATAAGTCACTGTATAGCGCTCTGGGTAAGGCTCGCCTTGCAGGCCAGTCAAGTAGTCACCAATCAAAGCATCGTAAGCTCCAGTATGACGGAACACTTTGGCTGCTAGACGTTTGCGCGTTTCCAGCGTTGTGTCGCCAGTCTCTTGCACTTCTTCCAGCACCTTCGCATAGTCGGTTGTATCCACGATAACGGAAACAAACGCATGGTTCTTAGCTGCGGAACGAAGCATCGTCGGCCCACCGATATCGATGTTCTCAATCGCATCTTCGTAAGTCACATCAGGCTTCGCAATCGTTTCAGCAAAAGGATACAAATTCACGACAACCAGATCAATATACTCCAAACCGAGCTTCTTCATGCTCTCTTGGTGCTCCACGTTGTCACGAACAGCCAGTAGTCCGCCGTGAACATTCGGATGAAGCGTTTTAACGCGGCCATCCATGATCTCCGGAAACCCTGTAACCTCGGAAATACCGATAACCGGCACCCCTTTATCCTTCAACAAACTAAGCGTACCGCCCGTAGAAATGATCTCAACGCCCAGCTTCGACAGCTCGCTCGCGAATTCAACAATTCCCGTCTTATCGAAAACGCTGATCAGTGCTCTTTTGATTGCCACTATGCTTCCTCCCAGAAAATTATATTTGTAACTTCTCCCGCTCATCCCAACATAGCGATGAAAAACATCCTTAACTTCGATCAAGCTCACTCATATAGGGTAATACCGTCGCGGTAACGATGTAAAACATCCTTAAAGTAGCTATTTCCTCCGCTCAGCCCAACTTAGCGATGAAAAACATCCTTAACATCGACCAAACTCACTCATATAGGGTAAATCCACCGCGGTAACGCTGAAAAACATCCTTACAGTAGCTATTTCTACCGCTCAGCCCAGCTTAGCGATGAAAAACATCTTTAACTTCGGCCAAACTCACGCAATTGGCGTAAAACAGCTACTTTAAGTGATATAAAACAGCATCGCGCACAGCCGAGTTATCCACAGGGGACCTTAATCTCAGGAGTTACGGCACCAACCTACGACCGCACGCTAACCCTGCGGCCATCCAAGCTCACGCGGTCCTCGCGCAGCCAGCGAATCACCTGCGGCAGCAGCACGTGCTCAGCCGCATGGATGCGCTCGGCCAGCGAGTCCGCAGTCTCGTGCTCGTGGATCTCCACGGCCCGCTGCGCGATGATCGGCCCGGAGTCCAGCCCGCCGTCCACGAAGTGAACGGTCACGCCGGTTTGCTTTACGCCGTACTCGACGGCCTGCTCGATCGCACGCACGCCGGGAAATGACGGCAGCAGCGATGGATGAATGTTGATCATGCGCCCGAAATACGGCTCAACCAGCACATTCGTAATAATCCGCATGTAGCCGGCCATAACGATGAGGTCAACCTGACGATCGTTCAGCTCCTTAAGGATAAGAGCCTCGTAAGCCTCACGACTCTCGTATTCCTTCGGAACAAACGTGAATACAGGTACCTTCGCCTCTATAGCACGCTCCACCACATACGCTTGCGGGCGGTCACAGACAAGAAGCTCGATGCTGACATCAAGCTTCCCCTTCTGTACCTGATCTACGATGGCCTGGAAATTCGAGCCGCTGCCCGAAGCAAAAATCGCAATTCGGTAAGGCTGCATTAAACCTCAGCTCCTTGGAACGTCACTACACGCTCGCCTTCAGTAACAACGCCTAAACGGTAGGCTTTTTCGCCTTGTGCTTCAGCTGCGGCAATAGCTTTCTCCGCATCGTCTGCGCCAACGATAACAACCATCCCGATGCCCATGTTGAACGTGCGGAACATATCGTTGTTCGAAATGCCGCCCTCACGCTGCATCAACTCAAAAATCGGAAGAATCGGCCACGATCCATATTGGATTTCGACGTTCACGCCTTCAGGCAGAACGCGCGGAATATTTTCGATAAAGCCACCGCCTGTAATGTGTGCCATCCCTTTGATCGCAACATCTTCAAGCATCGCAAGAACTGGCTTCACATAAAGCTTCGTTGGCTCAAGCAGCACGTTACCAAGCTTATCACCTAGTTCTTCAACATGACCTTGAAGCGTATAACCGCCATCTTCCAGCAAAAGCTTGCGCACAAGAGAGAACCCGTTACTGTGCACACCGCTCGATGCCAGACCTAGAACCACGTCTCCAGGACGGATCGTTGTACCATCGATGATCTTTTTCTTGTCGACGATTCCAACCGTAAACCCGGCAATGTCATACTCCCCTGACGCATACATGCCCGGCATTTCCGCCGTTTCGCCACCGATGAGTGAGCAGCCAGACTGCGCACAACCGTCAGCGATCCCTTTAACGATAGCTTCAATTTTCTCTGGAATTACTTTGTCACAAGCGAGATAGTCGAGGAAAAAAAGCGGCTCCGCGCCTTGAACGATAATATCATTCACGCACATCGCAACAGCGTCGATCCCAATCGTATCATGTTTATCCATTGCAAAAGCGATCTTCAGCTTCGTGCCCACGCCGTCCGTACCAGATACGAGAACAGGCTCCTCGTACTTGTCTTTGTTCAAGCTGAACAGCCCGCCGAAGCCACCGAGGTCAGTTAACACTTCAGGACGGAAAGTCCGTTTGACGTGCTTTTTCATCCGTTCTACTGCTTCGTTCCCTGCCGCGATATCGACTCCAGCCTTTTTGTAAGCATCCGACACTTCGCTTCCACTCCTTAGTTTGTCTATGTATCGGGTGGTCCTCCGCCTAAGCGAGACCCGCCCGTTGTGTCTATTCCATTTTTTTGCATTCCCAATCTATTAACCAATTAATCGCAAGCACAACCAACCTTAGTAACATCCACAATTTCTGTTGGATAAGTATTATCGAAGCAAGCCGTACAGTAGCCGCTTTCCGCCCCTGCCGAACCTTGACCGATCGAATCCAGCAAACCTTCTTTTGTCAAAAAATGCAGGGAATCCGCGTTGATCGCTTTACGAATCTCTTCAATAGAATTCATCGCAGCGATCAGCTCTTTCCGATCCGGTGTATCAATCCCGTAGTAGCATGGGTTCATAAAAGGTGGCGAAGAGATACGCACGTGCACTTCTGTTGCTCCAGCTTCTCTAAGTAAATTGACGATTCGGAGTGACGTTGTCCCGCGAACGATGGAGTCATCAATCATGACAACACGCTTGCCTTCGACGACTTTGCGAACGGCACTCAGCTTCATTTTAACACCTTGCTCACGAAGTTCTTGGCTTGGAATGATGAATGTCCGGCCTGTGTAGCGGTTCTTGATCAGACCCAGCTCATAAGGGATACCCGTTTGTTCCGCATAACCAATTGCAGCCGAAATACTCGAATCCGGCACCCCTGTTACAATATCAGCGTCAACGAAAGCTTCCATCGCCAGTTTCTTACCCATCCGCTTACGTGCGGAGTGAATATTCACCGTATCAATGTCACTATCTGGACGAGCAAAGTAGATATACTCCATCGCACAAATCGCGCGTCGGCCGCTTTCCGTGAAACGCTCCGACCGGAAGCCGTCGCGGTCAATCACGATGATTTCCCCCGGCTGCACATCACGGAAATACGTAGCTCCCACCGCATCGAAGGCGCAGGACTCGGAAGCGAACAAGTACGCATCTCCCAGACGGCCGATCATGAAGGGACGAAGTCCGTTCGGATCGAGCGCAGCGATCAATTTGTCCTTGGTGACGATCAGGAAGGCAAAGCCGCCGATAACTTGATTCATCGCATCTTTAACCGCATCCACAATATCGTCGTGCTCCGAACGGGCAATCAAATGCGCCATAACCTCGGTGTCGCTTGTTGTTTGGAAAATCGAACCCTTCCGCTCAAGCTCCCGTTTAATAATGTTTGCATTATCGAGGTTACCATTCGTCGCAATCGCAAGATCGCCCTCACGGTATTTGAAAACAAGCGGTTGTGCATTCGCTAGCTTGCTCTCGCCTGCTGTGGAATAACGCACATGCGCAATCGCTGTGGAACCTGTCAGAGGCGACAAATTCTCGTTAGTGAACACCTCTTTGGCCAGTCCCATGCCGCGATAATAGTTAAACTTACCGTCTTCCACTGTGCATATGCCGGCACTTTCCTGTCCACGATGCTGCAATGCATGCAGCCCGTAATAGCACAGAGAGGAAGCGTCGGGATGACCATACACCCCGAACACCCCACACTCCTCATTCAGCTTATCAAACAATCCGCCTTGGCCGCCTACACCTTCGTTGAAATACTCTCCTGTCCAAAGCTCATGCTGCCCGTCGCCCACTTGGACAACAGGAGCAGCAGGAAGCTTTAGGGCCTCGGATTGTTTTATGCCATTAGACATGGAATCGCATCCTTCCAGACTTTCGCCAGCTCGCTTACCGGAGACTGGAGACGCTGTTCGTTGTTGATTTTAACGGTCAGATCTGCACCTGTAACTGTTCCAATTTCTTGATAGGGTACGCCTTGTGAAGCAATCCAGTGTTTCAAAGCGTCCGCTTTATCAGGGGAAGCACTCAGCAAAATACGGGATTGTGTTTCACTGAATAGCGTGAAGTCAGGACGAAGGTCAGACGCCACATTAACAGCTGCGCCCAATTTACCGCCGATACAGCTTTCAGCCAAAGCAACAGCCAAGCCACCTTCGGATAAGTCATGCGCAGAAGCAACAAGACCTTCTTGAATTGCTTTTAGTACAGCATTTTGCAGGCGTTTCTCTGTAGCCAAGTCCAATTCAGGAGGACGGCCTTCGGTTACACCGTGAATCACATATTGGAATTCGCTGCCGCCGAGCTCATCTTTCGTCTCGCCGAGCAGGATGATGATGTCGCCTTCTTTTTTGAAGCTTTGCGTCGTGATGTGGTCTATGTCATGAACAAGACCAACCATCCCGATAACCGGAGTTGGGTAGATTGCACCTTTAGCGTTCTCGTTGTAAAGCGAGACGTTACCGCCGATAACCGGTGTATCCAAGAAGCGGCAAGCTTCTGCCATACCATCTGTGGATTTCTCCAGCTGCCAGAAAATTTCTGGCTTGTCTGGGCTACCGAAGTTCAGGTTATCCGTAACCGCGAGCGGCTCAGCGCCTGAGCAGACAACGTTACGCGCTGCTTCAGAAACCGCGATCCGTCCGCCTACTTCCGGATCCAGGTACACGTAGCGTCCGTTGCAGTCGGTTGTCATCGCGAGGCCCTTACGGGTTCCGCGAATCGTCACAACCGCTGCGTCCGAACCCGGACGCACTGCCGTATCTGTACGAACCATGTGGTCATACTGGTTGTACACCCACTCTTTGCTCGCTACCGTCGGAGACGCGAGCACTGATTTCAGCGCATCCGTCAATTTCGTTACCTCGGGGTAACGAGTCGTGTCGATCGATGCGCTAGCTTCGTAATAAGCCGGCACTTTGCTCGGCTTATTGTAAACCGGGCACTCGTCGACGAGTGCGCCGACAGGCATGTTCCCCACGACTTCACCGTGGTGGATCAACTTCAGGTAACCGTCATCGGTTACCTTGCCGACTTTCGCGCAGTGCAAGCCCCAGCGCTCAAAAATGCCCTTAGCTTGCGCCTCATGCTTCGGCTCAACAACGAAAAGCATACGCTCCTGAGACTCAGACAGCATCATTTCATATGCTGTCATGCCTTCTTCGCGTTGCGGAACTTCATCGAGGTAAAGCTCCATGCCGTTGCCCGCTTTACTAGCCATCTCTGCGCTGGAGCAAGTAAGCCCCGCAGCGCCCATATCTTGAATTCCGAGCACGATGCCGGAATTAATTAACTCTAAGCACGCTTCCAGCACGAGCTTCTCCATGAACGGATCGCCCACTTGTACCGCTGGGCGCTTCGCTTCGGACTCAGCCGTAAGCTCCTCGGATGCGAATGTCGCACCGTGGATACCGTCGCGGCCCGTAGCCGGTCCAACGTAGAACACTGGGTTGCCAACACCTTTGGCAACACCGCGTTGAATCATGTTGTGGTCGATAAGACCCACACACATTGCATTAACGAGCGGGTTCCCCTCGTAGCTCTCGTCGAACATCACTTCGCCGCCGACTGTCGGAATCCCGATACAGTTCCCGTATCCAGCGATTCCTGATACAACGTGCTCGAACAAGTACTTCACGCGGTCGTTTTCCAGCTTGCCGAAACGCAAGGAATTCAGAAGCGCTACCGGACGCGCGCCCATGGAGAAAATATCACGAATAATACCGCCCACACCTGTCGCCGCGCCTTGATAAGGCTCAATAGCGGAAGGGTGGTTGTGACTTTCTATTTTGAAAACAACCGCTTGGTTGTCTCCGATATCTACAATCCCTGCGCCTTCGCCAGGTCCCATCAGAACGCGAGGTCCTGTAACTGGGAATTTACGAAGAACAGGTTTGGAATTTTTGTATGAACAGTGCTCGGACCACATAACGCTGAATACACCGATCTCAACATAGTTCGGATTGCGTCCAAGAAAGCCGCAAATTTTGGCAAACTCTTCGTCCGTTACGCCCATTTGCTTGTAAATTTTCTGCTCCGCGATTTGCTCGGCTGTTGGTTCATTAACGGATAGCTGCTGCGTCATGTTTTTCCCTCCAAGCGCTTAGAATTGATGTAAAGATTTTCTTACCATCTGCGGAGCCAAGAATCTCATGAACGGCACGCTCCGGATGAGGCATCATACCAACGACATTACCTGCTTTATTGCTGATTCCTGCGATATCATCTAGTGATCCGTTCGGGTTGTTGCCCGCTTCATAACGGAAAACGATTTGATTGTTTTCTTGTAATTCTTTTAGCGTAGCTTCGTCACAATAATAGTTACCTTCGCCGTGAGCGATTGGAATTTCAATCAGCTCGCCCTCCGCGTAATCACGCGTGAAAGCCGTCGTGTTGTTCTCCACTTTAAGGATCGTTTGGTGGCAGCGGAATTTCATTCCGTTGTTGCGCAGCAAAGCGCCTGGCAGTAATCTTGCTTCCGTTAACACTTGGAATCCGTTACAAATACCTAGAATGTACTTGCCTTCTTCCGCAGCCTTAACTACAGCTTTCATTACGTTCGTAAATTGTGCAATCGCTCCGCAACGCAGGTAATCCCCATAAGAGAATCCACCCGGCACGAGGATGCAGTCGTATTTGGACAAGTCGCCATCTGTATGCCAAACATAATCAACCGGCTGACCAATGGTATCTTCGATTGCCTTGTACATATCGATGTCGCAGTTCGATCCCGGAAATACAAGAACCGCAAAATTCATGACGTTTTCCTCCTTCTTCTGGTTTATTACGCCAACTCGTAGCGGTAGTCTTCGATAACCGTGTTCGCAAGCAGCTTCTCGCACATTGCTTTTACGCGCGCTTCTGCTTCTGCTTTATCCGCCACATCCAGTTCTAACTCCAAGTATTTCCCGATGCGCACCTTGCCAACTTCGTCAAAACCCATGGAATGAAGCGCTCCTTGCACCGCAGTTCCTTGAACATCCAATACGTTCTGCTTGATCGTTACGTAGACCGTTGCTTTCATCTCAAATCTCTCCTTAGCGTTATTCGCCAGAGCAGCTGGCATGGACTGGAGCCCATTTAGAAGTCCCTAAAGGCTCTTATTTCTCATTTTTCTTACTATATCCGGGAAATAGCAGCTTCTAGAGACTCTTATTTCCCCAAAATGCAACTTTTTTATTGATAATCATGGAAATAAGAGGCTTTAAAGACTCTTATCCGCAATTTTTTGCTCTTTTCTTAGAAATAGGAGCCTCTAGAGACTCTTATTCTCAACCTGGGCAGGAATTGGAGGAAGGTAATCGCCGCCAACCCCGCCCTTTATCTCTGCACTAATCCACCAAACGGTGTAAAATTTCTTTATAACGGTTCGAAGTTTCTTCCACAACGGAAGCTGGAAGCTCATCCGGCTCACTATTTTTATCCCAGCCCGATCCCGCTAGATAGGTACGTACGGGCTCTTTGTCCATCGAATCAATCTCGATATCCAGGGCGTATTTATCTTCTGACCAGTAACGCGAGGAATCCGGCGTGAAAATTTCATCAATAATAATAAGTTCACCCGCATAAAAGCCGAATTCAAACTTCGTATCTGCTAAAATAATGCCCTTTTGCTCACAAATCGCATGAGCCAACGTGTAAAGCATGATGCTTCGCTCTTGCAGCTCATAAGTCAGCTTCTCGCCGACTAATTCAATCATTTGTTCCACGGAAATGTCTTCGTCATGACCGACATCATTTTTAGCCGCAGGTGTGAAAATAGGATCTTGCAAGCGCTCGTTTTTACGCAGGCCTTCAGGCAGTTTGCGGCCATTAATCTCGCCGGTTTTCTCGTACTGTCTCCAGCCGTTGCCTGTGATGTACCCGCGAACCACGCATTCAATGGAGATGCGCTCCGCTTTTTTCGCTACAATAATACGTTCCCTTAGAAGCTCTCTATCTTCCGCACTCGGAATAATCGCGTGGAGCTTTTCCACGTCTGTGTGCACAATGTGATTACTCATGTAGCCGCTCGTCACACCGAACCAGTATTTACTTAGCGCGTTCAGAACGTACCCCTTATCAGGAATACCAGGCTTCAACATGTAATCAAAAGCCGAAATCCGATCCGTCACCACGATAAGGAAATGTTCGCCCAGATTATACAGTTCACGTACTTTACCCTTATGAACCAGGGGAGCGTTAATCATTTCAACGGCTGAATCCACGATATTGCTTGCCACGAAGCACACATCCTTCCTGCTAAAAATGTTGTTTTCTATTTCAAACCTAAGCGGTTAAAGATCGTGTCTACGTGTTTCAAATGCCAGCTTGGATCGAAGCAATCTGCGATCTCTTCTGGGCTTAACACTTCTGTAATCACGGAAGCATTCTCCACGATTTCGCGGAACGAACGCTGCTCTTCCCATGCTTGCATCGCTCTAGGCTGAACCGTATCGTACGCTTGCTCACGAGCAAAGCCTTTGTCGATCAGCTTCGTCATCACGCGGCCAGAGAAAGGAACGTCATAGGTGCTGCGCATGTTGCGCTTCATATTTTCAGGGAATACAGTCAAGTTCTTGATGATGTTGCCTAGACGGTTCAGCATGTAGTTAAGCAGCTGCGTCGCATCCGGCAGGATAATACGCTCAACGGAGGAGTGCGAAATGTCGCGCTCATGCCAAAGCGTCACGTTCTCATAAGCTGAAACCATGTGCCCACGAATCACACGGGACAGACCGGAAATGCTTTCGCAACCAATCGGGTTACGCTTATGCGGCATTGCGGAGGAACCTTTTTGACCTTTTGCAAAAGGCTCTTCAACCTCACGGAACTCACTCTTCTGAAGTGCGCGAATTTCTGTAGCGAATTTATCAAGGGAAGTAGCAACTAGCGCTATCGTCGCCATGTATTCCGCGTGACGGTCACGCTGCAAAGTTTGTGTAGAGATCGGAGCTGCTTTCGTGCCCAGCTTGCCGCACACATACTCTTCAACGAACGGATCAATGTTCGCGTAGGTGCCTACTGCACCTGAGATTTTACCGAATTGTACGCCATCAGCTGCAAAACGGAAACGCTCCAGGTTACGCTTCATTTCCTCGTACCAAAGCGCCATTTTCAAACCAAAAGTCGTCGGCTCTGCATGCACACCATGCGTTCTGCCCATCATGGCTGTATCTTTATGTTCGATCGCTTTATTGCGAAGGATTTCGATGAAATTCTGAATGTCTTTGTCCAAAATCTCGTTTGCTTGTCTTAGCAAGTAGCCCAGTGCCGTATCGACAACGTCTGTCGAAGTCAAACCGTAGTGAACCCATTTGCGCTCAGGTCCCAGCGTTTCGGAAACTGCTCTAGTGAAGGCGATTACGTCATGACGCGTCTCTTGCTCGATTTCATAAATGCGGTCAATGTTGAAACTTGCGTTCTCGCGCAGTACTTTCACATCTTCCTTAGGAATAACTCCGAGCTCTGACCATGCTTCGCAAGAAAGAATCTCGACTTCAAGCCAAGCTTGGAATTTATTTTCCTCTGTCCAAATGCGTGCCATTTCTGGGCGTGTATAACGTTCAATCATGTTAGATGTTCCTCCAATGAGTTCTTTTACTTACTTTCCCAAATGCTAGTCTGTTCTATCCAAGTCAGTGCTTTCGCTACGTCGCTTGTAAGTAGATTGATGTGTCCCATCTTGCGCTTTTCTTTCGCTTCTTTCTTGCCATATAGATGAACCTTCGCGGAAACGCCTAATTCACTGTGTTCCAGGAAATCAGGTCGGTCGATCAGTCCTAGCAGCGGTTCGATATGCTCACCAAGCAAATTGACCATCACAACTGGTGACAGCAGCTCGGTAGAACCAAGCGGCAGGTTGCAAATCGCGCGAACATGCTGCTCGAACTGTGAAGTCCGGCACGCTTCCATCGTGTAATGACCTGAATTGTGCGGGCGTGGCGCAAGCTCATTGACGTAAAGCTGTCCATCCTTCGTCAGGAATAACTCCACTGCGATCAAACCAATCACACCAAGCGATTCTGCGATGCGTACTGCAAGCTCTTCAGCTTCCTTTTGCACCTGAGCAGGGATTCGCGCCGGAACGATCGATTGATGCAGGATGTTATGTACATGTATATTTTCAGCAGCGGGAAAAGCCTTCACCTCGCCGCGTAGACTTCTTGCCGCAATCACGGATAATTCTTTGTCAAAATGAATGAATTGTTCGAGAACCAGCTCTGTTTTGGCGCGGCTGAGCGTTTCGTAAGCTTCCTCCACCTCGTCCAGCGAGCGAAGAACCCATTGCCCTTTGCCATCGTAGCCGCCAGTTGCTGTTTTGAGCACGCACGGAGTCCCGAAGCGTTCAGCCGCTTCACGCAAATCAGCTGCGCTAGTGATTTCAGCATATGGAGCCACAGGTACGCCTGCTGCTTCAATCGCTCTCTTTTCACGCAGACGATGCTGGGTCGTGTATAAAAGCTCACTTCCTTGAGGAACATATGACTCTTTCATTAAGATGTTGGTCACATGCGCATCAACGTTCTCAAATTCGTAGGTGATGACGTCCGACAGGGCTGCGAGCTTTCTCGCCGCTTCAACATCGTCAAAATCCGCCTGAATTTGCTCATCCGCTACTTGACCGCAAGGTGCGTCATCCGTAGGGTCGAGCGTCACGAAGCGATACCCCATGTTGCGTCCGGCCAAGGCCAGCATTCGGCCTAGCTGCCCACCGCCCAAGATGCCGATCGTGCCGCCTGGCTTGATGACCTTATCGCTTAAGTTTGAAGCTTCACTCATAACAGGTCACTGCTTTCAATCACGGTCTGTGCGATGCGTTCCCGACGCGCTCTGACCTTCGCTTGCAGCTCTGGCTCGAATGCGCCAAGAATTTGCGCTGCCAAGAGGCCTGCATTCGTTGCGCCCGCATGACCGATTGCTACCGTCGCAACTGGAATCCCGCCTGGCATTTGCACGATCGAGAGCAAGGAATCAAGTCCGTTCAGCGTGGACGTTTTGACTGGAACACCAATAACCGGAAGCTCCGTTTTGGCTGCTACCATCCCTGGTAGATGCGCCGCCCCTCCTGCTCCGGCAATAATTACTTGAATGCCGCGGCCTGCCGCCGAAGCTGCATATTCGAACATAAGGTCCGGCGTTCTATGCGCAGAAACCACCTTTTTCTCATAAGGCACTCCCAGCTCTTCCAACATGTCGCATGCGTGCTTCATCGTTTCCCAATCCGATTGGCTTCCCATTATGACACCTACACGTACCGTCATCACTTCAAACCTACTCTCATCTTATATGGTAGTGTTAAAACCATGTTTACAATACATCATCTATAACCTTAAACCCAAAAAACGCCCAGAGCTAGAATACATGATTCTATCCGCTGGACAGCAAAAGAACCGAATGCAAAAAGACCATCGTCTTCCTATGGTTTCCCTCATTCGCTTCCTCGTAGTCCAAAAATTCATGGTTTTTGGGTAGAAACTTTCAGGCCTTATCCCTGATTTTATACGAGTTGATTCGACATTTTCAATTAGTGCGGCTTCATTTCCCGCTTCCCTAGTTTACTACCAACTAACGTGCGATGTCAATTTCAAAAAACGAACAATTTTCGTCTAATTCTTTTGGATAGTTCGCTTTTTGGTGCATTTTCTATCTTTTAAACGGTTTGCGACCTCAGATGAGATTCTCATCATCTCCTGAGACACGATTTGCCAACAATAAATACTTTCGATTAGTAGATGTTCATTATGCTAATATTTTTCGACAAGACCTTTATATATGACTTATCCGCATAAAAAAATATAAAAAGGCTAAATTGTTGTACAGCAGAGACCGTCGATCCATTTATCCAATCTTGCTTTACATGGAGGTGTCTTAAATTGGGATCAATCGTCAAATATGCTCAATTGCAACAAATGGGCTCAAAATGTTGTACAAACTGCAACTTCAAGTTGCAAAATAGCCTTTTGGCATGTAAATTGTTGTAGAAAATACAACATTGGCAACATACTTAGCTTGCCCAGAAGAAATCAAGGAAATTGTTGTATCACAAAATCATTATACATACATCCACAATAATAAAAGAGGGCATTCCATTAAATGGAATAACCCTCTTTTACCCATTGTTTTTCAGGCAAATTTATCAGCCATCCTCAAAGAGTCACTTTACAAAGCTGGCGCTTCTTGTGCAGATGAAGTTTGAAGAGAAGTATCTTGATCTTTGACTTCTGGATTTGGATTAAACTGATTTTCACTCTTCGCAATGACAATTGTCGCTACGCTATTACCAATGATGTTCGTAATTGCTCTCGCTTCCGACATGAATCTGTCTACCCCAATCAGAAGCGCCATGCCTTCAATGGGAATGACATTGTTCGGAATTGCGGCTAGTGTTGCCGCCAGTGTGACGAAGCCAGATCCGGTAATACCCGCAGCACCTTTCGAAGTTAGCATCAGTACGCCCATGAAGGTCAGTACCTGAATCCAATTTAGCTCTACACCATAGGCTTGTGCAATGAATAACCCTGCCATAGATAAGTAGATTGATGTACCGTCAAGGTTGAACGAATAACCAGTGGGAACAACAAGACCTACGACCGGCTTCGATGCGCCGAACTTCTCCAGCTTTTCCATTACGCGCGGCAATGCAGATTCGGAAGAAGATGTCCCTAATACAAGCAGCAGCTCTTCTTTAATGAATCTCAAGAGCTTAATTAAGCTAAACCCATACATTCTACAAATGGATCCGAGCACAATAAAGATGAACAATGCCATGGTTATATAGACGGACCCCATCATTTTACCGAGAGAAAACAAGGAATGAACGCCGAATTTACCGATCGTATAAGACATTGCACCAAAAGCTGCAATTGGAGAGAACTTCATGATGATTCCTACAATGCGGAAGAATATTTCATTCATTTTCTCTAGGAAATTCGTAACGGGTTTCACTCTGTCCCCAAGACCAGCCATCGCCAAGCCAAACAAGATAGAGAAGAATAGAACCGGCAGCATATCACCTTTGGAGAATGCAGCCATCACGTTATCCGGAACGATACTTGTAAGGAAATCGATAAAGCCGTGACTGGTTGCTGCCGCGTCTTTCGTATACTTCGCAACATCTGCGGCCTTCACTCCAGCCGTGCTCATTCCTGCGCCAGGGCGAATGATGTACATGACAGTTACTCCGATAACCATTGCAAACGTAGTAATAATTTCAAAGTACAGTAGCGCCTTGCCGCCGATTCGACCTACTTTTTTCATATCCCCCATACCAGAGATCCCGATTACAATGGTAAAGAAAACAATTGGAGCAATAACCATCTTGATCATTTTCACAAACACATCGGAAAGAACTTTTAAGCTTTCCCCTTGATGAGGGAAAAACTGGCCAACCGCAATCCCGAGCACAATGGCTAACAGTACCTGCAGTGTTAGGTTTTTTCTAAGTTTCATTATCATCGTATATCCTCCTTCATCTCTATCTAAGCTAGGCTTTGACTTTCTCTTTGCGTCTTCTTGCGACCCCATCTTCATAAGCCGCTTCTATAACTGCATCTCTCACTCGTTCCGCGACAGATTGATTAAACACACTTGGAATAATGTAATACTCATTCAACTCATCCTCTTGAACAACCGATGCAATCGCCTTGGCTGCTGCAAGCTTCATATTCTCAGTCACTCTGGATGCCCTGCAATCCAGCACGCCCCTAAACAAGCCTGGGAAGCACAACACATTGTTGATTTGGTTCGGGTAGTCCGAACGGCCAGTAGCCATAACCCGTACATAAGGCTCTGCCTCTTCGGGGAGAATTTCCGGCGTCGGATTTGCCATCGCAAAGACGATCGGATTTTCCGCCATCTTGGCGACGTCTTCTCTTTTAAGTACACCGGGACCCGATACGCCGATAAAAATATCTGCTCCTTCAATAACATCAGACAGCGATCCTTGAATCTGCTTCGGATTCGTATGTTCCGCGTACCATTGCCAAAACGGATTATCGTAAACGCCATCACGGGTGATAGCACCCTGTCGGTCGACACCGATAATATTTCGAACACCTGCAGCCATCAGCATTTTGGTGCAAGCCGTTCCTGCCGCGCCAACGCCGCAAAGCACGACTTTGCAATCCTCAAGCTGCTTGCCCACGATCTTAACGGCATTAAACAACCCCGCCAAAAGCACCACAGCTGTACCATGCTGATCATCATGAAATACGGGAATATCCAGTTCCTCGATAAGCCGCTGTTCAATCTCAAAGCATCTAGGTGCAGATATATCCTCTAGATTGATTCCGCCGAACGTCGGCGATAGCGCTTTCACAATATTTACAATTTCATCAGTATCCTGTGTAGCCAGACATATCGGAAAAGCATCAACACCAGCTAACTGCTTAAACAACATTGCCTTTCCTTCCATAACAGGCATAGCTGCTTCAGGTCCAATATTACCCAGACCAAGTACGGCAGTACCATCCGATATGACCGCAACCGTATTCCGTTTGATAGTGAGCGTATGGGCAAGCGACGGCTTTTCGTGAATCGCCATGCACACCTTGGCAACACCCGGTGTATACACCCTGGAAAGGTCATCTCGATTTTTTATGGGATACTTGGGACTCATTTCAATTTTCCCGCCCAAATGAAGCAGAAAAGTTTGATCCGAAACATGAACGATTTTTACTCCCGCTAATTTGCGGATGGCCGCGGCAATCAGTTCCGTATGCTTGTTATCGTATACATTGATCGTGATATCCCGAACCGTGATGTTTTTATCCGTTCTAACGACGTCAATGGCTATAATATCTCCACCTGCATCACTAATGGCCGTAGCCACACTGCCGAACGACGCGGTATCCTTATCCAATTCTAATCTCAAAATAATACTTGTATTAACTCCCGATGGGATTGACACGTTCTTCACCTCAAGCGATATTAGACTTTGTTGTATCATCTATTTCTGTTTTCATGATATCGCTTTCAAAAGAAGGCGTGAAGAATTTGACCATATTGGTACTTATGGTCTTTTTGGTCTTCACTTTGACTTATGATCTTTTATCCTCTGCCATCCATACATACCTATTAATCGGGCGCCCAATCCCGCCATATTCAAGGTCTAATTTCACCTGCTTATTCTTCTCGAGAAAGTCCAGATACCTACGTGCCGTTACCCTTGCCAATCCCACGCCCTCAGCCACTTCTTCAGCGGATAACGATTTATGCTGCTGCATTAGAAACAGCATGACTTGTTTCATCGTCAGTGCTTGCAGACCTTTAGGCAAATCCATTTGCACACTGAACGTAGATGATTCAGGAATCGGTTCTCCCCCGTTGTTACCATGTAATAATTGATCCAATTCAACTTGTGATAGTGTAGATTCTTTACCTAATCTACTCTTCATCATTCGGTAATTTTCCAGCGCCTCTCGGACCCGTTCAAACTTAAAAGGCTTCATGATATAGTCCACTGCCCCCTGATGAAGCATCCGCTGGATCGTTGGAATGTCATTAGCGGCCGTAATTACAATCGCATCTGTATTCAACTGTTCAGTTCGAATCTGCTGCAGCAATTCGGTTCCATTTTGCCCCGGCATATAAATATCAAGAATAACGAGGTCTGGCTTCAAATCACGAACTTTCTCGATACCATCTATGCCATTGGACGCTGTCCCTATAATTTCAAAGCCGGAAACCCTCTCAACAAATTGCCTATTCACTTCAAGAACCATCGGATCATCCTCAATCAGTACGACTCTGTACATGAGTTTCTTCCTCTCTTGTATGCATAGGGAAAGTGAGAATAAAGCTCGTCCCCACGCCAACCGTAGACTCCACTTCCAGATGAGCCCCGCATTTATTCACAATATTATAGATTAAATACAAACCAATGCCCCTGCTTTCGCCTACATTTGTGGAGAAGCCTCGCTCAAACATCCGTTGTTTAGTTTCCTCACTCATGCCTTTCCCATTATCCTCGACCAAAATCGATAATACGTCATCATCCTGCTCGATGCTGATAAAGATCTCTTTCTTCCCATCCTTCTCCTTAAGGGCATCAAACGCATTCTCAATCAAATTCCCCAAGATGACCACAATGTCGTGCTGATCCAAATTATCTGGAAATCGTATCAACCTGCTTGCTCGGTCCAAACGAACGTCAACGCCCAACTCTCTGCCGCGGCTGATTTTCCCCAAAAGTAAGCCAGCAGCGCTCTCATTGGCGATCTTGCTCGAGACAAAGCTGCTAAGCTCGGATTGCGCCTCCATCGTTTCGAATAAATAGTCCAGCGCTTTCTGCTTATGATCAAGTTGGATCAAACCACCGATGGTGTGCAGCTTGTTCATATATTCATGATTCTGCACACGAAGTGCATCAACAAATGCCCTTACTCCGGTCAACTCTTCAGCGATTTTCGTCACCTCAGAGCGATCCCGAAAAATAGCTACTGCGCCAACCGTTTGTTGGCCTACTTTAATAGGAACCCGATTACTCAAAATATGAGCTGGACCAACATGCAGCTCTTGATTGTAAATAGCATGATTGAGCTGTAATATTTCTGGAAGTCTCGTATCTGGCAGCACTTCCCGAATATGGCGTCCGAGTACTTCCCCTTCGACTTGAAGCATTTTTTTGGCGTTATCGTTAAAAACTGTGATGTATTCATGGCTGTCTATGGCAATAACGCCTTCATGCATCGCATTGAAAGTGGCGGTTCGCTCTACGAGCAGCTGGGCGATTTCCTCGGGTTCCAAGCGAAACATCTGCTCCTTAATATGCCTCGAAAGCATCCACGAACCCAAAATACCAAAGAGCAAAGACAAAAATACCGTCACATAAATTTGCCCCCGCATGTCGAGAATGATCCCGGTTAGTCCCGGCACCAGCTTCCCCACTAATACGACACCTACCTGTTCGTGCTGCTCATTCATGACAGGTACGAAGGCTCTAAGCGCTGTCCCTTGTTCTCCTTTTGCCCTGGAAAGATACGTATGCTCGGCAAATGCAGCATGCTCGTCCTCCCCCTGCGAAAGCTCCCCGATCCGGGAGGATGACGGGTGAGACCAACGAATGCCATTCATATCCAAAACAACAATATAGTCAACGTCATTAATAATGCGTAGACGTTCGGTGATCGGATTAATTTCCTGCCTTCTGTTTTGTTCCGTTAGCCCGCTGATAATTGAAGGCAATTGGGTAACCGTGCGCGCAGTAACAAGCAGTCTCTGACCTAGCTCTTGTTCCTGAAGGTGAATCACACGGCCTATTAAAATGATACCGCCGATACATATCGCAAATAATACGATACCGAATGACAGGATCGTAATTTTCCAATTCATGCGAAGACCCTTAATCTTCAAAGCCGATCACTCACTTTCCAGCACCGTTTATTTCTAAGATCCTTCTACATTATGTTACACTGAATTTACGATATAAAACAGCTGGGGGTCCGTATGAAAACGTTTGTCGGTATCACTATGTTTCTTTTAATCGGCCTCCTGACAGCGGTGGGATTCGGTTTCTCCTGGCAATTGGGTAACGGGCCGCTCGTGGGTGATGATGAGCAGATCGGACTCGGCCGACAAACGGTCATTCGATTCAGCTTTAGTGTAGCGGAGAATACACCTAAAGGATTAGCGGCTCAAAAGTTCGCCCAACTAGTCAAAGAAAAGACTAACGACACCATCAAAGTAGAACTATTTCCGAACAGTACTCTGTACAATGAATCCGATGAAGTCGCCGCTTTGCAGAAGGGCAGCATTCAAATGATTGCGCCGAGTTTCTCTAATATATCCGAGGTCGTTCCTGAATGGATGGCTATGGATCTCCCCTTCGTTTTTCAAAACGATGAGGATGTAGCAAAAGCTTTTCAAGGCAAGATCGGGAACATTTTGATGCGTAAATTAGAACTAAAGGGCATCGTTGGTCTCGGTTTTTGGGCCAATGGCTTTAAGCAAATGACGTCAAATCGCGGTACTCTTGCTCATCCGGAAGATTTTCAGGATTTGAAGTTTCGGATTCTTCCAAGCAAAGTCATTGAATCCCAATTTCGTAAGCTGAATGTGAAGACATTCCCTATTCCTTTTAACCAAGTTTATCGCAGTATGGAGTCCGGTCAGGTAGACGGTGGGGAGAATACGATTTCGAACATCTACTCTAAAAAGATGTATCAAGTCCAAAAATATCTAACCATAAGCAATCATGCTTATCTAGGTTATGGCGTGCTAATGAATAAAGTATTTTGGGAGAATCTATCCGCCAATCAGCAAAAAACGATTGATGAAGCCATGCAGGAAACAACGATTTGGGCTAATCAAAATGCCATAGCCATCAACCTCAAACAATGGAACGAGCTGCAGAAGATTGGGCAGATGAACATTCACATCCTAACCAATGAGGAACGGGATGAATGGCAGCAGGTGCTTGAACCTGTCTATGAAGAAGCTCCATCCTATCTTAGTAAAGAGCTTATGGATGCCGTGAACGAACTCAGACGCGAAAGCACTAAACAGCAATTCGGGCTATACTAAAAAAAGGCGCTGTAGTGTGAGAAGAGACAATCTTATCTCTTCTCACACTGCAGCGCCTTACCTATTATTTATGAACAAATTGCCGCTTCATATCGTAAGGAGGCACCGATAACAGGCAATTCATTAACTAAACCAAGCTGTTTAAATACATGCAAGCTGCTGTTAACCGTCATCGCATTCATATGAGGATATTTATCGATCAATGCTTCACATATGTCTTTGACCGTTGTGTAACTGCCCTGCTCATATAGAAACGTAAGTATTGCACACCGCTGAGGTGTTAAAGGTATGTTTTTGGCGCGCATTCGCTGCAGCGCTTGATTCAGATCATGTTGTACCATGATGGGAACCTCCTCTTCGTTTTATTGGCATTTAATTTATTTATTTATGATGACCATTAGCGATTCAAATGTTGTAAGTAACCCGAAATATCCACGTTCAAGCCTGCTGCCAAGCTTTCTCCAAGCCCACTATCGGCTCTGTAGAAATTACATATCGCCAGCATTTTCGATTTCTCGTGAACAGACGAAAGGTCGCCTACCAGATTCGAAATAAAGTTCGCTTGCTCCTGCTCGCTGAAGCTGCGGAATGTGTCTCCGGCTTGTGCGAAATCATTCGTTTTCGCGATTTTTTGTCTCACAACTGATCCGCCCAGTGGAGCGCTGCTGTCGCGGAATTCAGGCGCTTCTTTCGGTGCATCGGCATGACGAGTCGGCTCATAATTCACACTGCCAGGCTGCTGCTTCATTTGCATAGCGCCATCGCGCTGGTTATTTTGCACGGTTGCATAAGGGCAGTTCACCGGAATTTGCAGGTAGTTAGCACCGAGACGGTGTCTTTGTGTATCTGGGTAGGAGAAAAGCCGTCCTTGCAGCAGCTTATCTTCTGAAGGCTCGATCCCTGATACCAATACACTTGGCGCAAAAGCTGCTTGCTCCACATCAGCAAAAAAGTTCTGTGCGTTGCGGTTTAACGTCATCGTCCCTACTTTTTTCAAAGGTATCAGATCTTCTGGCCACACTTTTGTTGGATCCAGCGGATCGAAATCGTAAGCATCCAAATCCTCAGGCTGCAGCAGCTGCACATGCAGATCCCATTTCGGGAATTCGCCGCGATCGATGTGGTCGTACAAATCTCTTGTCGCATGGCTGAAATCCTCGCCCTGAATGGCTGATGCTTCGGCTTTACTCAAATTGCGAACGCCTTGATGCGGTTTCCAATGATATTTCACATACACATAATTCCCTACGGAATTAATCCATTTAAACGCATGTACACCGAATCCATTCATTTCACGGTAATTCGCTGGTGTGCCATAGTCCGAGAATACCCAAGTCAGCATATGCGTCGATTCCGGTGTCAGTGACATGAAATCCCAATAGCGGTCGGGTGTCTGAACATTCGTGTCAGGCGCTGGCTTCAAGGAGTGAACCATATCAGGGAATTTCATCGCGTCGCGGATAAAGAAAACAGGCAGATTATTGCCGACTAGATCGTAATTGCCTTCTTCTGTATAAAATTTAACCGCGAAACCACGTGGATCCCGTGCTGTTTCAGGTGACCCTTGACCATGAATAACGGTGGAAAAGCGTACGAATACCGCCGTTTCTTTACCCGCTTCAGCTAGAAAGCCCGCTTTCGTATAGCGCTTCATCGAATTCTCAACTGTAAAGGTTCCAAAAGCTCCCGCTCCACGCGCATGAACCACACGCTCCGGAATACGTTCCCTATCGAAATGAGCGATCTTCTCTAATAAGTGGTAATCCTCCAAAAGCGTCGGGCCATTCTGGCCTGCTGTCCGTGAGTTCTGGTTATCGCCTACAGGCGCACCCTGGTTCGTTGTTAAGTGGTTATGGGACATCTGCATTCTCCTTCGTAAGTAAAATTGTAATAAAATAGGCAAGTCACTTATTTAGAATTATTATTATGTAATACCTATTTTATTTTAATTGAGAAGAGTTGTCAATAAGACTTTCTTTTCTAAGAAGTTGAAAAAAGGCCATTAAGTACACCGCACATGCAGGGAACTTAACAGCCTTCAAAACTATATAAGCCAAAGAACCAATTGTCCACACTACTCCCCCATCAGTAAATGCATGAAAAGTGTGCGTTTGACCACCTAGTCCGCATCCAGAAAATCCTCGTACGTCATTTGCTTAAACCTTTCTTTCCAAGGAGAGATAGCTTGCAAATTCTCATAAATCTCTTCCGCCTTTTGCATGCAAACAGATTGGACAATTCGCGCATATTCCATACATCCGGAATCATGAATCATCTGCAAAAAATCCTCTTTCTCTTCCAAAAGGAAATTTACGGTAATTTCACCCTCATAATAGGCCTTCAATTGGCTGAATGCCGTATCTTCAATGGAAAGTAAATACAACACAGGAAGCGTTCGTTTCCTTCCAATCAAATCGTTTTTCACATCAAACCGAATAAGATCTCTCATATCATTTTGAATTTGATGAATAAGGCCAATACAGTCAGCTAATTGATGAATCTGTTCAATCGTTTCTTCCGAGCACTCTAAAGAGGAATAGCCCATGTAACAGGCAAGTCGGTATAAGGAACCTGATTTCTCTTGCGTCATCATCAGATATTCATCTATGGTTGATATTGTATTGGTTACATCTTTTTGTTGGCCATTAATCGATCTCGAAATGATCTTACTTACTTCGACTAGCAGCTTATCTTTGACCTGCAAGTGCCCCAATTCACCTAACACTCCCATGAACAGCGCCATAACAGCATTCAACGTAACGGCTTGTGGACATTGCATCCATGGCTTACTCCCTTGATCTTGATCCTGCAAATCATCCATAATATCCAAAGTGAGAATGACCAGTTCCGTCACCGCAGCAAGTCGATGAATGTGAGGCGAGTCTCCTCCTAACATCTTGTGCATACAAATCGTGATCTTAGACCATGTACAGTTTTCTTTTTCTTTGTCATCTATAAAAGATTTAAGCAGAGTATTTAAATCTTCTACATAAATATAGTCATCAATAACACGATGCATATGCTGCTGGATGTCCTGCATCATTTCCTCCCCTAAGCTTGCGTGTAATACTTGCTTTTAATAAACTTTTCTAGTGCTTCTGTTCTTGATTTGGCGCCCCATTTGTCGTAAATCTTGCGTAAATAATTATCGACAGTTCGCTTGCTCATAAAGATGCGTTCCGCAATTTGATCGTGCGTCGCTCCCTTGACCAGCATGTTCATCATGAGTACTTCTTCCTCTTGTAACACACAGTCATCCTTCGTATATTCTCCACTGATTTGCATCTGGTGAAAGAATGATAACGGCAGCATCGTATGGCCATCCAACATACAATTCACCATATTTTTAATTGTTCGTTCGCTCGACTCCTTCGATAGAACGCCGCTTACTTTGATTTCGATTAATTTATTTAAGATGCCCGTCACATCGATTCCCGTAAAAATAACAATATGCATATTCGGATAAATGTCCTTTAACTGAGCAGCGACTTCTGTGCCAGATAGATCAGGAAGTTGATAATCTAGAAATACGAGACCAGGCTGATGCAGCTCCACTTGTTCCAAGCATTGTTTGGCATTAGAGACAACGCCGATAACTTCAATCCCATCGATCTCTTCTAACAAAGATTTGGTCGCACGTGCAAATAAAGGATGATCGTCGACAACCAATGTCTTAACGACTTCAATCATGCAGAAATCACCTCCTCGATGGGTATCGTAATGATAAACTTCGTTCCGTTTCCTTTTTGTGTGTTGAGCTCAAAGTGTCCACCCACGTGCAAGACTCTGCTTCTCATTTGTTCGATCCCCATGCCTGATGCGCCAATCTCCAGGTGAACTTCGTCTCTGTCATGAAATCCCACTCCGTTATCCTCATAAATTAACCAGAAACGAAAATCTCTTTCCATGATATGGAACTTCACTTTGGAAGCCTGCGAATGTTTTTTTGCATTATTAAGCAGCTCTTGGACGATTCGGAAGATATGCCGTTTCGTAAGCAAATCTTTGGTTTCGATGACAGCAGCATGACCTGCTAGAAATTCAAGCTCAAATGGCGTTGTATATGACTCCTTTTCCAAGTACATCTTCAGCGTTTGAATCAGACCTACCTCTTTTAGCAAATGGGGATTTAACTCAAAGCAGCTTTGGCGAAGGCTGGCATTAATCATTTCCACAAAATTATTCATGTTTTTCAACTGTACCTGATCTTCTTGATGCATCGTTGATTTATCTGCGAGCGTGGATATTCTTCTTTTGAGAAAGAAAAGGTCCTGCATCGTCGTATCATGAAGATCGCTAGCAATCCGAATTCGTTCCTCTTCCTGAAGTTCAAACATCACCTTACGAAACCATTGAATATCCTGCGCTGCGTTTTCACTTGGAAGCTCGGAAGCAAATTGGTGCAACCTGGCTGTTAACTTGCGGATCAAGTGGACATTCTCCAAGCTAACTTCCAAATAGGTTGTAATTAGCTGCAGCCACTGCCGCTCTTCCTTCGCAAGCAATGTGTTCGTCTTTTTGCGTGTCATAATCAAATAACTCGTATACTCTTCATGGCTATTCATCTCCATGCATGTATAAAGTGGATGATCGAGCAAGGATGACGAGTTGATAAGCTGCTGAACTTCTGAAGTATCTATTTCCCCTTCGTAAATGATCTCGGTATCGTTCTTATACTGGAACACAATGGCTCCACCCATCACCTGAAGTGTACCAACAATATCCACGAGGATAATCTCTTTCAACTCACGGAAACTGGAAATGGTCCCAAGGTTTTTGGAAATTTTCTTCAAAGCAAATTGCAGGGCGTATTTTCTTGGGAACAAAAATGGTTCAAGCCGCGTTGTCCAATACTCGGCTGCATACAGAACCGACGAAACAAGAATAATGGAACCAATGAATATGAATAAAATTTGTTTATCATCTACTTCTTGGCCAAATAAGAAAACATAGGCCCCTGTAAACAGGCTGACGGGAATGATCGCCATTAAACTAGCGAACATAAAACGCCTGATAACAAGCCCAATATCATACAACTGATTGGAAGCAATCAAATAGGCAAATGAAATGGGGAAAACCAAAATAAGCCCGCTTGTATACCTTCCATTTAAAATTTGTTGTCCCGTAATTAATTGAGGAAGTAAGGAGAAGCAGATGACCGGTAAAAAAGAGATCAACAATGACAACCATACACTCTTAATAATGCTCGATACGTAGGATTGTTGTTTTCGAACTTTAGCATGCAGAAATGTCAAAACACTCATATTGAAAACAAAGCCAATAATGAAAAAGACTAAGGTTACGGAGCCATCATAACGAAACACCTTGGCCATCGGAGGATAAAAGTATAGGCTTCTTATAGCAAATGCTATGATTACGATGGCATACAAATATTTTAAGATTCGAGTTGGTAATTCCATATTGCCTTTTTCCTTGAAAAAGATAACCAAAAAATGCAAAAAGATAATCGGCAGAGCCATCATAAAGCTGGCGATCAACAGCTTTCCAATAACATCTCCCCTTACAGAGGCACCCAGACTCATATAAATAATAGCCATGGTTAGAAAAACAGCAGCGAGCAGCTTGGCTGATGGAGAACGGCGCATTTTCATAAAAAGCAAAACAGCCATGAACAGACATACGCCTTCCTCTACTAACGGAACCATATCGTAGAAAGTAGTGCTATTCCTGTTTACCACTATTTCGTACTCAAGCCCGTCTCTTGAAATCAGTAACGACCGAGCTTTCTCTATCGCTTTCCATTTTTGAATGGTCGGAGATTCATCAGGAAGCTTGCCATCCACTTGCTTGACGATATCCCCAAGCTTGAGGTTTAGCTTTGCACTCGCGCTTTCCGGAGTCATCTCCTGGATCACCCATTGTTGTTGTGGAGTCAATTCGACATAAACCCCGATATAAGGGAAATGAAAGGTAATGAACGAGCACCAAATCTGCAATACAATGAAAATTGACACACACAACCCTATTGCATATTTATTTCTCATCCACCATCATCCTCCATTTATTTGCTATAATACATGTGTAGTCCAATCGTATAAGAAAGAAGTGATCCTATGCCGGTTATCCAGTTAACCCCGAAATTGCAGCATGCCGTTCACATGTTAAAACGTAACGAATTGCGCGAAGATGCAAGCCCTTTCTTAACTGAGCTATCATTATCTAAAGTAGAATCTGCCGCAGCGGTTAGAACCTTTAATCGTCCAGCAGAGGCTAGGCAGAAAGATCTAGTAAAACTCGCAGGTGATTGGTGGTAAACTCTAGTATTATTTTACCAAATTAAAAAAGGATTGTATAATTAGCCTCCCGCTAATCATGCAATCCTTTTTTTCGTCTTCATGCATTTCTTTTTGCATGTTTTACACAAGAATGAAAAATAGGTAGAAATCAGTGAAATGATTTATGTGATGCCCTCGAAACAAGTTAACTTTATGATAATAAGTATATATATGGAAAACACACTTGGTTCTTGTATGGATGAGAAGAAAGGAGTTCAAAGGTATGAAAGATAAAATAATGAGCCGATGGAGTACCTATGAGCCCTTCTATATCGAACTAGCTGATAAAAAGATCGTCGATATTGTCATCACAAATCATGCCCATAGTCGATGGATCACTCGTGTGGAAGGTGAACAAACAAAGCTTGAGGATATATGTAAGTATTTGTGGGATAAGCTTAAGAGTGGCAAAATAGCACCGTACTACCGCAAGGAAGAAGAAGTATACGTTATCGACGATGATTTACTAATGGTCGTGCAATTTACTGAAGTAGAGAAAGAAACCGATCTGACTGGCAAACCCTTATATAGAATGATTGTCATCACCTTCCTCGGATTTATGTCTAAAACCATGGAGTTGCGCGACTTACGAACCTATTATTCTTGGCTGCGCCATTCCAGAAGAATGACGCTAATGAAGAATAATAGAAAAAAAAGATAATCAAAAAAAACGCTGCGGCGCAGGGAAGAAGAACTACTCCCATGCGCCGCAGCGCTTTAATTTAACCCCTAAGCCGTCCCGAAGGTGACGCCCAGCTCCCGAAGCCGCTTGCGGTACGCGATGCTCAAGCGATCTGTATTCAGATGCAGCTCCGCTTGAAGATCGAGCGGAAGCAGCTCTGGCTTCTGGTTTTCGACCATTTCACGATCCTGCTCAATGAGCAGATCCTGGAACTGAACGAAAACCTCGTCAGGTTCCTCATAAGCATAGTTCCTCTGCTTCAACATGAACGCTTTGCTCATCTGCTCCGTTTCCGGCAGCACCATCAAGAACAACCGGAAGATATGATCCGTATCGCGATCTCTTTTGGTAAAAGCGACACTGAGCGGACCGAACACTTCGTATACGTATCGACTATGTACGCCGCGCCCCGTTCCATCCGGATCGGGTTGATAGACGACGATTTCCTCTGAAGTAAGGACACCGCCCTCCTCGTAAACCTGATAATCCCCAATTTCAGCGAATTCACTATCACCTAGCAGACCCTCATGTACAAACATCAAGTGGGATACGTCGAGGAAGTTCTCTATGATACGAGGTCCTGCAGCTTGCAGGCTATAAGGTCCCATGATGACTTCTTTGAAGCCGTCAGGGATAAACGCACTTACTTTGGGCAGTGACAGAATCGGTGTGCCTAGGCTCACCCAGATGAAACCGTGCGCTTCTACACATGCGTAGACGAACGCTTTCGCCTTAGAAGGAATCGCTCGATCAGCGGGCAGAGACGGAATTCGCGTACAAGTACCGCAGCCGTTGTAGGACCAACCGTGGTAAGCACAGACGAGTTCATCCCCCTTCACTTTGCCCAGTGATAACGGTACTCCCCGATGAATGCATAAGTCCTTGAAGGCGTGGACGCCTTGCGAAGTACGGAATACAGCCACTTTTTCACCTAACACGATGACAGGTATAGGCTTTTCTAACAGATCTGACGACAACAACACCGGATGCCACTCGTCAATCAAAGCAATATCTTGTATCGTCATCGTCCTAACGTCCTCTCCTACTTATTTCGGAATGACACCTTTAATTCCCTTAACAAACCAGGTTGTGCCCAAAATCTCTTCGTCTGTCATCTTTTTACCCTGTTCAAAACGCGTCTTGCCATCTTGATCCACGATAGGTCCTTGGAATACTTCGAAGGTACCGCTCAAGATATCTTGTTTCTTCTTCTCAACAAGGGCTTTAACGTCGGCTGGCACATTTTTACCTAGAGGAGCTATATCCGTTATGCCTTCTTTCATGCTTCCGAAATACGCGCTGGATTTCCAAGTCCCATCCATGACACTTTTAACAGTCTGCACATAGTAAGGTCCCCAGTTCCATTTCGGGTTAGAAATGTATGTCTCAGGCGCAAATCGGCCCATATCCGAATCGTTTCCAATCCCCCACACTTTACGTTCCGCTGCCGCTTGAATACTTGCAGGTGAATCTTGGTACGCAGCCAAAACGTCAACGCCTTTATCCAGCAAAGAAATCGCAGCTTGCTTCTCTGTCGCCGGATCGAACCAAGTATTGCTCCAGACCACAGACACATCAATGTCCGGATTAACGCTTTGTGCGCCAAGGGTAAAAGCATTAATGGTATAAATAACTTCTGGGATTGGGAATGCACCAACATAACCCATGTGATTGTTCTTAGTCATTTTACCGGCTGCCATACCTACGAGATAAGCACTTTGGTATTCGCGCCCCATGTATGTCCCTAGGTTAGGCAGTGTTTTATAACCTGTTGCGTGTAGGAATGTGACCTTCGGATGCTTTTGAGCTACATTGTACATCGGGTCCATATAACCAAAGGACGTTCCGAAAATAATATCGTTCTTCTGTGCTAACTCTTCAAAAACTCGCTCCGCATCAGGGCCTTCAGGAATATTTTCAACCGTTGTCGCTTTGATGCCGAGCTCTTTTTCCAACATTAAACGGCCTTGATCATGTTCGTAGGTCCAGCCCCCATCACCGGGAACACCGATATAGACAAAGGCGACTCTAGGCATCTTTTTCTCCACTGATGACGGCGTTACGTTGCCAGCTTGGGTTGAAGCTGGGGTTGCATTAGGTGCGGTCGTGGTGCTAGTCGGAGTTGATTGTCCAGAGCAAGCGGTTAGGATCATAAGTAAGATAGCTGTTAAGGAGAACATCAGTTTTTTGGTCATAATGGTTTCTACCCCTCTCTTTTTATCGACAAACCACATCTTTCTACAGCTCTGAAAATGCCTTCATAGCCCGTGCATCGGCATATATTGCCGCACAGTGCCTCTTCGGCCTCCGCCCTAGTCGGGGTAGGATTCTTTTCCCATAAAGCCGTAAGCGTAACGACCATACCAGCGGTACAATAACCGCACTGCAGCCCTCCTTCCTCTAACATCGCTTGCTGAACAGGATGCAGCTCTTCCCCTGCCGATATCCCCTCAATGGTCGTTACTTCCTTACCCGCCGCTTGATAAGCCATAAGCAGACAAGAATTAACGGGTTTACCATCAAGCAGTACCATGCAGGCGCCACAGCGTCCAATCTCACATGAAACTTTAGTTCCTGTTAAAAGCAAGTCATCGCGCAGGATATCCGACATCCGTTTGGAAGCAGGAACCGGTACCGCGACAGCCTTACCGTTAATGGAACATTCAAGCACATAAGTTGTATTAATCAATGGCCTCCACCCCTTCTAACCAGTCGATGGACTGCACGATGTTTTCCGGTGAAATCGGAAGTCGATTTACCCAAATGCCCGTTGCTTGCCGGACCGCTGCGGTAATGGCAGGGGCCAAACCGACCGAACCGATCTCGCCAACCCCTCGCGGGCCAAATGTATCGCCCTCGGGCAAATCTTCAATCGCTTCTACCCGAATGGTATGAGGGCTATCCTTGAAGGTTGGAACTAGGTACGTGTCCAAATTATGCCGGACGTAATTGCTGTCCTTCATGACGGCATCCTCGGTCAACGTATATCCCAGCGCCATCACGCTGCCGCCCTCGATCTGTCCGAGGAACCCCATCGGATTAATGACAGGACCTGCTGCAATGACGTGATCGGTTTGCAGCACCTTCACTCGCCCCGTCAGCATGTTCACTTCTACTTCCACGATGACGGATGCGTAAGAGTATAAATAATGAGCGCCGATCAGCCCTTCCGGCGTCGTCGGGTAGTCAAACTCCGTATGCGCGATGATCGGCTTGGCTGCTGCCTCAGCAGCCTCCGCCAACTCCGCATACGTCACAACCGGCTTACCCGATCCATCGCCCTTGCGATGAATCCCGCCTGCGCCGGTTGCCAGCTCTTCGGCTGCGAGGCCGGCGAGTGCAGACGCCTGCTGAAGCAGCGCCTGCACGAACGGCGGCTTCAGCCGCTGCAGTGCGCGCCACATCATCGTGGTGGCGCGTGAAGCCGTGCTGGATCCGCTGCTCGGCACGCGATCCGTATCGCCGATGACGATGCGGATGTCCTCGGCGGCGCAGCCGAAAAAGTCTTGCAGCATCAAGGTGAGCGCTGCGTAGAGCCCTTGCCCGAACTCCTCGAAGCCGAAGGAGGCTTGGATCTTGCCCTCCGGCGTAAGCTCGATGCGTCCACCGGAGTGATCCGGGATGCCTAGGCCGAGCCCGGCGCCGTGCATCACCATCGCTGCGCCGACGCCTCGGCGGATCCACGGGGCTTGATCTTCGCCCTTGTCATCCTGCTCTACACCCTGCAGCTTCTCCGCCGGATCTCGCTGCTTCTCTCCCTCGCCCTGCTGTACCGCTCCTTCGCCTCCCCGCTCCAACTTCCCGCGCTTCGCCCAGAGCGGCGATTCCTTCACCTTGCTCCACACTTGGCTCGCGCCCTCGGTTTGCACAATCTTCTGGCCCATCGGCCCCGGATCGCCCGGAGCACGCAAGTTCAGCTTGCGCAGCTCCCAGGAGTCCATACCGAGTTTCTCTGCTAAACGCTCGATTTGGCTCTCAACGGCAAAAATCACCTGATTGCCGCCGAAGCCCCGAAACTCACCGGATACACCATTATTCGTATATACACTCGTCCCCTGAACATCTACATTCGCGATGTTATAGGGTCCTATCGCATGTTCCGTTGCAAAATTCAAGACCTCACAACCCAAGGTTGCATAGGCGCCTGTATCAGCAAGAATGCTGACTTGATGCGCGACGAGACGTCCCTCTTGATCCGCGCCAGTCTTCATCCTAATCCGCATCGGATGACGTTTGATACCAGATATGACCGATTCACGACGCGAATTGTGCATTTTGATCGGAGATCCCGTCTTCAATGCCATCAGGGCACCGAATGGCTGCACATTGAGCTCATCCTTACCGCCGAACGAGCCTCCAATCGGACTGGATACTACCCGAATCTGCTCCTCAGCCATCCCTAGAATCCTTGATAGCTGCATCCGATCCTTGTAACCATGCTGCGTCGGCGAGTAAACCGTCAATCGGCCGTCATCCTCTGGGATAAACAAGCCGCCTTCCGTTTCCATATAGGTGTGCATTTGACGAGGTGTAAAATACGTCTCCTCAACAATATGTGCACATCCCTCGAACGCCGTTTCTGCCTCCCCATGCTTCAAGCTGGTTCGATGAAGCAGATTCCCTTCGGGATGCAGCCTAATCGCACCCGCGTCTAGCGCCATTTCTGGATCATCTACAACAGGCAATGGCTCATAAACAACCTCAATCAGGCTAAGCGCATATTCAGCGATCTCTTCCGTATCCGCAGCTACCGCCGCCAAAGCGTCCCCAATGTAACGAACGCGATCATGACAGAACACAGGCTGATGCGGGAAGGCAATGCCAAATAAGTTCAGTCCAGGCACATCCTCTGCCGTTACCACGACGCGCACACCCGGTGTCATTATCGCCTTGCTAATATCGATGGAAAGAATCCATGCATGGGGGTAACGACTGCGAAGCACTTTCCCATGCAGCATGCCGGGTGCTGTTAAATCCGTGAGATATCGGAGCTTTCCGGTTACCTTCTCTTCACCGTCAGGTCGGATAATCCACTTTTTTGCATACGTATCACGACCTAGGAGCATCCGCTCCGCCTCCTTTTTGCCACGCTTTATAGCATTCAGAAACGATGAGATTAGCCGCTGTCTGCTTCCGATAAGTAACCCCAGCATAATCATCAGCCACAGCATCAAATTCCGCAAACACTCCCTTATGCAGATACTTCAGAAGCTCCTTGGATAAAGACTGGCCAATGGCAGCGGCTTCCTGATCCTTAAACCTTGCTGGAACAGCGCTTCCTCCACCCGCAGCTATCGCAATGCTAGTAAGGGTTCCATCCTTTCCTAGAGACAGCCTTCCAGCTACCGTTACAACCGATGGGGTGAACGCTTCTCTTCGTCCCACCTTCAGATAAAACTCATACTTACTCTCCTCTTTCAACGGAGCCGCCGTTGGCACCACGATCCCTGTCATTACCTCGTTCTGAGACGAAATAGGACTTTCCAGCCACTCGGCCAGCGCCAGTGAACGTTCATTCTGTCCATCCGAGCAAATGATTTGGGCATCCATGACAAGTAATACAGGAATGAGGTCCCCCGTTCGTGACATTACGTTACCTCCGATAGAGGCTAAATTTCGTACAGAAGGCGCTGCGATCTCAGAGCAGGCTTGCACTAGGAGCCCGCATCTTTGCCTAACCAGTTCATTTTTCATCAAATCTGCTAAACAAAGAGCTGGCCCTATATGAATGTGTCCAAGAGAATCAACCGTTAATCCCGATAGAGATGGGATATTACCAAGGCTAATCAGATGCTGTGGGAGCGGTGAGAGACCGTTTTCCCAGCGAGTGCGGAGCCAGGTGCCCCCAGCAATGAGTACTGAGTCATCTCCCCATTTATGCTTCATGCGCATGGCTTCCGCTACACTCGTAGGCTGCCATACTGAAGGCTGCTGCTCTGGCAGCTGGTACAAAGGAACTGACATGAACAACCCTCCTAAGAGTTTTTCTTTAGAAAAACTTACTTCGTAACCGTTACTGCATTTTACGTTGGAAAACTTACTTCGTACGCGATACTGCCTTTTCCAAAAATATTTACTTCGTAACCGTTACTGAGCACTTTTCATTGGAACTACCTACTTTTGAGGAACGACAAGCCTCTATTTCGGGGACAACACCCTTCTAAATTGAATTAGCGGAACGTGAGTGCCTTATTGGTGCAATTTGAGCTCTCCTGAGGTAAAAACAACGAAATAGCGCCTCCTAGTTCCTCTTAATCACCATATCAGCATTTTCAGAGCAAATAACGCATCGTAGTTCCCCTCGGGCTTATCCTTACAGCTATCCAATCTTTATTCCCTCAAACTAGCCCCCGAATCACCAAATCCAGAATAACCAGCATCAACTTTTACACTCCAACCGTTTTTCAAAAGCCATCCGCATATAAATTAGATATACTATAAACAATTTCTAAAAACTGCGTCAACTAACATAACATCATTTTGTTTTTTTGTATAAAAAAATAGCACATTATTAGTAATAATGCACTCATTCCGTCTTTTATGTTATTTAAGTTAACATATATTGGTGCGAAAATATTTTTTAGCCTGTTCATAACGATCCAAGGTGTCAATATCCATAAACTTCAACTGGTTTTCCTCTTCCACAATTTGACCGCGGTACGCTGGCAAGTGAAACAAGGATCGCGCTCCGGCATCCCCTTCCAATGCAGCCGCCGCCGGCCACATCCCTCGCCCCAAAATAACAGGAGGCTTCGGTATCCCCTTATCCCCGCTAGCGATATAATCGTAGTCCGCTTCCTTATTAAACATATTCGTAAGGCGAATTAACATCTGATCATCTACGAAAGGCTGATCCGCCAACAGGACTAAGATGCCATCTGCACTCACCTCTTCCGCCACCTGGATCCCCGTGCGCAGCGAGTGCGCCATCCCGCTTTCGACGTCCGCACATATTTCAATACGGCATCTGCCTAATAATATATGCATGTGAGCTTCTTCTGGTAACCAATCCAAGGGATCACCAACACGCACGACAACAACCACACTATGCAGTTCGGAATGAAGAGCTTTCAGCAAAGCAACCCCGCCAAGCCGTATGCCTTCAGCCATTTCTAACGACTGCTTCGCTGTCCCCATCCGTCTGCTGCTGCCTGCCGCCAAGTAAACACCAACGACCTTCTTCTTCACAGCGCTCACCAAGGGCGGCAGCTTTGGATATCTCGCCCCATGGCTGCAGAGGAGCCCCACTCTCCAGTCGTGCGAACACCACGCTTAATACGTATCAATTCAGCTACTATACTGACTGCATTTTCAACAGGGCCTTCCGAGCCAATGTCTAAACCAACGGGATAGTGCAGCCAATCCGGCCGCTCTAATCCTTCAAGCATCTTCTCCGTTCGATCCCTCGAACCCATGATACCTAGGTAACGCAGGCTTGATTCCATAGCTCCTCGTACGAATGCTGCATCCTTCTCAAACTGGTGACTCATGACAATGACATAATCCTGCGCATTCAGCTTCAATTGTTCCACCAATTGCTCTGGAAAAGCCACGACCGTCTCCGTCTCCGGAAAACGCTCCACATTGCAGTAAGCTTCTCGCCAGTCCGCTACGACCACGCGAAACCCAACACTTACAGCCATTTGGGCAAGCGGAATTGCATCTGGATTCGCCCCAAACACAATAACCCTCGGCTTCGGCGTAAACAATGAGGCATACACGGAGTGTCGGTCTGTAGACACATCATCATTGGTATCACACAACGTATACGTTATGTTCGAATACCCATCCGTGAATGTGCGCAGCAGTTGCACAGCCTCCCCACGGTCCAAGCTAGCTTTTACCACCAGTAGATTAACAAGCAGCTCCCCGGAAACAGGCTCCAGCAAGATACGAATCAACCCGCCGCATCCAATCGTTTCACCCCAGCCGAAATCGTCTGCCGGTCTCATGTCGTACTCCACCATTTGCGGTTTTTGCGACTCCCATACAGCAGGTAAGTATGCGGATAGATCCGCTTCCAAACATCCAGGAGAAATACTACCTAGCGAGCTTTCATCCGCCATCAGCAGCATGACTGCCCCTTGTTTGCGATAAGCATGGCCTTCCACATGAATGACCGTCGCTAATACACGCACCTGCGCATTACTCTCCACCGCTTGCAAAATGTCATAAGCTTCCATCACTCATCGCACCTCGCTTTATGGATTTATCGTCCTACCAACCGATCGCTAAACCGTCACCGCGAGGATCCGCAGCACCGCTCATGAAACCTTTCTCATCAATCACAATGCCCTGCGCTTGCCCCATAATCCCATCCCAAGGGTGCACAGGTTCAACACGATGTCCCCACCTTTTCAAACGTGCATATACCTCGCCATCCAGACGGTGCTCGAGCTTCAGCGCATCGCCATCTTCCCCCCACGTACGGCCGTATACCCAACGCGGTAGCGATATGGCTTCTTGAATGGACAAACCATAATCCAGCACGCCTGTCAGTATGGAAAGCTGTGTTTGCGGCTGGCCTTCTCCACCTTGTGTACCAAAAAGCATGTAAGGCTTCCCCTCTTTGCTCACCATGGCAGGCATTAAGGTATGAAATGACCTTTTATTCGGTTCTAGAACGTTCGCGCATGCGGGATCCAGTGAAAAAAAAGAGCCCCGATTTTGCATAATAATGCCCGTATCGCCTGGTACATAAGCAGCACCGAAGTCGAAATATAAGCTCTGTATAAACGAAACCGAATTCCCTTCATCATCAACAACAGCCGCATAGGCCGTATCCTGCCCGATCGCTGGTGACAGGTGCTCACTCGCCTTGAGCGGTTCCGCTTGAATTTCATTCCAGAGCTCCGCCGCATAGGCTTTAGAAATCAGTCGCTCCAGCGGAATTTCCCGGAAACGAGGATCCGTCAAGTAAAGATCACGGTCTCTGAACGCCTTTTTGATCACTTCTGACATCATATGATAAAAATTTGCGGAGGCCCGCGGAACCGCACTAACCTCTATATTTTCCAGCATATTCATCATCATTAGCGCTGTGAATCCTTGTGAATTCGGCGGCATTTGATAAATTTCATAACCACGGTATGTTGTCGAAAGCAATTCCACCCATTCTCCGGAATAATTCCGGAAATCATCTTCCTGCAGCAATCCACCATCTCGCTGAATGTTGTCAACAACCGTTTGCATCAAAGAACCCTTATAAAAGGCATCTCTACCTTCACGTTGTACTATACGCAGCGTATGGGCCATGTCTTTCTGAACAAGACGATCCCCTTCCTTCAAAAGCTCTCCGTCAGCCATATATAAGGCACTCAGCTGCTCAGAAGCACGAATGAAAGCCTCATCCTTACGCATCCAAAAAAGCAAATTACGCGAGATAGGAAAACCCTTTTCCGCATAAACAATCGCTGGATCGAGCAGCTTCTCCCACGGCAGCTTTCCGTACTTCTCCCACACTTGCCACCAGGCATCGACCATTCCCGGAACGGTTATGGCACTAAGAATTCCTCTTTGGGGAATCGCATGTAACCCTTTATCCTTGTAAAAATCAGGCGTCGCCTGCGCAGCAGACTTCCCGCTTCCATTAAAGCCTGTAAATGTGCCCGTCGCAGCATCGTGCATGAGAAAAAAGGCATCGCCGCCAAGCCCAGTCATATGTGGATAGACGACTCCAAGTGTCGCACTGATCGCAATCGCGCTATCAAACGCATTGCCTCCCTGCTGCAAAATGGCACTCCCCACACTGCTAGCCAAGTAATGAGGCGTAGCAATCATGGCACGCTCGGCTCGCGGCATGATGTTTAACATGGCAGCTCCTCCTCTTTACGAGCATACAAAGTTAACGCTGCTTGCAAAGCCTTACCGACTGTAATATCGGCGCCGTGCCATAGGAGAACTGCTTCCAGTGCACCCAGCACGTGGAGCACGTTTTTCTGATTGCAGCTAAAACCCATCGTGCCGATTCGCCAAATTTGCCCTTTTAGAGGTCCGAAAGAACTGGCGATTTCAATGCCGAAACTATTTAACAGCATCGAACGCACGGATTCACCAGCGATTCCATCTGGAATATGGATGCAGGTCACAACCGTCAGCTTACAGTCCGGATTCCCGTATAGCGATAAGCCCATTGCCTTCAAGCCTGCAACTAACGCAGCTTCATGACGCTGATGACGACGGTATCGCTCTTCTAGACCTTCCTGCAGGACAAGACGCAGACCCTCGCGCAAAGCGTACAGCATCGAGGTCGCCTCCGTATGATGATTGAGCCGTTTCGGACTCCAGTAGTCCTGGAGCTGGCCTAGGTCGAAATAGTTGCTTGCCACTGGCTTCCTAGCTGATACAGCCGAACCTTTCTCACGCAGTCCCCGTTCAATGGTTTTGCGTCGCATAACCTTGGCTTCGACTCGCTCGTTATACGTAATTGGCGACATGCCGGATGGGACGGATAAACACTTTTGCGTTCCACCGATAACAGCATCCAGCTGCCATTCGTCTGTCTTTACCGGGACTCCGCCAATCGTAGCGACGGCATCAACAACAAGCAGTGCATCCACTTCACGGCAGGCTGCTCCGATACCATCAAACGGTTGGATACAACCTGTGGATGTTTCGCCATGAACGATCGCTACGATGCTCGGTTTTTCCCGGTGTATGGCAGCGATGATTTCCTCTGGATCGAACACCGTGCCCCATTCTCTCTCCAGCAGGACAACCTCTGCACCGCAGCGCTCCGAGATTTCGACAAGCAGATTGCCAAAACGGCCATAGATCGGAACAAGCACTTTGTCCCCCGGTTCAATCACACTAACTAGAACAGCCTCAATACCCGAACGCGAGGTGCCATCTATCGGAAATGCCCATTGATTTTTTGTTTGAAAGACATCGCGAAGCATCTCCATCGTCTCATTCATCAGTTCAGTGAACTCAGGATCGAACTGTCCCAGAATCGGATAAGACATCGCCCGCAGTACCCGCGGGTCGACCTCCACAGGTCCTGGGGTCATTATCGTTCGCAGCGAGGGCGACAAGTCTTTATAAGATTTCATCTACTTTCCCCCCATAGCCATATTGGTATAACACATGAATCAATGTTTGGAACCCAGCAACCAGATCGGCCGGTTCCGTAAACTCATCAGGACTGTGGCTAATGCCAGCGCGACTTGGAACGAAGATCATCGCTGTCGGACATATCGGCCCGAACAACTGAGCATCATGCCCTGCCCCGCTTGGCAGCCGCATACTCTCGAACCCATGTGCATCACAGGCAGCTTCAATTTCTGCCGAAATCCCTTCATGCATAGCCACAGGCGAAGCATGTAAATTTAAGGTCGTATCTATATGAAGATCTCTTCGCATCGCGATTACTTCAAACTCAGCTAGCAATCTCGCACGAAAAGCATCCATCTTCCACTCGTCAGTATGCCGAATATCCAGCGTAAATTCAACTTCCCCAGGTACCACGTTCGATGTTCCCCGCTTCACTTCCAAACGACCAACGGTAGCTACAAGCGGTTCCCCCTCTTCCAGCGCCATCCGCTCTGTCAGAGCCAACATTTCCGCAGCTCCTGCAAGAGCATCCTTTCGCATCGTCATCGGGGTCGTCCCGGCATGATTTGAAGTACCCGTTACGTTAACCGTTAATCTTATTTGGCCAACAATCGCTGTTACTATGCCAATCTGTTTCTGCTTATACTCCAGTACAGAGCCTTGTTCGATATGAATCTCAATATACGCTCCAATATCTTCGCGCTTCGCAGGGTGTTCACTTACACTTGCAGTGTCGAATCCAGCTTGCTGCATTGCCTCAAGCATAGTCACACCTTCAAGATCAGCAATCTCCGAAGCTCCAGCCAGCGATCTCACACCGGTCACATGTCCAGAGCCCCAATAAGCTAACGGGAAGCGACTTCCCTCTTCTTCACAGAATGAAACCACTTCAAGAGTTCGTTTCGGCGTCCCATAAGCAGCCTTCAAATAACCAAGTGCCATCATCGAGGCTACTATGCCGTATGCCCCATCGTATTTACCGCCGTTTTTCACCGTGTCTACATGAGAACCTGTGAGAACCGACTTCAAAGCGAGGTTATTCCCTTGCAGTTTTCCGAAAACATTACCAACGGCATCGAAGCCAGCTTCCAGCCCCATCTCGCGCATTTTTTGGGTAAGAGCCTGCTGCGCCTGCAGCCATGGCTCTGTATATAGCAAACGGGTGACTCCCCCTTCTGGGTCAGCGCCATACGAGGAAAGCCACTCCAGTACTTCGAGCATCTGCTCGGCGTATAGTGACAGCAAATCTAGCGAGTTCGGTGTCATCTTAGCCACCATCCTCACCTCCGATCACTGCAGCGTAGCGCATCCAAATCCCGTCTGCTTTCTCCGCTCCCCCTACACCAAGCTCATACACCTTAGCACCTCGTAAGAAGGTCGCTTTCACCCGACATCCGAACGCTTTTCCTACATAAGGGCTATGTTTATGTCGGTAAAGTAGATCACTCTCCTGAAGAGAGTAGCTCAGCTTCATATCCACTAAAGCAAAATCAGCGTCCGCACCTAAAGCGATTTCACCTTTGCGCGGATGCAGCCCAAAACGCTTGGCTGGCTCAAGAGATAGCATGCGCGACAACATAGGCAGCGGCACCTCTCTGCGTAGATAGCCTTCGTCCAGCATAAGCTCCAGCGAGCTTTGCGCGCCGGATATCCCGCCCCACGCCTCGAAGAAATTCCCTTGCTTCATAGGAGTTGGGCAAGGCGAGTGGTCCGAGGCGAGGATGTCCAACTGCCCATCTGCCAGCGCCGCCCACAGCTGAGCTTGATCCTCCGATGTGCGCAGTGGAGGCGCACATTTGGCAACTGGACCTAGCCGCTCCAAATCGGCGCTAGTTAACACTAAGTAATGCGGACACGTTTCTACCGTGACGTCCAGCCCTTTGGCCTTCGCCTCCGTGATGGCCTGCACAGCTTCCGCGCTGCTAATATGCACGAAGTGCAGCTTGCAGCCCGTCTCCTCGGCGTAGAACAGTGCGCGGTTCACCGCTTCCAGCTCCGCTGCAATCGGTCTCGTCGCGACGAAGTCCAACGCCCCGCGCTTGCCTTCTTTCACAGCCTGCGCAGCCAACTCGGATACGATTTCCTCGCTTTCGGCATGAAGCGCGAGCACTAGCCCCAAGCGGGCAATTTCTTTCATCCCTTCATAGAGGGTCAGGTCGTCCACCTCAGCGAAAATATCTTCCCCTTCTCCGCCAGGACAAGACATGAACGCCTTAAATCCAATGACGCCAGCTTCCGCCAGCTCTTGAAGATTGCCTACATTGCCTGGAACAAGTCCGCCCCACAGGGCATAATCGACCAAGGAATGTCCTTCAGCCGCTTCTAGCTTCCGCTCAAGCGCACTTAGCCGAACCGTTGGAGGCACGCCATTCAGCGGCATGTCGATATAGGTCGTGCAGCCACCAGCCGCTAGCGCTGCTGATCCGGTAGCAAACCCTTCCCAGTGACCGAGTGCTGGTTCATTGAAATGAACATGAGCATCAACCATCCCAGGCATAATGTGCAAATGCTCCGCATCATAGACAGGTGTATCCTCCGAGTATGCGAGGTTTTCGCCTAGCGCAGCAATTTTGCCACCTTGAATACCGATGTCTAACTGGCGTACTTCCTCTCTAAGGACTACGGTGCCCTTCCGAATTACGAGGTCAAATTGTTTAGTCATACGAATCCCTCCCTCGGAGTCTTTCATGCTGCAGCCATCTTGCCAGTGTTAACTTCCTCGATATGTGTTATAACCCCATGGCGCGATTAGAAGCGGCACATGATAATGAGCATCTTTGGCCGATATGCCAAACCGAACCGGTACTTGATCCAGGAAAGCAGGCTCTGCAAGGTTAGTAGAGATCCCTCTGAAATAATCTCCTATATGAAAGACTAGCTCGTAAACTCCCGGTATAAAATCATCCCCGCTAAGCATCGGTCCCTGAAGGCGACCATCCGCATTCGTAACCTCCGAGCGAAGCAGTTCTGAGCGCCCGTCTTGGAGACGAAACACTTCAATCCTCACACCACTCGCCGGACGTCCACTGCTAATATCCAGTACGTGCGATGTTAAACCAGCGCTCATAGCCCCTCCAGGTCACTCTTTGTCATGGAAAAGCCTTGGAAACCATACGGCGGTCTAGGCTCTGTAAACACCTTACCTTCACCAACGGAAGCTTGCTCCAAAATCGTTTCCCACGTGCGATTGTTAGATTCAAAGCGAATTTCTTTTAATTGAGGAAAACGAGTGAGCGAGCGCTGCCCAATTCGATAAATGAGATTTTGGATCGACGGTGAATGTTGTTCATGGAATACGGTATGCGCAATATCACGAATTTGCTCAGCAGCCACATAGCGTCCAAGGTCAGAGTCTAGTGCATCCGCTACTTCTTCATAACTCCAAGCAATATCTAAGAAAATAAATAAAGGACGGTCAAAAGATTCCGGAAGAGTCGTATACTCATCACGAACGAATCCCGCAAAGGAACTTCCTTTTACTTTTATCAGCTTCAAATCAGCGATACCGCCTGCATGGTCCACGACAGCAATCCCCTCATCCGTGCGCACGACTTCAACTAGCGCGGTCGGATGTTCATTTTGTGAATAACGGTATACCAGATCACTACCGTCAAATCCTTTTGCACCAGGAACTGGCAGCACTTCAAAAGAGACTTGATCTGCCGTCATCTTCACACCTGTCATCTGTGGGTACGTCTCTAGAAAGTGGCGGCCGGCGAACTCCAGAAACCCTTCAGCAGTAGCGCCTTCATACTCTCCAGCTTTGCGCAGGATGAAATTCTTCATCGAATCCGTGGCAACAACCACCCGGTTGTCCCCCTCCGTGAATGAAGTGAAAAACTTCTCCCCGCTAACCGCCACCTTAATGTTCATCCCAAACAGTACATTATCTCGTCCAGTAAATCCCGATTCCGGTATTAACGTCAGATTCGTCAGCGGCTTCGCATAAGAGCGATACACCCATACATCACCTTTGCCGTAGTACATGATTCTCTCTGATCCGTTCGCTTGCTTCATCGCTTTCGCCTCCACTTCATTGATTAACACAGCCTCTAGGCGAAACCGCCCTATTTTACAAACCTCCTGCAAAGCCTTACCAAGCTCTTCTTCTTTATCTCGCTGTATCCTAGTGCGAATCGCTTCTCGAATTGTCTCTTTGGTCTGGCCCTTGACCGCCATTATAAAAGGAAACTCAAAGGTATCGGTATACTGCTTGTTGTAGGCTAGAAATTGTTCATATTCTTCAGCTGTTAGTTGGTTTAAACCAGCCCCCGACTGCTCCTGCACAGAATGATCTGTCATCCGTACTCGCGTCCCTAAGTCTGGATGCGCTCGAAGCAGCGCTAGCTGCTCCAGCCGATCAGCACGCCAAACCTCTCGTTCCAAAGCACTAATCAAATCCTGCTCCGTTGCAAAAGGCCGCGAACTCCATGCCCGCTCTGCCACCCAAGGTGAATGCTCAAATAGAGGGCCGAACATATCGATGAAATCTTCCTGATTCAATTCATTCACTTTATGCAGCGTCAGCTTCACTACCCATCACCTCTATTTATCTGAAAATTCCAACCATTCTTTATCAAGATTTGTTTCATTGTAAATGCGCCATCCCTATGGGTCAATTTATATGAAAGAAGTTTGTAAACTTTCATAACATCGGCAACTTTTTTTGTATGATTTCAAAAAATCAGCACCTCATGGGTTCTCAAAGGATGTTTTTGCCTCGGGGTCAACTAACGGATAGGTCACTTTATTAATATTCAACTGCTGCCTATACCGCCTCTCTCCTCTAACACCCCCTTGTTCTCACCTCTCTCCCCTCGTTGTTGCACAAAGTGCAACAATTCAGCCCTTAATCCCACCTTTCTCCTCTCAACGCTGCACAACGTACAACAATCGGGCCCTAAAACAGCCATTTCGCAACAAATGGGCTTAAAATGTTGTACAAAATGCAACTCCATCATGCTAAACAGCCTTTGAGCGTGTAAATTGTTGCAGAAATTACAACATTGGTTAAGCAGCGCACCGAAAGGCGTATTACCTGATTCTCTGGCTAGCACAGATAGCTCTACACATCTTTTTAAATATGGAATGTGGTCCGCATATTCGCTCATCTTGCTTCCTCCAATGACATCATTAGTTTTAAAATCTTTGCTCCCGAATGTAAGGGACGCCTAGTGCTTCCGGTGCACCTGAAGGCTTATTACGATTACGCCAACCGAGGAACATCAGAACCAGAATGGTCACGATGTACGGAATCATTTTCAGAAAATAAGAAGGGATATGACTGCCAATAAGCTGCACGCGGAACCCCAGCGTATCCAACACACCGAAGAAATAAGCGCACACCAAAGCACGAACTGGATTCCATCTCGCGAAAATAATGAGCGCCACCGCAATCCAACCGCGTCCAGAGGTCATGCCTTCGTTCCAAGTTGGCGTGTACACGAGCAGCAAATCAGCTCCGCCAATGCCGATCAACATGGAACCAATAATGATACAGCCGTAGCGAATGGCAATCACAGGAATACCCATAACGTCAGCTGTTGCCGGGTTATCCCCCACCGCTCTGAGATGCAGCCCCCACGAAGTACGATGGATGAACAGATGCATGACAATAACCAGTACAAAGCTAAACCAAGTAAAAAGATCCAAGTGCGCAAAAATCTCCCCCATAAACGGGACAGTCTCCAGCCATGGCAAATCTAGCTTTGGTACCGCTCCGGGTAATGGGATGCCGCTAACACGCTTTCCCAGATATGCACTAAGACCTGCGCCGAATATCGTCATGGCCAAACCACTTACAACCTGATTAGCGTGCAGGGTTACACAAAGAAATCCATGAAGCATACCCAGAACACCGCCCACTGCAAGTACACAGAGTAGTGTCAGCGCCAAGCTCCCGGTTTGAATGAAGACAAGACCAGAAGTCACTGCCCCCATCAACATAAGTCCTTCCGCACCCAATTGTGTGATGCCTGATCTTTCGATAAGAATTCCACCCAATACAGCTAACAGCAGCGGCGTACCGGAAGAGATAGCGGAAACAATTAATTGTGTGACGATATCCATGACATTCCCTCCCCTTTCAGCATGATTTCAATCCAGGCTCACCCATTCAGTTCACCAATCACCGATTGCGGCGAATGCGGATTTTCCCAGCCATTCCGCCTGCAATGAGGAAAAATAGGATAGCACCTTGAATCATAGAAGAGGTCGATGAAGGAAGACCGATCGTCTGCACACTGTATCCTCCCACAATGAGTCCTCCGAACAGCACCGATGATATCACTAGCCCTACCGGATTCAGCTTCGCAAGCCACGCCACAATAATCGCTGTGTACCCGTACCCCGGCGAAATACCATACATTAGTCGGTGCGCCACACCGGAAACTTCGCTCATTCCCGCTAATCCAGCCACCCCGCCGCTAATGATCATAACAACGAGAACATGTCTGGAAATGCGAATTCCTGCATTCCGCGCAGCTTCCGCATTCGCACCAATGATGCGCAGCTCATAACCCCAACGTGTATATCGAATCATAAAGGCGTAGAGAAGCACGGCAACAATAGCAAAAACGATCCCAAAATGAAGTCGGCTAGCTCCAAAAGTAGGCAAAGACTGCGCCGCGGTGAACATCGGAGATCCTGGGAAGTTAAAGCCTTTCGGATCTTTCCAAGGGCCGAATACCGCATAATTCAAGGCAAGAAGAGCTACATAATTCAACATTAAAGATGTAATTAATTCATTAACTTGAAAATAGGTCCTAGGAATCGCCGTCAGCAATCCCCAGACCCCACCGGCTACGATGCTCGCCACCACCATAGATGGAATCGAGATATACATTGGCAGCTGCGGAAAATAAACCGTAACTGCGGTAGCCGCCATCGCTCCAGCCAAAAACTGCCCCTCGGCACCGATATTCCATACCGAAATCCGGTACGCGATCGACACGCCAAGACCGCAAAGCAGCAGCGGAATCGCCTTCACAAGGGTCTCCGTAATGCCAAAGGAGGAACCAAAAGCACCTTTCAGCATTTTGGCATAGACCATAATCGGATTCATGCCATTCAAAGCTATAAAAATACCGCAGGCCACAAGAGCCAAGCCGATAGATACAATCGTCACCCACCACGGACTAGCTGGCCCAGCAGGATCAATTTCAAAACGGTAAGGCATACGAAAACTAGCTTCTCGCTTAGGCATCTTTTTTTCTATCGGAATGGTTCCCGCCGTTTGTTGTTCGCTCACCCTGCATCCTCCTCAGACCCCGCCATCAACATACCGATATATTCACGACTCGCTTCCTTTCGGGGAATATTGCCCACGATGCGTCCATCGTACATGACCAGTATTCGGTCAGCTAGCTGCAGCACCTCATCCAAATCCTCTGATATAAGGAGAACTGAACTCCCCTTGCTGCGCAATTCCTCTAACAATTGATGCACACCCTCAGTGGCGCCTACATCTAGCCCCTGCGTTGGATGCACGGCTACCATCAGCTTCGGAGCTTGATCAATTTCCCTGGCAAAAAGCAGCTTCTGCTGATTGCCCCCCGACATGTACTGAACAGGTGCATCAATCCCCGATGTCCTCACATCGAACAGTTCAACAAGCTTCTGCGACCAGCTTCGATTGCTTCCTGTGCGCAGTAAACCGAATCGAGATCGTTCCGGAGAACGATACGTCTTGAAGAGCAGGTTATCTATAGCGCCCAAACTGCCGGCTAGACCGCTCTTCATGCGATTTTCGGGCACATGGGCAATCCCCAGCTCAATGGCCGCGCGCACCGAACCGTTACGCAACGCCTTGCCGTCAAATTGAACATCGCCTTGTTTCCATACGCGAAGCCCTGTTAACACCTCCGCAAGCTCCTTCTGCCCGTTTCCAGACACCCCGGCAACACCAACAATCTCACCTTCACTCATTTGAAAATGAAGCCCATCCAGCACCTTGCGTCCATGATCCGCATACACATCCAAACCACCCACTACAAGCAACGGCTTTCCTCGCGGTTTCCCTCTAACAACCGCGCGGCTTTCTAGGCTCTCCTTGCCGACCATTAGCTGCGCCAGATCCCTCTCACTCGTCTCTGACTTCGCCATCGTAGCGATCATCTCGCCTTTGCGCAGGACCGATATGCGATCCGAAACAAACATAACCTCCTTGAGTTTATGTGTCGTCATAATGACCGTCTTGCCTTCTTTTTTCATGCGATTCAGTGTCTCAAACAACTGATCTACCTCACCTGGCGTCAACACCGAGGTAGGTTCATCCAAAATAATTAAATCCGCTCCCCGATAGAGCGTCTTCACAATTTCAACTCGCTGCTGTTCCCCGACCGACAGCTGCCAAATGGGCCGGTCCACCGGAAACGGTAGCCCAAAATGCTTCGATATTGCCTCGATCTCCTCGGACTTTTTAGCGAGCCATCGTGGACCGCGCCAGAACGAAGATGACTCCCCAAGAACAATATTCTCAGCGGCAGTTAACGTTTGAACAAGTCGGAAATTTTGAAAGACCATACCAACCCCTAGATTCATCGCATCCTTCGGCGATCGAATTCTCACCTTTTCACCGTGGATGAGAATTTCTCCGCTTGTTGGGCGATATACACCTGAGAGCATGCACATCATTGTGCTTTTACCAGCGCCGTTCTCACCTAACAACGCATGAATCTCTCCAGCTTTTGCCCAGAAATCAACATGATTATTAGCTACAACAGAACCAAACTGCTTGACGATCTGGTTCATCTCAACAGAATAACTCTCCGTTTTTAGCAATGAGCCCCCTCCTCTCGTCCTTGACACACCCCTATATATTCAAAACAGCATCTCCCATTTCGGGATCTGCTGTTTCTGGAAACAATAACTTGGGTATCGTTTAGGCCTTACCTTACGAGAACCTAGTCTATATCTATCTTCCCCCACTATACTGTTCAGGTGAATTATACGTCAATTAACATTACATCATTTTAGGGTATCTAACGAAAAATGATGATTCATTTGTGCTTGATACCAAAGTCTATAAACTCCTCCTCCCAATAATGTTATATTAAGTTACACGGAAAGCAAAAAGGAGCACTCCTCTATGGAAGAATGCTCCTTTTACTATCCAATTCTTTTCATCAGGAAAGAAATATACCACCATAAACGAAACCAGCCACAATCACAAACGCAGGATGAATCTTCCTCTTTTGAATGAGATAGAAAGCAACTGCGGCAATACCAATAAACTGCAAGTATCCTATCGTTTTCGTTGATTCCACCATACTGCTCCACGTGACCAACACCATCATGATCGCGATAACAGGCTGGACAAGCAGCGTCATTCCTTTGATTACCGGAGATTGCTTATACTTCTGCAGGATATTCAGCAAAATGATGAGTGCAATGATGGAAGGAACAACCGTTGCAGCCACGGCAATTAGAACACCGACCCAACCACCGATTTGAAAGCCAACATATGCGGCGATTTTCGTAGCAATCGGTCCAGGCAGCGCATTCCCAAGCGCCAACATGTTTGAAAATCCACTGCTGGTCATCCAAGCATGATTCGGAACAATCTCTTGATACATCAGCGGGATCGACGAGGGTCCTCCTCCATATCCGAACACGTTTGCTAAAAAGAAGCTAACAAGTAAATGCCACCACTCACTCATACGCCCTCACCTTTGCCAAGCTGCTTCTTGTTCTTGTTCCACTTGTCCTTTAGCTTATGATGAAAAGCGCCATATAGTAAAAACATAAAAATAACGATAGCCGGATGCACAGAGAAAGTCTGCAGCAGCAAGAATGAAATAACAAAAAATGTGAGGCCTGCCGCCCAACCCAAGCCTTTAACCGCCTTCTCCCCGAACTCATACGCCATCACGCCTAACATCACCGCGACAATAGGCACTACCGCCGCTATCATGCCTTTAATTACTTGAGAAGTACTAAAGAAATTAATGAACGAATACAACCCCACCATGGCTACACAAGTAGGAACGATGTGAGCTAAAACACCAACCGCCGCTCCCCATCCCCCTTTGAGCCGATACCCAAGATACCCTGCTAGCTTCGTTGCTATCGGTCCGGGAAGTGTATTAGCTATCGCTAGCACCTCCATGAATTCCTCATCCTTCATCCACTGAAATCGTGTAACCGCCTCGTACCGTATCAACGGCACAATGGACGGCCCACCGCCATATCCCAATATCCCCGTCCGGAACATCGCCATACCTATCTGAACATAGGCATTCCCCACTATGTATCACTCCTGTCTCTGTAAGTACCATTATCGGGATCTTTGGTCACAGACCTAAGTATCTCTGCACAAAGTAAACTAAGCTTTATTGTAATATAAGTTGAAAGGATTCATTCGATTCTTTTCTCATCTTTGTAAAAATGACAAAGATTCTTCAGATTCTTGGGCCTTGATTTGAAATTGTTTAAAAGCCGTATATGGGGGGCGCTTAGTGTGGGTAAGCGTTGAGCAGAATAAGAGCTTCTAGAGACTGCTATTTTTGAATTTCTGGTGCTTTTCGTGGAAATAGAAGCCTTTGGAGACTCTTATTTGTGGGATGGGGCTTAGACTTGGTTGCTTTGAGCAGAATAAGAGCTTCTAGAGACTGCTATTTTTGAAATTCTGGTGCTTTTCGTGGAAATAGAAGCCTTTGGAGACTCTTATTCCTAGTATATGGCTTGATCCGGATAAATTTTCTGATCAATCCGAACAAGTGTAAACAAAAAGACCTTACGAGGATTTCTCCTCATAAGGTCTTC
>NZ_WHOA01000146.1 GCF_013141715.1 Paenibacillus phytorum | reverse complement strand
CAAGAATATAGTTCACTTGAATCAACAATTATGAGGAGGAAACCAAATGAGTACGATCATCGATGCGGAAACAACCGCGAAAGCACAAACCCAGCCTCGAGGAAAAGTTATCGCTTATTGGGTTACAACATCGCTGCTTGCATTCTTTTTGGGGAGCGGAGGAATTGGGGAGCTAAGCCATCAATGGGGGACGCTCGGGACGGTGGAGATATTAGGGTATCCGGTGTACTTTCTGACCATTCTCGGGATTTGGAAAGTGCTTGGGACGATAGCCATCCTCCTGCCGGGTCTTCCGCGGCTTAAAGAATGGGCATACGCCGGCATTTTCTTTGGAATGACGGGCGCAGCTGCATCACATGCAATCGTGGGAGACTACGGGGCTTATGCGTTCCATATTTTTAGCCCACTTAGTTTTGCAATCCTAGCTCTCGCCTCGTGGACGCTGCGTCCGAAGAGCCGCAGGCTTTAAGGAGGTGGTGAAATTAACGCGGTCCCTTCGTACATTCTAGATGTCTAATATAGAAAATAATATTTAGGAGAGGGTGTTGTGAACGAAAACAACCCGTTGCGTGATGTGTTTGACGCGATTGCAGATCCAGCTAGGCGCCGATTGATTCGTCTGTTAGCAGAGGCAAAGGAGATGCCACTTCATGAATTGACGGCACAGTTTCAAATGGGACGTACAGCGGTACAAAGCATTTGATAATCCTTAAAGAGACCGGACTGGTACTTGACCGAAAAGTCGGCAGAGAAACGCTATTTAGGCTGAACGCCGCTCCACTCAGAGAAATTCAAGATTGGGTGGCTTTCTACAGCAAGTTCTGGAGTACGAATATGTTGCGCTTGAACCAACTATTAGAGGAGGAAGAAGAATGAGTTCAACGGTATCCCTGGATTTTCAGTACACGACGTCGGTCGAGAAGGTTTGGTCCGCTTTAACCGATTCTAACAAGCTTGCCAAATGGGTCATGGAAAATGACTTTAAGCCAATCGTAGGACATCGTTTCCAGTTC
>NZ_WHOA01000145.1 GCF_013141715.1 Paenibacillus phytorum | reverse complement strand
TGCACAATTGGATGCTTTAACTTCATCTTCTCGGTCATGTTTAAAATTCGCTTTTTTCCAACTCTTCTGTCCACCAAAGCTAAAATATTCAATAAGATATCATTGCTCTCTAGGCTTTCCTCTATAGAAATAGATAAAGACTTATTTGCTACAACAATAAAATTGGATTTACTTAATGCTGACTGTTCTGATAAAAGCTCCTTTGCATATTCTGATATTTTTCTATTTCTTGCAATTACTTTGAGACGATCCTCCGGAACTATCCCCTTGGTATCTTTTCTGACAGCTTCAATTTCTTCATTGTTGATAGGAATTTGGATATCTGGATCATTCTTTATTTCCAGCTCCGTATGATACCATCTGATTAAGGTAGTTATATCACTCATATTGAGTACGTTCTTTTTATCTACCGCAATATAACAAAGTCCTGCTTTATCAGGTAAATAACGGTAGCTGGTTGCGCGGTATTCGAACCTTCCATATAACGCAGGACAGAGAAAGCTCTCCAGAAGTTGCTTCAATTTGCTCCAGGCCATGTAATCCTCCTATTTAACGAGTGAACTTGCCATCTAACACCTTGAATTCCATAAAGGCTTCTATATCCTATTGAGGCAAGTCGTTC
>NZ_WHOA01000144.1 GCF_013141715.1 Paenibacillus phytorum | reverse complement strand
AATCCTTCAGAGGAGCAGCCTTTTTCCAATCAACCTCGATAAACGCTAGCGTCCTGCTGGGCGTCATAATTGTTTATCCGGATGTATTTTTTTTCGTAGGGATACGAGTCATGTTACGCTCTTCGCTTCTTTCGTAAATACCAGACCAACATGGAGATAGCGTCCCGGATCGAAGCGGTTTGGTGAAGATTGAGTGTTGTTGTCATAAGCAAGAAACCTCCCTAACCCTGAAAGAATGTCATGCACAAACAGTATTACGTAAGAAAAGTGGAATAGGTTTTATTTTTTTTTTATGTAAATAATCACAGAAAAAGACCCACAGCGTGTGCTGTGGATCTGAATTTTATTTTAACCGAATACGTCGTATTACCGTATTAGAAGCAAAATGTCATTGTAATAATAACCAATAAAATAAAGAGAACCAATACTGCTGCTGCTGAACTAGTGCCGTAGCCTGCAGTTGTTGCTGCTGCTGCTGCTGGATATCCCATAGTTAGTCACTCCTTTCATCGTTTTTTGAGGACTCCTAATTAGCCAATAAATCAATAAAGACAAGTGGAGTGATTTGAGGTGAAGAATGGGTTGAATGGTAGCCAATTTACTTCCTATGAATGTAACATTCACTTAAGGTGTGTTACGAATTACCATACAAATGCGCTTGTTATAATCACCAATAGAATGAAGAGAACCAAGACAACACCTTGACTTGTACCATAACCACCGCCGTAACAACTACCTCCTGCAGCATAACCCATTTCATATCGCTCCCTTCTGCATTAAGATAGACTATTGTATTTCAATGGCATATGAAATGTATGGACGAATGCCAGTGAAGGTAGCCCGTTTTGAGATTGGAATCAATGATCACTGTTTTTTGAACAAACACCACTATTTTCTGCATTAATCTTTCCTTCCGAAAGTTGGATAATAAACATGTAAGCGTTCTCCAAACTCGATCGACTCATTTAGGGGAGGAATAGAGATGAAAAGAGTATTCACCTTAGCTCTGTCGCTTTCTATGATGTTCACGGCAGTAGCTTGCTCCACAGGCACTAAAACGTCAACAACAGCAGCTAGCAGCGAACCGTCCAAAACGGCGACGACAGCACCGAGCACCGCACCAAGTAAAGATCCTGTTAAGCTTCGCGTTGCTTGGTGGGGAGGGCAGGCGCGTCACGATTACACGTTGAAAGTTATCGAGCTTTATGAGAAACAGCACCCGAATGTAAAAATTGAAGCGGAATACGCACCATTTGACGACTATTGGAAAAAGCTTGCGCCTCAGGCTTCGGCAAACCAATTACCTGATGTTATCCAGATGGATATTTCTTATCTTTCACAGTATGGTGGAAAAAATCAGTTAGCTGATCTCACGCCATATACGAAAAATGGCCTTCTCGATGTTACTTCAATCAGCCCCAATGCGCTATCCGGCGGTGAAGTCGGAGGTAAACTTGTGGCTATGAATTTAGGGGTTAATGCGCTAAATACAACGTTAGATGTGAATACGTTCAAAAGCCTAGGAATCACAATCCCTGGAAAAGATTGGACTTGGGAAGATTATGATGCGATAGCAGCCAAAGCCAAAGCAGCCGGCAAACAAATAGGCGGTTTCGGTGTCCGTCATGAGGTGTTTTTCCCGTATTATCTCAGAACGATCGATCAAAAAATGTACAATGCGGATGGAACGGCTCTTGGTTTCTCAGATGATAAGCCACTTGTCGACTACTTCAAGCGTTATCAAAAATGGTACGATGCCGGCTATATCCTTTCACTCGACAAAGAATCACAGAAGAAAGGCGTAGCAGAAGAGGATGAAATCTTGCTTGGCAACGCAATTGCTGGAAACGGTTGGTCCAATCAATTCCTAGCCGTCGCCAATTTGATTAAAGATCGTCCGCTTGAATTATTTCCGCTTCCTGGCCGTAACGGTAATAAAGGTCTATTCTTGAAACCTAGTATGTATTTCTCAGTAACGAATAACTCCAAGCAAAAAGAAGAAGCAGCGAAATTCATCAGCTTTTTCGTGAATGATATCGAAGCGAACAAATTGATTAAAGGTGACCGCGGTGTTCCTGTTTCTTCCAAAGTGAAGGATGCGCTGAAGCCACTCTTATCACCGAATGAAGTCAAAATCTTTGATTATGTGGCGTGGGCTGAACAAAACAGCAGTCAAATGGATCCTCCAAATCCAGTAGGTTCTATCGAAATTGAGAAACTGTTAAAAGCGACGAGTGAGCAGATTTTGTATAAGAAAACAACGGTAGAAGAAGCGGCAGCCAAATTCCGCAAGGATGCGAATGCCATTTTGGAGAAAAACAAAAAGTAAGGCGGTAACTGAAAGATCGAACTACCTTCGAAAGAGAGGGTGTTC
>NZ_WHOA01000143.1 GCF_013141715.1 Paenibacillus phytorum | reverse complement strand
AAATGCATTAAAGTGGGCCGTAGAGGTGAAAAGTAGCAAAATAATTGCACTTTTTGCAGCTAATGCAAAAGTGTGTTGACTTCAGTAAAGGTGTTGACCACAGTTACCACCCACTAGGAGATTTCGTTGCCGATTTCTGCGTTTGCTAATTTGTTTTACGGTTTAGTTGAAGTCGCAACAAATAATGGAGATGAAGTCCATGTTTCAAAATATCGGTTTCACCGAGCTTTTATTAATAGCAATCGTTGCTCTTGTACTATTTGGACCGCAGAAACTGCCCGAGATTGGCCGTGTGCTGGGGCGCACGATCAGAGATTTCAAGAAAGGCGCTCACGCCCTGCTAAACGATGAGCCTGAGGAAGTGGCGGCGCCGAAGCCGGCTGCCCAGGTCAAACCAGCTCCGCAGGTTTCGACTCAAGGCGAAACAGCCTCGTCAAACGCTGTCGAAGCTGGTGTTCTTCCTTCCGAGAGAGCGGCGGTGGCGTTTGTAACGGCAGCTCCCGCAGAAGTCGAGTCGGCTGTCGAACCGAGTACAGCTGCAGCATCCGTCGCGTCACTTACTCCAGAGGATGCACCATCTGCCTCGTCGGCAACAGTCTCCGCTGTGGACGCACCATCGGTCACTCCGGCGGCACCCTCTAGAACGGACGCAGCACCTGCCTCCAAGGCCGCGCCAATCGCGCCGCCTAGCAACACGCGGCGTCTACCGGACTAGCCGCTTTCTTTTCAGCATAACAAGTGCTTCAGCCTTTTAGGTTTGATCCATTAGATCAGGTTGGTGAAAAATGACAACGAACGAAGAAATGTCACTCGTAGAGCACCTAGGTGAGCTGCGCAAACGAATCATGTGGGTACTGGTCGTCCTGGTTATAGGGATGGTAGGCGGACTAATCTGCGCGAAGCCGATCATTCGTTACCTCAAAAACATTCCGCCTGCTGATAGCATCAGTTGGAACGTTTTTTCCCCATGGGATGCCCTGCGCTTGTATATGAATTTTGGTTTGGCCGTAGGTATTCTTATTACCCTGCCGGTTATTCTTTATCATATATGGGCGTTTGTTAAGCCTGGCTTGCGTGAGACTGAGCAGAAGGCTTCGATTATTTATATTCCTTATGCGTTTTTGCTGTTTTTGGGAGGTCTTTCCTTCGGTTATTGGGTTGTTTTTCCGATGGCATTCTACTTTACTTCCTCCATTAGCCGGAGTCTCGAAATCACGGAGATGTATGGCGCGGCGCAATATTTTACATTCATGTTCAACATCATTCTTCCATTGGCCATTGTGTTTGAAATGCCGATAGTCGTGATGTTCCTCACGAAGATTCGCCTTTTGAATCCGAAGCGTCTGCACAAGTTCAGAAGATATGCTTACATGCTGCTTGTTATTTTATCTACGGTTATCACGCCGCCGGATGCAATATCAGCTATCTTAGTGGCTTTGCCGCTTATTGTTTTGTATGAATTTAGCGTATTTATGTCGGGATTCATCTATCGCAAACAGTTGGCGAAGGATGCTGAGTGGGAGCGGGAGTTCGGTCCAAAATAATAAAACAGTCTGCGTAATGTGCAGGCTGTTTTTCTTTTTTTAATGAGAATATTTGTTTTTCATTTGGGTAGAATGAGGGGGGTGTCCAAAAGAATGAAAAATGTGTAAAAGGACTTGCAAATTACTCACAGAATGAGTATCATAAGAATTGTTGTTAGCACTAAACACATTCGAGTGCTAATAAACGAAATACACCCATTACCAATTTTCTAAAGGAGGCTATTTTTCCATGATCAGACCGTTAGGTGATCGAGTAATCATTGAAGCCGTTGCGAAAGAGGAGACTACAGCAAGTGGCATCGTGCTGCCAGATACAGCTAAAGAAAAACCACAAGAAGGTAAAGTTGTAGCAGTAGGCGCAGGCGCGTTGAAAGATGGCGTACGTGTTCCGCTTGAAGTAAGCGAAGGCGACCGCATCATTTTCTCCAAATACGCTGGAACTGAAGTGAAATACGAAGGCCGCGAACTGTTGATCTTGCGCGAAAGCGACATTCTCGCTGTATTAGCCTAATTTAGCAGGATATAGATCGGCACTGCGTATACTTAGTTTTTCCGTAATACTACTTACTATGTACAGGTTCTAAATTAGAGGAGGTTTCCTATCATGGCAAAAGAAATAAAGTTCAGTGAAGACGCACGCCGCGCGATGCTTCGTGGGGTAGATGCTTTAGCTAATGCTGTAAAAGTAACCCTCGGTCCTAAAGGCCGTAACGTTGTTCTTGAGAAAAAATTTGGCAGCCCGTTGATCACAAATGACGGTGTTACTATTGCGAAAGAAATCGAGCTTGAAGATGCTTTCGAAAACATGGGAGCACAACTTGTTAAAGAAGTTGCTACCAAAACTAATGATGTTGCCGGTGACGGTACAACAACTGCAACGGTTCTAGCACAAGCTATGATCCGCGAAGGTCTGAAAAACGTAACTGCAGGCGCTAACCCAATGGTTATCCGCAAAGGTATCGAGAAAGCTGTTAAAGCGGCTGTAGAAGAGCTTCAAGCTATCGCGAAGCCAATCGAAGGCAAACAATCCATCGCACAAGTAGCGGCAATCTCTGCTGCTGACGAAGAAGTAGGCGAATTGATCGCTGAAGCTATGGAAAAAGTAGGTAAAGACGGTGTTATCACAGTTGAAGAATCCAAAGGATTCCTTACTGAACTAGAAGTTGTAGAAGGTATGCAATTCGACCGTGGTTACACTTCCCCATACATGATCACTGACACGGATAAAATGGAAGCTGTCCTTGACAACCCATACATCCTGATCACTGACAAAAAAATCTCGAACATCCAAGAAATCTTGCCTGTTCTTGAAAAAGTGGTTCAATCCGGTAAACAACTTCTGATCATTGCTGAAGATGTTGAAGGCGAAGCACAAGCAACGCTTGTTGTTAACAGACTTCGTGGCACATTCACTTGCGTAGCTGTTAAAGCTCCAGGTTTCGGTGACCGTCGTAAAGCTATGCTTGGCGATATCGCTGCTCTAACTGGTGGCCAAGTGATTACAGAAGAGCTTGGATTGGATCTGAAATCCACGACTCCTGACCAATTGGGTAGCGCGCGTCAAATCCGCGTAACCAAAGAGAACACAATCATCGTTGATGGCGCTGGCGACAAAAAAGACATCGGCGCACGTGTTACTCAAATTCGCGCACAATTGGAAGAAACAACTTCCGATTTCGATAAAGAAAAACTTCAAGAGCGTTTGGCTAAACTTTCTGGCGGCGTAGCTGTTATCAAAGTTGGCGCAGCAACTGAAACTGAGCTGAAAGAGCGCAAACTTCGTATCGAAGATGCTCTGAATGCAACTCGTGCTGCTGTTGAAGAAGGTATCGTTTCTGGTGGTGGTACAGCCCTAGTTAACGTGTACAACGCAGTAGCTAAAGTAGTAGCTGTTGGCGACGAGCAAACAGGCGTAAACATCATCCTGCGCTCCCTAGAAGAGCCAGTTCGCACAATCGCAGCTAACGCTGGTCAAGAAGGTTCCGTTATCGTTGAGCGCCTCAAGAACGAAAAAGTAGGCATCGGCTACAACGCAGCAACTGGCCAATGGGTGAACATGTTCGAAGCAGGTATCGTTGACCCTGCTAAAGTAACTCGTTCCGCACTGCAAAACGCAGCATCCGTTGCAGCTATGTTCTTGACAACTGAAGCGGTTATCGCTGACAAACCAGAAAAAGACAAACCAGGCATGCCTGACATGGGCGGCATGGGTGGAATGGGCGGCATGATGTAATTTTTACATCAGCCCATTAAATAGATGTAATGAAAGGTTCCTTCGGGAGCCTTTTTTATTTTTTAAATCACATCATTCCCCTTGCAGATTACAATGATGCTAATGCTTATGGTACAATTAAATAAAATCCAGACAAGGTGGTGTACCTATATGGAGCAAACTGAGGTTTTAAAAAAACTGATCAGAATGACAGGAGAACGAGCTAAAATTGATGCCAAAGCGAATGGCACCTATGTGGTATATAAGAATAACCAAAATCAACTCGTTAAAGAACATGCCAACGGAATAACAGAATTGTTAAAAGGTGAGGAATCGGGGCGTGCTTGAACCAGTACCGGTGATGTATGTTTTCGCTGGAAATAATGGAAGCGGAAAAAGCACGATTCGAAATCTAATCATCGATCGCTTAGGTGTTAGTGTCAATATTGACCCAGATTCAATAGCAAGGCGCATCGACGCTGTGAATCCCGAAAATTATAGGGTTTCAGCCGGAAAAGAAAGTATTCGTTTAGCTCGTGACTGCATTCTTCATAAGCGTGATTTCTCCATCGAAACCACTCTATCTGGCGGTCATGTAGTTCGTCAAATGCAGGAAGCTAAGCAAAATGGGTTTCTGGTTACAATGTTTTATGTTGGACTTGGTGACCCGAAATTGAACATCGAAAGGGTAGCGGCACGAGTTCGAAATGGCGGACATCACATCCCTTCATCAGATATTTTGAAACGGCACGTTACCTCTATTCAAAATTTGCTAAAGCATCTCGAATTGATTGACCATCTATTTGTGATAGATAACAGTAATTTGGATGGTGAAATGGTGTTAGAAGTGGAAGGTACTATTAAATACAAAAAAGATCCTCTTCCCAGTTGGGTGAGGCCTATAGAAGAATTAACTGAGAAAAATCAGTAGGAACCCCCCTCGTACACCAAGCTTTCCCTAATAGTAAAAAAGAGACCCTTTACAAGTTCGCTTGTGAAGGGTCTCTTGACATACCTTCAACTCAAATCCCAAGCCGCAACAACCTTATTCTTCCCCGTCTGCTTCGCAGTAATCTCCGCCGTATCAGCCTGTTCAATCAATTCCTCTATCGAAGTTGGACTACAGAGTTCTAGGGAAGATACGCCTACACTGACGGTGATTTGGTAAGGGCGCCCGAAGGCGAATTCTCTCTCAATCTCGCCTCGCAGCTGATGGGCAATCTTGAGGGCTTCTTTTCCATCTGTTTTAGGTAAGATTAGAATAAGTTCCTCACCGCCGTATCGCCCAGCGATGTCGCTCTTTCTTAAATTAAACCGGAAAATATCTGCGATTTCTCGTAAAACTCGGTCCCCTTCCGGGTGTCCGAACTCATTGACCCTGCGGAAATTATCCACATCGATCATGATCACGGATAAGTCGAGGTTATAACGTCTAGAGAGATCGAATTCTTCCCTCAGCCTTTCCATGAAATAACCGCGTAAATAAAAGCCGGTCAGGTTATCAATAACCATTTCTCTATGCAAGAGAACGTTGATAATATGTGGTTTGATGAAAGAAAGAAAATGTTCCATATGTTGAAGCTTTGTTTTGGTCATCCCATCTACAAAAACCTGGAGCGTAATAGCTTGATCACCTCGCTGAAAGAGAGTGAAAGTGAGTAGTCAAAAAGTGCCTTGGTCAACCTCTGCATTGTTGTCATTAGATCCAAAGTTTCGGTAACCTGCTCACTGAGCTCGATGATGATTTGTAAATCCAAGGAGAGGAGTAACCATTGCTCTCGATCCGCAATCATTTTCTGAACAAAATCATCCTTCATGATAGCGGGTGATGCCGGGGCAAAGGTGGGGCGAATAACCCGTTCCATGCAGGCGGTCAAGTATGGACGCCAAGTTTCCTTTTGAATAATCTGATACCCATTTAACGCACGTCGCAAATAGAGCATCGCATTTTGAACATCGCCCTCAAACATGGCCCTCTCTGCTGAAAGTCTAAAATAATCTGGCCAAAAGATGTCAAAAGAGCATCGCTTTAGATAACCTTCAAAGTTTTCGAACCAAATCCCCATATTCTCCGAGCGAAGCTCTAAAAGGAGCGTAAGTAATTCGCGGTAAGCCCAACCTGCATACATCCCTGAGTTATTTTTCGATATAAATTGTTCAAAAAGCTTGCAGGCTAGCCCCAGATTTCCCTCTCTAGTTTGGAACAGTGCCTCGAAAAAGCCCGGGATGGTGATAGGCAGGTTTTGACGGAAGGCAACATAACCTTGAAAAACGGACAATAAGCTGGGAATCTTCATCAAAGTGCTCGCTGTTTTCAAAAATATAGAAAATGTTTTGAACGGGGAACATTGGGATAATGGAAGAGAAAAATTGATACAACCACTCGGTTAGCAAATAAAGGATATCGTCCCCTTCATAGTGCTTTTTAAGAAGCTGATCAAATTTACGAGAAAGATTCCGCAGCATGGTGATTGATTCAGGAAATAAGCCATAAGCCAGATGTAAGGTTCGGGAGACCACTTCACGCAAAGTTGAATAAGGCAGTCCTTGAGAGACAATCTTGAAGAAATAGCCTCTTTCTAACATCTCGTTGACATTCTGCGTATAAACATCAAATCGAATGGCCTCATCCTCACAAACGAGCCCTAATAAACGCTTCTCATTTGATTGTAAAAAATAACGAAAATGCTTTTGATGCTCTTGCGTAATTGGCGCAGCGGCAGGGTGCAGCCATTTTGGGCTGTTATGGTAAAAAAGCGGTTGCACCTGCTCTGGCAGTTGAAAGGCTGCTCGAATAATATCGGCAATTTCATCAGCGAATAACATAGTTTCTGGCTCAGTGCGCAGACGCTCTGATAATTGCAGTAGGTTATTTGGCACGGAGTCGGAGCCATATATCGTATGAATTAGTAAGTGGATAGCTTCAAAATCAGCAGCTCGGGAAAGTAGAAATCGCCGTGCATAACGTGGAAATGAAGTGAATGAAAAATCCGTCAATAAATGATTAATAAACTCGATAGCGGAAGGGAATGGTTGGACATCAATGATAATCGCTAACGTTTCTGGATCGAAAAAAAGCTGCTCTGACAGCAAAAAGCCCATGTAAAACTGTTCTTCATGCAGAATGGAAAGCGCTCTACAAATGGAGATCAGCAATTTTCCTTTGGATTCATCACTTAATGCTGCTTTTTCTATATGTAAAAACGGCAAATAGCCTTCTGGTAATGGAGAAAGCTGAACGACGAGATTGCCCTCAACAAGCTTCCAATCCAGCGGCTGACGGAAATAATCTCCTTTAGCCGCTTTGGCCCAAGAGAGCAAACGATTCTCAATCTGTTTTTCATGGAAATAATTCCAAAGCTTATGATGGAGATGCATCTCCGAATAATCAGGGGCATGAGAGTATGTTAAATGTCGAAAGTCGGAATTCGTTTTTTGAGTTGTATGATTCATCATACTCCATCCTCCTTCTAAGGTATGGGAATTCAAGACGCAGGGGATGGGATGATACCATCAAATAAATGTCATTTCTCAATTGTAACAAATATATGAACCAAAAGGGAGAGGTATCATGGTGCTATTAGCCTAACATTTTCGGGTCTGCTTGGACATTTAACCTGCTTGGCCCACATAATCCGCCTAATTATTGGATAAATAGGCATTGGTACATTCATTGGACTAGGGATAAACGTATACTAACACAAACCTATAGAGGAGTTGACCCATCCATGGAACACAAACATCACCATTTCAGCCCGCTTGCCCAACCTAGCCAACTCAGTCCGCTTAGCCAACCTGGCCCAGGCAAACCATTTCAATGTCCACCTGCTGACCCGATCATGACAGATCCAGAAAGAGTTGTAAGAGATTTCTACCACCCACAAAGAGTTCAAGTTATTCATCCTATTCAAATCGTGAATAGACATCACTGTGTTCCTGTCTATGAGCATGTTTATACTTGTTCTGAGGTAGATGAATATTGCGGTACTCACCCGCATCCGCATCAAGGCATGCTGCGTGAGAAGTAGAGAAGGAAACCCTCGGAAAGAATCTGATGATTCTTTTTGGGGGTTGTTTTGTGTGGTGTTCCGAACAAAGAAATAGATATAGAAGACCATTGATTTTGATCCATTTTAATGGATCGGTTGTTGGTTCTTTGTGTACAAAAACCTTTTTTATTGATAGAAATAAAAAATCACATTTTTTGCAAAAAATGAATTTTAATCTTTAATTAATATATTATTTTCATTCTCTCTGTGGCATGTGGATAGATTTTCATCATGGCTTCAGAATCCATCGTTTTACAACACAACACAAGATAGTTTGAGATCAACTTCTGCCTCTGCTAGATATGTATAAGGCAAAAAATGTTAATTTTTTTTGTAAACGACGTATTCTTTAGAAGGATATAGGGATAGCCTTTTGACGACAAAATATTAAATGATGATCTTGAAACTCATATAGAGTTTGTGAAATCTATAAAATCCAACACGATGGTTAGAGGGCGATGAGTTATAAAGTTTAATCAGTTTTCTGAATACAATCATAGAACTATAACCGGTCATACAGTGATCAAGATACTACCAACAGTTGCTTTAAGTGGGAAAGGGTAGTTAAAGCTTCCAATCAGATAGATGGGGCTAATTTCAGCAATTCTATCGGGCTCGGTTTCATTGATTGCTATCTTCGTGAATTGCTATTTTTAGGCTTTATTTTGGTTGAAGGGTAATCTTACTCTTACAATGATGATTGGAGAGCATAACTTTAAAGTTAGTTTCTCCAACTAAGCACCATTTTCACTACCAACAGTCGCTATCGATTGAAACAAATCGAATGCACTGGCAATTTTTCCGTAAGTGACAAAGATCGTAACCGACATGAAACGGTTAACAGCGATGGTCAATACTCCTTGGTCGCGGGAATTCCAGTATTCACATCGTAAACGATGGATAATTTTCAATAAAAATGACACGTGTCGTATTTACTCGAAATATGTTATGATCAAGCATAAACAAGGGACAGGATATAATATTCAGTACATTCAAAGAAATTAACTTTTATGTTCCTTACTTAAATAGCTTAAGTTTTGAATTAAAACAAGGGAATCATCGGCAAATTAATGTTAGGTTATTGGTTTTATTTATTAAAAAGTAGTCTAACCTGATAAACTTAAGGGGGGAGCGTCAAGAAGTTTGTGTAAGGGGGTAGTGCTTCCACATTAGTTTGAAATTTTCAATCGTGTAAGGGTTGTTGATGTAGCTCAAATGAAAGAGCGAGAGCAGGAATGTTACTCCTTTGGTTTTTTTTCTTCAAGAGGATTGGGTTTAAAACTCCCCATTCCGATTACAAGGGAACTGGAGTTCATTGAAATTATTGAAATTACCAAGTATATCTAAGGTGCGTTCATAATAGCCAATACGACTTTCCGGTGGTTGGCTTGTTCAAAATCCATGAAATTTTTCATTTCTTCCTGCATGATGAACTAGGTTTTCTCTTTCACAAAACCAGTTACAAGATTTTTAAATAGATCAGAGTGCATAGTTTCATGTTTAGTTGTCATGAGTAGGGTTCCTTTCTTGGTGACGTCGAAATCCCGAGAATTCCCTGCTTTTTTGTTGTCTGGGGAGACTCCAAATTCTTTTAAACAAACTATATTAAGTTATCAAGGAAGTGTAATATGTTTAAAATAACAAAAAAGATAGAAATAATATTATTTCTATTTCCGTGTTTAATTATCCTGATTGCTATAGAGTATATTGGACGAAATGGATTTAAGGGGTTGTGGGTATGGTCAGTAATAAATCCTTTGAATTTTTTAGTCAACTATATAGTAATTATATCAATATATACCATTTTAATATTGATGTTTGGAAGAAATAAGGTTATATACACCCTATCTAGCTTCTTATTTAATTCAATAATACTTGTTTACGCTCTTATAAGTCGCATAAAATCAGATTTTGTAGGATTACCTCTTTTACCTTCTGATCTAATCCTTCATAGTGAAACTGACGATATTGTTAATTATATTCACATTTCAGATTATGCCTTCTATATATTATTAATTTGTTTTATCATTTTTCTGATGTTATTTTTTCAATGGTTCTTCTTCTTTCGAACCAATTTTAAAATAAGGTTGGTTGGAGGTGTTATTGCTGGCTTTTGTATATTTTCAATTATTACTAATCAATCTATTAAATTTTTTCATATTAATAATGTGATTTGGGATCAAACAGAAAATTTCAAAAAAAATGGTCTGGTTTTATCTGCCTTTATGAACGTATATAAAAAAAAGATACCAGCTTCTCCAGAGTATAGTAAGAAAACTATAGAGAACATTTCAAAAAACATCAAAGTCCCGAGTTCAAGCACAATAAAGCCAAATATAATAATAGAAATGAACGAGGCTTTTTGGGACCCAACATTATTAGAAACCGTATCTTTTAGTAAAGACCCACTTCCTTTTTTCCATAGCTTACAAAAACAATACACTTCTGGCTACCTGATATCTCCTCAGTTTGGGGGGGGGACATCAAATGTTGAATTTGAGGTTTTAACTGGATTGAGCATGAGATTTTTACCAACGGGGTCTCTTGCTTATGTTCAATATGTTAATCGACCAATTGATTCATTAGCAAGCATTCTAACTAGGAAGGGGTATATATCAACGGCAGTTCACTCATATCATAATTGGTTTTATAAAAGAAATGACGTGTACAAAAAAATTGGTTTTTCTAAATTTGAAAGTGGGGAATTTTTTTATAATACGGAAATTAAAGGCCCTTTTATCTCAGATGATGATGTGTCTAAAAAGATTATTGAGGTAACTTCAAAAACTAAAGAACCAGATTTTGTTTACGCAATATCAATGCAAAATCACGGGCCATATCAAGCAAATAGATATCCAAAGAATAATATTTCTATTTCTGGCTTAACGGGAAACTCAAAGGATATTTTAGAAACATATGCGCAAGGGGTAGCAGATGCAGATCAGTCTCTTCAAAAATTAGTTGACTTTTACAGTAAATCTCAAGAACCTACGATTATAGTTTTTTTTGGTGACCATTTGCCTGTTTTAGGTGATAATTATCGTGTATATCAAGAATCCAATTTTATCAGTAGACCAACGAGTTGGGACTATGAAAGTAACACAAGGATGCATAGCGTGCCTATTGTAGTTTGGAGTAACTTACCAATAGAAAAAGAAAAAATTAAAATGGACCCGTCTTTTTTGGGAGCATATATATTAGATATTACTCATCAAAATGATTCAGAACTTATGCAAGTTATCTCAGACCTGTACGAAGTATCTCCCGTGATCCCTGAAACAAAATACTATAAAGATATTAATTACGATGAGGATAATTTGAAGGATTACAAAAGTTTGCAATATGATATTTTATTCGGTTCAAATTACCTTTATCAATCAAATCATAAAAATATCGTTAATGAGAGTTACACAGTGGGGGAAAGAACTATAATAACGAATATAGGTCCTGATGAAATAACCGCAGTGCATAATGATTCATGGAGTGGGGAAACAGCTATATTCCTACAAGGAGATAATTTCATCCCCAATAGTTATATCTTTATAGATAATAAGAAAATTAAAACCTCTTATGGTGGGAAAAATCTATTGACAGCTATTATACCTAAAGAATTGTATAGAGAGCCAGGGACACTTTCGTTCCAAGTAAAGACACTAGATTCCCATGGTACAATACTTACTGAATCCAATAAAGTAGATGTACCCATAAAAAATCCAGACACCCGAAATATAACAATTGAATCTGTAAACCCCGATGAAATCAAAGCGGGCGTTGTATTTAATCCACATAATGGGGATGCTGCACTTTCTGTTAATGGTAGTGGTTTTTCAGTTGATTGTGTCATATATTTAAATGGAAATCCATTGCCTACAGCTGTTGGTGGGGATAACTTTTTAACCGCAATTGTTCCAGCTAAGTATTATAATCAATCAGGAACGCTCCAATTAGTTGTCCGTGATGCAAAAGGGGATAGACAATCTGAGCAGTATTTAATAGCGGTTAATTAATGTTTAAAAAATGAAGGAGTAAAAATTGTTTCTGGAAGGTATTTCCTGCATGTAACCGAAATTAGGCGTATATATTGTGTATACAGTGAAGTATCCAAATGCTTACACATACAAACACACGCAAATTACCTGGATTGTGCGAGATAAGATGAATAAGCTAATCTAGAACATGATCATTCCATCTAAAGGTTAGGGTTAGCCTGCTATTTTCGGGCTTGCTTGGACATTTAACCTGCTTGGCCCACTAAATCAGCCCTAATTATTGGCTAAATAGGCATTGGTACATTCCTTGGACTAGGGATAAACGTATACTACACAAACCTATATTGGAGTTGACCCATCAATGGAATACAAACCTAACCAACTCAGCCCGCTTAGCCAACCTAGCCAACCTGGCCCAGGCAAACCATATCAATGTCCACCGACTGACCCGATAATGACAAGTCCAGAAAGAATAGTAAGAGACTTCTACCACCTACAGAAAGTTCAAGTTATTCATCCTATTCAAATCGTTAACCAAGTATTGCGGCACTCAACCGCATCCGCATCAAGGCATGCTGCGCTACTAGTCGATAAAGAAACCCTCGGAAAGAATCGTTATTCTTTTCGGGGTTTTTTTTTGTGTGGTGCCAGAACAGAAGAAATTATCGATACACAGAGGACCACAAATGCAAGAGCCACTGCCGCTTCCTGACATGGAACATATGTCGCCTGGCATGGCAGCGGCTTTACGCGGCTGGGAGTAAGTATCTGGTAGAATAGATGAAATGGGATGCCATCAAGTGATATCCATTTGTGGGATGACGGTTGGTGGCTTTTATTAGTCTAGCGAAACGAATTGTATACATATTTTAGTATGAAATGTATAATTATGTATCATATTGGAAAGGATGTGTGGCTATGTCGAATCGTGTGTTCCCTTTGAAACGGGAAAAGCGTGATTTACGCGATTATCATTTTATGAGTACGGCGTTTAAGTCCCCGAGCGAGCTGCCCAAGAAAGTCGACTTGCGCTCAAACATGTCCCCCATTGTCGATCAAGGCGCACTCGGAAGCTGTACGGCCAACGCCATAGCTAGCGGGCTTCGAGAGTATTTGCTCGTAAGCAGTCAGGAGAAGTGGACAGCTCTTTCTCGGCTTTTCCTGTATTGGCACGAACGTAAACTCGAAGGTCATGTGGATGAAGATTCGGGAGCCTATATCCGAGATGGGATGAAAGTGCTCCAGAAGATTGGCGTTTGTCCAGAAGAGGATTATCCATATAACATTGTGGATTTCAGAGATACGCCCGATCCCAAAGCAGAAATGGATGCAGCTAATTACAAAATCGGCGACTACCATCGGATCACCGACTTATATGCCCTTAAGGCTGCACTGGCTGAGCAATCACCCGTTGTTATCGGCATGATGTTATACGAGAGCTTCCAATCTCCTGAAGCAGCCCAAACGGGCAAAATTCCGGTTCCGAAGAAGAAGCGTGAACGGGTGCTGGGCGGACATGCCATGTTGGCAGTCGGGTATGTAGACCGTGGCCAGTCAGGTCATGTCATCGTGCGCAACAGCTGGGGCGAGGACTGGGGAGATCATGGATACTGCTATATTCCTTATAAAATGTTTCAGGATCCGGACAGTGTGATGGATATGTGGACGGGGCGATAAAGGAAATAGGAAAAGGCACCACATCACTGTGGCGCCTTTTCCTATTTCAACTGAAAATTAGTAGCTATGATTGCATCAATATTCTGTTTCTCCGCTGGGTCCTTGGCAATAAGCTTATTTAACAAATCATTGTCCGCAGTTCCTTGCTTCTGAAGAGCAGCCAGATACCATCTGGCGACGACACGGTTCGTCTGATCATCGAATTTATCAGTCACATACGGTTTAATCGTATTAGCTGCACCCGCATAGTCACCACGCATGTAGTGAACTTGACCTACATTGAGCGCCATACTAGGCGTCACAGCGAACTCGCGTCCTTGTGCTTGTTCTTTAGGCAGATTCTTCAGGGAATCGATGCGAGCCAGAACTTCATTGTATGTGGCAAGTACATTGTCGAGCTTTTTATTCGTATCTTGTATATTATTCTTTTGAATGTCTTGGTTTGCGAGTTCGATATTTAAAGACATGCTTTTTTCATAGAGATCAATATACCAAGGATAGTTAGGAATTTGAGCGGTGGACCAGTCTAACGCTTTTTGAGTTTCGCCTTTAATCAGAAGCATATTAAGCTGTTGCATGGCGACCATCCGGTTATGCGGTTCCTTTTTCAACAATTGATTGAGAAGATCTTGTGCTTGATTGAAAAAAGTTTCTGCTTTCTTCGGGTCTTCTTTCTGCATCTGATTAGAAACTTGAAGAAGAATGCCGATTCTGCTAACCTGTCCTGTTAATAAATAGTCTGGATGAGCAGGATGCAGAGAAATCGCTTTGTCCAGCGGAGTTACAATTTGATTGTAATCTTGACTCTTTTTGATAACTTCAAGTGTCTGCTTATAAGAACTATTCGCCGAGACTAGCTGAGCTGAGATATAAAACATCACGATCGACAAGACAGCCAGGAGTGCCGGGAACATTTTTTGAAGTGCAAGTGAATCTGACTTTAATCGTATAGGAGCCGATGTACTATTACTCAGCATCCCGCCTAGTGCAAGGAAAAGAACAGCACCCAAATACACATAGCTTAAATCAAAGTCAATCATACTGTGTGCTAAGAGTGAAACTGTTACGATGAAAAATAGGAAGTGTAGATCTCTTTTTTCCTGTGAGCTTTTGATGTAGCTTCGTATATAAAACACCATAACAGCAAGTACGAAACCGATAAAGGCAAGGAAACCTAGTGCCCCGGCCTCAACTAAGTATTGAAGAGCAAAGTTATGAGCCTGGCGACTTGTGTATGGGTTGTTTTGATACTTCTCATATAAAGAAGCCCAAGCGCCACCGCCTGCTCCAATAATTGGATAATCCGACCAGAGCTTCACAGCATCCTTATAAAATGTTCCGCGCTCCAGAACGCTGTGCTGTTGGAAGTTAATGTTCTCTAGACGTATTTTTACATTGTTAGGAAGGATATTTTTCAAACCTGTATCTCCGAAGAGAAGAACAGCTCCTATAACACCAACGATAATAGCAGCTATAGGGAGGATGAAAGTAGCATTCTTCTTAGTTGAGAATCGAGCTGTCACTCGCTCCAACCAAGGAGCTCCGAAGCGTTGAATAACGATTGCAAGTGCAGTGAAAACTATCGAGGTAAGAAGTAAAATCCACCAACCGTGCCAGGATTCAGCTGCACTAGGCTGTTTTTGTAATCCAATCCCGATATCTGTTACTTTTTGTAGAATTGCCAGAGACGCTGCGAATGCTAGACCAAATTGTATGAGTGCTAGAATCTGTCTACTAATCGAAAAGAAGAAAAGCATAATTAAGAAAACAACCGGAATGACCACAATCGCGCCGCGGGAAAGTGTTAGCCAAAACGAAACAATGATGGGTACTAACATGATTGCATTAAGTAAAACTACGTACCATTTACGAGACTTAACAATGAAGAACAATGAACTAAGGGATAATGTGATTAAAAAAGCAGCATACGTATTCGCATATTGAAAAACAGACGTTAGACGTAACCCATTAGAGTCGGTCATAATCGCATCGCGGTATAAGTAAGGTGTATTTGCATCCATAAGAGCGAACCATCCTACCAAGTGTCCAACGAAGTTTCCGTTACCTAACCAGTACAAAAGTCCGAAGAGGACAATGAAGTAACCGGAGATCAATAATAAAGCGGCAACAATCGACGTGCCTAGCTTGTTTTTTGTCAGAAATACACCTAAAATGAAGAAGGTTGCATACAGCATTTGTATATAGATCATATTTGTTGCCAAATAATGTGATGCTGCATTGGACAAAGAAATGACATAAGTTAATGGCATCATTAAGACGAGAATCGTCATAACATCTTTTTGTTCCTTAAGCTTGAATACAAAGAATGCAAGGATTGCAATAAGCAGTAATATGATGGAGGACCACACCGAAGCTGAGTAGATTGTTCTTTCGAAATCGTAAGTCCCACCATTGAACAACGCACGCTGAAACGGCGCCCAGAACATAAACAAGCCCGTAAACACTACTAAAATCCAAAAAATAACAGAGCTTTTCTCTGTCGTTATCGTTCCACTCGCTTTTGCACGCGAAGCCGCGTAGGCATTCTTACTTGCACTCATGAAAGACAGTCTCCTTTTTTGCTAAAGTTCGATTTTATTTTAGCATACTGGGAAGAGGGTTTCCAAATAATAATCTACACTGAACAATTTAGAAATGAAATAATAACAGAGTTTGGGTGGTTTCAATGAGAGAATTATTGTATTTTTTCAAGGACATTTTTGATAATAGGTTACTTGTGTGGGATTTATCTAAGAAAGATTTTCAAAATAAATTTACTGGATCTTATTTAGGGATTATCTGGGCATTTATTCAACCAATCATAATGATTTTAATTTATTGGTTTGTTTTTCAGGTAGGCTTCAAATCAACTACTGTAAGCAATGTTCCTTTTGTACTTTGGCTATTATCAGGAATGATACCATGGATTTATTTTACAGATAGTGTGTTTAATTCAACGAATTCTGTTGTAGATAGTAGTTATCTTGTTAAAAAAATTGTGTTTAATGTAAGAATTCTTCCTTTTGTTAAAATAGTATCGGCTGCCTTCATTCATCTTTTTTTTATTATTGTATTATTATTAATGCTGTTCATTTATGGTTTTAGCTTTGATTTAGTATATTTTCAATTTTTTTATTACTTTATAGCTCTTTTATTGCTAATACTTGGTATTGGATTGATATCGTCTTCGATTATTGTATTTATTAAAGATGTTGGACAAATTATCAATATGCTCCTACAGTTTGGATTTTGGTTAACTCCGATCTTTTGGTCGATTCAACAAATTCCTCAGAAGTATCATTTTTACTTAAAACTCAACCCAATGTATTATATTATAATTGGCTATAGAGAAACTTTTCTTGATCATGTTTATTTTTGGGAGCACCCTATTCTTACAATCTATTATTGGGTAGTGGTTTTTGTAGTTCTCAGCATAGGGACTATGCTATTTTCTAAATTAAGATCACATTTTGCAGATGTACTGTAAGAAGGAGATATTTATGTATGAAAATGAAGTAAGTATAGAAGTATCCAGTATATCTAAAAATTATAAATTATATAATAAACCTATTGAACGATTTCAGGAATCACTTAGTCTCACGGGAAGAAAATATCACACTCTGTTTTCTGCTTTAACTAATGTTAGTTTTACTGTCTTAAAAGGAGAAACAGTGGGGTTGTTAGGGAAAAATGGTTCGGGCAAATCAACTTTACTAAAGATAATTACAGGTGTTTTATCAGCTTCATCAGGAAATTGTACAGTTACTGGTAAAATTTCTTCTATATTAGAGCTTGGGGCAGGATTTAATTTAGAATACACAGGAATAGAAAATATATACATGAATGGAACGATTCTTGGCTTAAGTAAAAAAGAAATTGATCAGCGCTTAGATGGAATTTTGAAGTTTGCAGATATTGGAGATTTTATTTATCAACCAGTTAAGCTTTATTCCAGCGGTATGTTTGCAAGATTGGCATTTGCATTGTCCATTAATGTGGATCCAGATATATTAATCGTGGATGAAGCACTTGCTGTTGGTGATATAAAATTTCAAACAAAATGTTATAACAAATTCAATGAATTAAGGCAGCAAGGTGTAACCATCTTATTCGTTAGTCATGACATTTCGTTAATAAGAAATTTCTGCAATAGGGCAATTTGGCTGGATAGTGGCGAAGTAAAAATGATTGGTGAAACAGTAGAAGTAACAGCGGAATACACAAAGTTTATTAATTCTGATCATTCAGTCATTAGTGATAATGCGAAAACAAATAATGGGCTGATTGATGTTAAACAAATTCCTACGAGTTCTTTTGAGCCAATCAATAGATGGGGTAACCCTTCAAATTTAATAAATTATGTTGAGCTTTTCAATAGTCATGGTGAATCAACAAGTATTATTAATTTGAACGAGAAAGTGTCACTTAAGGTCATCGCATATATACCAGATGGTATAGACTTAAAAAGTTTAAGTATCGCTTTCTCCATTAAAAATACTTTAGGTATAGACTTAATTGTTTCCACAACTCACGAGAATAATATTAAGATATCTATTAACTCATGTTATATAGAAGCCATTTTTGAATTTGAAAATTATTTGACAAATGGCGAATATGTGATAAATGTGGCTATTGAAAATAGAAGCAATGCAATTCCAGAATATTATGACTATATTGAAGGCGCTAAGTATTTTAAAAGTTCATCAAGTAAACAAGTTTTTGGCATGTTAAATATACCTGTTTCACAAAAAATTGTTTATCTAAGGGAGTAACTCAAATGACAAATAATGATTTAAACTCTCAGGATTATTGGAATGAGAGATTTGTTAAAGACTGGGATTCAAAAGGTGGTAGGAATCAAACCAGTTATTTCGTGAATCTTGCTCTAAAACTCATTCCATCTCCCATATTAAACGTTATTCAAAAGAAAAATTTATCTGTACTTGATTGGGGATGTGCCGAAGGTGATGGGACAGTTGTTTTAGCAAAACAATTATCTTCATCGAATGTATTCGGTTTAGATTTTGCTGAAGCAGCAATTTCAAAAGCAAAAAGTCATTATAGTAACATTACTTTTTTTGATGGTAAATTAGAAAATTACGATAACGTATATGACGTCATCTTTACTTCGAATTGTCTAGAACATTATGAAAATCCTATTGATTGGATGCATTATTTGTCAAAATGGACAAAAGAATTGCTGATAATATTAATTCCTTTTCAAGAATATGAGAGAATTGATGAACACTTCTCCACTTTTGACTACCTGAATATTGCTTTATCAATAAATAATCTCCAACTTCTATATCATAAAGTTGTACCTACCGAACCTAGTTATTGGCCAGGAAAGCAAATACTGTTGATATATGCAAATAAAGATTCTAGTATCTATGATGAATTAACTTTGGATATTTTTCAACCAACTGAACACGAAGAAAATTTACTCGAAGAAACGGTAAACAAATTAACCGCAGAAGTCGAGAAAAGGGATAATATAATATCCTTTATATCAAAAGAAAATGAAACAAATACTGAATGGATAAGCATAGCAAAAGAAGAAGTGGAAAAACGTGAGATCAGTATAACTTTCTTGAAAAATGAAATTGAAGAAAAAAATAAATGGATTGAAAACATAACTGAAGAAGTTCGGAAGCGTGACGAAAGCGTTTCCTATCTGCAGGCAGAAATAAAAGCGAAAGATGAATGGATAAAAAAACTTCAAGAGGAAGTTTCGAAAAGAGATGAAAGTGTAGCCATACTAAAACAAGAAATTGATTCCTTAATGCAGATAAAACAAGTGGAAGATCAGTAGGTGCATCTTACAAATAATCTGAGATGAGGAAAGTAAATGGTCGAATTAAAAAAGAATAATAATGAAATTAAGATTAAGGAATATGTGATTGATAAAATCGAATTTGCTTTTGAACACAATACTCAATCATTAATTCAATTAACAAGAGAAATCGAACGTGCTCAAAGTACAAAGGCCTGGAAAATCATGTGTGCTTTGAGAAGATTAAATGAACAGTTTATTAAAGGTGAAAAGAATGAAAAAAGGAAATTTTTGAAATGGGTATATAATAAAATATCGGGAAAACCAATTGTTAAAGATTTGGAATTATATCAATTTAATCCTGTTAAAAGTATTGGAAATATACTTAAAATTGATAGTTTGCAATTAGTGGATGAAGCAAAAGAATTATATCAAGTTACTGCGTCTAATACACATGAAACTGATGAAGCATATTCTGATTATTATTATTTTGATGTGTTTAGATTTCCAGTTATAGAATGGAACTTCAGATGGCAACGACCACAACAAATTTCAGTTCAGTTTGCTGAGAATGGACACCGAGTATTTTATTTTTCAATTGATACCACAGAATTAAATAATCCTGATTTAACAAGAAAAGAAGTAGAAGAACATGTTTTAATTAGAAAATTACACAACAATGTTTGGGGAGTAAAACTGTGCTCTAATAATCGTCTGAATGCTTACCGAGATGTCATTGGAGATACTATTGACTTGAAGTATCTTAACTGGTCAATTGATTATATAAAAAATAAATACAAGATATCAAATACTATTTCAATATTAGATCTGCCATTTTGGTCTGACTTGGCACATACGTTAACTAATAACAGAATAGTTTATGATTGTATGGATGATCATGAGGGGTTTTCTACTAATTCAGCAGGTATGCTCTCAAAAGAGGAATCTTTAATAAATTCATCGGATATGGTAGTGACATCATCATCTAGACTTTTTGAAAAAGCGATATTAAAAAATGAAAATACAGTTCTTATTAGAAATGCGGGTGAATATGAACATTTTTCTTCCAAAACTGAGCTGCTTACACCAGAATTATCTACTTTAAAAGGACCAGTAATTGGATACTATGGAGCTATTTCTGATTGGTTTGATATAAAACTAATTGAATATTTAGCAAAAAGAAACACTAATTGGAATTTTGTTTTGATTGGTGATACATTTGGTTGCGATATTAGTAACGTATCTGAAATGAAAAATGTAATACTTACTGGCGAGAAACCATACTCCGATTTACCTCAATATTTAAATGGTTTTGATGTTTGTATGATCCCTTTTATTGTAAATAATCTAACTCTTGCTACTAATCCTGTTAAAATTTATGAGTATCTTGCAGCTGGGAAGCCTGTAGTTTCAGTCAGATTACCGGAACTAGAATTGATATCGAATGTTGTGAAGCTTGCATCTAACTATGAAGAATTTGAAAAACTGCTGCAGGATTCATTAAAAAGTAATGATCAATCCGATATTGATAAAAGGAAAACTTTTGCATCTTTGAATACCTGGTCAAACAGATATGAAGTATTCAAAAATGAGATAAATTCCCGATTTTTCCCTAAAGTTAGCATTGTTATTGTAACGTATAACAATTGGTCTTATACAAAACAATGTTTGCAAAGCTTACTTACAAATAATGATTATCCTAATGTTGAAATAATTATAGTTGATAATGCCTCAACCGATGAAACTAAGATTCATTTATCTCGAATAAGAGATCCTAGAGTTAGTGTGTTTCAATCTTCTACGAATAGAGGATTTGCAGGAGGAAATGCACTCGGCTGTAGGAATGCTACTGGCGAGTTTATCATTCTACTTAATAATGATACAATCGTCACGCAAGGATGGATTCAAAAATTAGTTAAGCCTTTAAAAGAAAACTTGGAAATTGGTTTAGTTGGCCCAGTATCAAATTCTGTCGGTAATGACCAAATGTTAGATTTTTTTGTTGGGAATTCTTTAGCGGGGCCTGATCCTGAATGGCTAGCTGAATTTTATGAACAATACAAAGATAGAATTAGATATACGAATTTGTTAGGTTTTTTCTGTGTTGCTTTTAGAAGAGATGTTTATAATGAAATTGGTGATTTAGATAGTAATTATAAAATTGGTATGTTTGAAGATGATGATTATTGTGAAAGAGTAAGAAACAATGGCTATAAATTAGCAATTATCGAGGATGCATTTGTTTATCATCATGGAAGTGTAAGTTTTAAGAAGCTTGAAGATAAAAAGTATAGGCAAATTTGGGAGTTAAACAAAAATTATTTTGAACAAAAATGGTCTAAAACTTGGACATTTCCTAATTTACCCAATAGTATATTTTCAGGTGTACATGATAGTTCTGAAATAGACAAACACATTCAGGAACAAAATAAAAAAAATATATTAATTATTGGAGAAGGTAATTGGAACAAAGATAAAAAGCGGTGGAAAGAAATAACAAAGCTTCTTGGTAGCGATAAAGAGTTATTAATTATTAGTTATGTAACAAACTATTACAATGAAAGTATTTCAGGAATTCGAAAATATGGACCCAACATCTACTTTACAAATCGCGTTGATTTTTTCAAGAATGTAACTTTTGATGTTATTATTTATTGCGGTAGTCCTTTATTAGAAGAAATGAAGGCGCATCGAATAATCATAGATGAACCTTCTTATTCAAGTTCAGATAGTTTAATGAATTTGAAGGAAGAGTTTAAACGAGCGACTATCTTTAAAAGTGAAACTCTTATTGAAGTTTTGAATTAAATTACTTAAAAGGGAGTGCAAGGCAGTGAATGTTGGTAAATTATTTAGGATGATACGACATCCTAGAGTTTTAACTAGAAAATTGTTGCATCGTTTACCTAAATATTATCGAAACATACTGCTTTGCTTTCCTAATGAAAAGAGAATAAAGGGACAAATAAATGAATTGTTAGCTAAAAAACCAAAGAACCCTATCATAATATTTCCATCACCATCATGTCCATGGGGATATTTGTTTCAAAGACCCCAACAGCTAGCAAGAGCATTTGCAAAATTAGGATATGCAGTTATTTACTTAGTCGATACGAGTTTTGTAGGATCTCCTGATTGGGAGGTTAGGGGATTATTTAAAATAGAAGAAAACTTATACTTATATAATGATGGATTAGATGGAGAGTTACTAAAAAAATCATTGGAAGGTGAGAAAATACTGATATGGCAGTATTGGCCTCATCAGAGAAATGTTATTAAAGAAAATCTCCATCATGTAAATAGTATTCGAATATATGATTGTATCGATCACATTAATACTTTTGATAGTTATGATAAGATTCAAATTGATTTTGAAAATTCTCTGCGGGAATCAGATTACATTCTTGCAACTGCAAATGGAATAGCGAATGATTTACGTCAATTAGGATTCAACCCTCTTCTTATACCAAATGGAGTTAATATAAACGATTTTGAGCAATATCAGAGAATTAAATGGGATGATCTTGATGATTTACGACTAAATTCCAAAGTAATTGTTGGTTATTATGGAGCTATTGCTAGTTGGTTTGACTTTTCTGCAATTAGATATGCAGCTGAAATGAAGCCGGATTGGACCTTTTTAATTGTAGGTGAAGTATATTCTGATGTTCAGAAAGATGTTCATGCCCTACGTAGAAGTTATCCCAATGTTATATTTAAATCAAGGGTTTCTTATGATTTTATTCCTCAGTTACTTTCTTATTTTGACATAGCAGTATTACCTTTTCTAATTAATGAAATTACTTTAAATACATCGCCAGTTAAAATATTTGAATATCTAGCAGGTGGTAAGCCTGTAGTAAGTTCAAATTTACCTGAGGTTAATGGATTATCTTCAGTTTTTATAAGTAACAACAAAATTGAATTTTATGAAAAATTACTTGAGGCTGAGACTAAAAAAGATGATGAACAGTTCATATTGAAACTAACTAAAGAAGCTGAAGAAAACACGTGGGAAAATAGATTAAATAAAGTGTTGACCCGAGTGGAGGAGTTGCTTTGAGCAACAAAAAGATTGTTCTTTTTGATAGGTTAGATTCTGAAACTAATCCGGGTGGAGATACTGTACAGATTAGAGCAATAGCAGAATTTTTGCGTAATAAAAATCATAATGTAATTATAGCAAGAAATTATGAAATGGATTTTTCGATATATGATATTGCTATTGGATTTAATTTAACTTTACCATATGAAGCTTATTTGCAATCTCAAATAGCAAAGAAATATAATCTCTCATTTATTTTTTTTCCAGTTTACTGGGATCTTAGCAAATTAGAAATGATTGATATATTTACTATTAGAAATTTTGTTAGAAATATTTTACCTCGAAAAATCATTTTTTCATTAAAAAGTAGATATTTTCAAAAGAAAAATCAGGATATTATTAATTTACTAAATATCGACTACAAGTTAATGAGAAATAAAAATAACTTAATTTGTGAAATTTTAAATGAGACTGCACTTATCTGTCCAAATTCTTTTGCTGAGCTTGGACATATTATAGAAAATTATTCTGTTGAAAATCTGCGAAAAAAATCAATTGTTATTTATAATGGTATCGATTCAGCCGAAATTTTATTTTCGGAAGAAAAAGAGGAAGATTTATGGTCATGGCTTCCAAAAAAATTTATTTGTTGTGTTGGTGGGATTGGCCCTAGAAAAAACCAATTAAATTTAGTTAAAGCAGCGAATAATACGGAAATACCAGTAATTATTATTGGCAAAGCTTCAAAAAACGATGTAGCATATGAAAATTATATAAAAAAAATTGCAAAACCTAATGTTATCTTCCTTAAATATTTAGAACATCAAGATATATTTAAAATATTACGTAAAGCTCATGGGCATTTGCAACCTAGTTTTATTGAAACGCCAGGGCTTTCTTCTCTAGAAGCTGGTTTATTGGGATGTAATATTGGTGTTGCAGATACCGCTCCTGTTAAGGAATATTTCGGAGATTATGCAACTTATTGCGATCCTCATAATGTAAATTCCATAAAAAAATGCTTAGAGATTTTATATAATAACGAAAAGAATAATAAGTTAAGTAGATTTATAACTGAAAAATATGATTGGAAATATGTACTTGGTGAATTAAATATTGCATTAAAGAAGTTTTAAGAGGGATGAAGATATTGAAGAATCAAGTTTATATAAATTTTAGGTTAATAGTTAGATTAGATACTTAAAGATTACTTAAAAATTACTTAAAGATTGTATATATAGTGCTTAAATTTGATTCAGGAGATAATATAAATGGATTCTAAGAGAACAGCATGGATAGATATTTACAAAGGAATAGCAATTATTTGCATGGTAATAGGGCATACATGGTCCCCTTGGACTCCATTTATCTATCTTTTCCATATGCCGGCTTTTCTTTTCATTTCAGGCTTCACAACAAACTATGGTAAATATAAATTAACTGAATTTTTTTATAAAAGAGTTCAAAGCTTATTAATACCCTACATTTCAATAAATATATTCTTCATATTGATAAGAATTGCATTAAGGTATTTTAAAATAGATTCTTATTTTTATAACGATAGTATTTATTTTTTCCCAACAATAAAACAATTTATTCTACATCTTAGTACGGTTGACTTTGCTGGTGCCACTTGGTTTTTAATTGTATTATTCTTGTCAAGTATTGTATCAAAAGTCATATATGATTTTACTAGATCAATGAATTATAAGTTTACTGTACAATTACTTTCTATTTTATTCCTATATTTTTTAGCTTATTATTTATTTTCACACAAAATAATACTACCGTATATGGTTGATTTAATGTTAGCTGGTAGCTTTTATTTTACTCTTGGTTCTATTTTCAGGGGAAAAGTAATTTTCGAACAAGAAATTAATAAAAGAATTGCAATACCTGTTAGCTTAATAATAATTTTTTTGTTTGGACAATATATTCATCCACAAATGAACTGGCCTACTAGAAGTTTCAGTTCGCCTATGATAAATTTTATTACGTCTATTTCAGGTATATACTTACTTTATATAATTTCTAATATTATTACAAAATTTGATATTTTACGTAGTATATTTGTTTATATTGGTAGAAGAACTTTAGCTATTTTAATTCTACATTTCATGATATTCAGAATTACTTTTGTTCTATTCTTTTTTGTAGGTTTATTAGATCTCGGATATTTAAAAGAATTAACACCTAGAGCCAATAATCACTTTTGGCATGGTTTAACAATTTCCACCATCATATCCATATTATTAATTGAAAGATTGTTAGCAAAAAATAATATTTTAAGCTTTTTGTTTTTAGGTAAAAATGCAAATCCTAAGAAGAGGATAATAAAATGAAAAATAAAGATACTATAGGCATAAATAGCGAAAGGCTAATACTTCTATTAATTATAATAGTCTCTTTTATATCTAACTATTGGATTATCTCACCAAGGAATGGGTTTATTTTTGATGATTATAGTTGGCTTAATACTGTGAAATTTAATAGTTATTCTGATATTTTTAACTTTATACCACAATCTAAATATAATGATCGTTCGGTAGGTACGATTTTTATTAAATTATTATTTGATAGTTTTGGTATGGATTTTATTAAGCATCATGTTTGGTTGCTTCTGCTACATATGATTAATACCATTTTATTGTTCTCATTTATTAAGAAGGTATTAAAAGAAATAAATTATAACAATGCAAAATTCCTTCCACTTATCGTTGTTGTAATTTTCGGGATATTTCCAAGGAGTTTGATGGCAGTTCAATGGGACGCTGCAATTTTTGATTTGCTAGGTGCAACTTTGATATTACTTGTACTTAATATTTATGTATTAAGAAATTTGATGGTTCAATATAAAGTATTTCATACAATTATTATAGTTGTTTTATATTATTTAGCTCTGAGAACAAAAGAAATGGCACTAACCTTACCGGTTATTTTATTTATTTATGAAACTATAAAAATATCTATATTAAATAATTTAAGTTTGAAAACTATTTTATCATCTATAAAAAATAATAAACTATTGATTGTGTTATGTTTTATTATGATCAGTTATTTTTTATTGTTAAATCATTTGCCTTCTGCAGGTAATATGACAGAGGATGTAACGAGTCCATACTATCTTTCATTTAACCCCATAGATATATTTAAAAGTTTATTAAAATATCTTATTCTTTATTTAAACTATACTATTCCGGATTTTACATTTACGAAATTCAATAAATTAACAATAACCCTATTAGTATTCTATATAATTTCTTTTGTTATATCGGTATATTATTTAGTGAAGAAAAAAAATTATATATTAATATTAGTATTCCTGGCAATTGCTGCTGCTTTCTCACCAGTGCTCCCAATGAAAAATATGCAACATATTCTTTATTTGTATATACCATCTATATTTTTGAGTATATTTTTTGCGATTTTTCTAAATTTTATAGTGTCAGTGATTAAACCGGTATCGTTCAAAATTTCTTTTATTTTAGTGTTAATATTAAGTGGATACCTCTTAACCTTTTCTGAAGGAATATCTAATTTCAAAGAATATTGGTTGAGTGTCTCTGATAATAATAGGATTTCTATTACTCAACTCTATCAAATCAAAAAACCAGAGAAAGGGGCTACTATATATATTGAAAACGTGAAAGATTCTCATAACGTTTTTTACTACGGTCCTGGTTTTGTGAATAATATTATATTTAATGATCCTACAATTAAGACAGAATTAAATCCTAAAAGTATAAATAAACAAAAAAGTTACCTTTTGTTAGATTATGATAATGGCTCTCTCAGAGAAATTGAAAGAAGAGAAATAAATCAAGAAATGATTATAGAAGAGACATATCCTAATAAAATTATTGCTGGAGTATCTTTTAATAAGCAGCCAAATGGAGATTCAGCACTTGCTGTTAAAGGAATTAACATATCGGCTGGCACAAAAATTATAGCCAATGATATTGTACTTGAAACCATAATTTCAAATGACAACATAGCAACAGTAATAATACCTAATAAAATGTTTGAAATTAAAGGAGTAATAAAAATTCAATTGAAAAACAATAACCTGACATCAAAAGAGAAGTTAATAACAGTTGAATAAAAGGGGGAGTACAAAAAATGTCAGACAAGAAAATTACAATCCTAATTCCGGTCTATGATGAAGAAGAATCATTAACATTATTGTATGACCGACTTACAAAGGTAATTATCAGATTGAATTATAAATTTGAATTACTTTTTGTTAATGATGGTAGCAACGATAATTCACTTGAAATAATCAAGAATCTTGCAAAAAATGATGACAATGTTTCTTTTCTTAATTTATCAAGAAATTTCGGGAAAGAAATTGCCATGGCAGCAGGTATTGATTATGCAACTGGAGATGCACTTGTAATTCTAGATGCCGACCTACAAGATCCTCCAGAGTTAATAGAAAAGATGATTGAGGAATGGGAGAAAGGTTATGATGATATTTATGCGAAACGACGATCCCGTAGTGGTGAGACCTTTTTTAAAAAATACACATCATATGTCTACTATAAAATCTTGCAAAAGAGTACACGGGTACCTATTCAAGTAGATACCGGAGACTTTCGTTTGTTGAGTAAGAGAGCGATTGAAGCTTTAAAAACAATAAAAGAAAGCCAGAGATATACTAAAGGTTTATTTAGTTGGATTGGCCTTAATAAAAAAGAGATAGAATTTGACCGGGATCCTCGAATCGCTGGAGAGACTAAGTGGAACTATTTTAAATTATTTGAATTGGCAATAGAAGGTATTACATCTTTTACTATAGCACCATTAAGATTAGCTTCTATTTTGGGAATTTGTACATTTATTTTTTCCATGGTGTACATGATATTCCTGTTAATAAGAACTGTTATTTACGGTGATCCTGTAGCTGGGTACCCTTCTTTAGTGATAATAATTTTGTTCTTAGGTGGTATACAACTGCTTAGTTTAGGGATTATTGGTGAATATATAGGAAGAATTTTTAATGAGACTAAAAAAAGACCTATGTATTTTGTTGAAGAATACAACTTTGAAAAAGAATCTATCAGAGATAATGGCAAGTCTAGATATGTTAAAGTCTAAGATTCATGTAGATCAGATGTAATGTAGGTTATGAAATTCTGAAACAGCATCTAACCCCAAAATAGGAGACATATTATGAAAGGCATTATTCTAGCAGGAGGAACAGGCTCTCGTCTGTATCCACTAACTAAAGTTACAAATAAGCACTTATTACCAGTAGGCAAATACCCAATGATATTTCACTCAGTGGCCAAGCTTAAGCAAGCTGATATTAATGATATTCTTATCGTCACTGGTAAAGAACATATGGGTGACGTTGTTAACCTGCTAGGAAGCGGTCGAGAAATGGGAGTAACCTTTACGTACAAAGTCCAAGATGAAGCTGGAGGAATTGCTCAAGCACTTGATCTGGCAGAACACTTCGTAGGCAACGATCAAATGGTAGTTATTCTTGGTGATAACGTATTTGAAGAGAGCATTGTTCCATTTGTCGACAACTTCAGGGTTCAACGTAACGGCGCTAAGATTCTCATTCAAGAGGTTCAGGATCCTCAACGATACGGTGTTCCAGAGTTGCAAGGAGAGAAGATCATCTCTATTGAGGAAAAGCCAAAACAACCCAAAAGCAACTATGCAGTAACAGGTATTTATATGTATGACAGTTCTGTATTTGAAATTGTAAAGACGCTTAAGCCATCGGGGCGTGGCGAACTAGAAATTACAGATGTTAATAATGCATACATCGAAAAAAATGAACTTACTTACGATATTCTTCAAGGCTGGTGGACGGATGCAGGTACACATCCCTCTTTAGCTAAAGCCAATGAATTGGCGAAAGATTTGTTTTTTGGAGAAGAGTTTGGGAAACTTAAATTATAAGAGGTGCCAATACTGATGAATATTATTTCTACGAAGTTAGAAGGATTATGTATTGTAGAGCCCGATGTCCATGGTGACAATCGGGGCTTTTTTATGGAGAGTTATAGTAGTGTTAAGTTTGCTGAGCTTGGAATCGATCATCTATTTGTTCAAGACAATCATTCATTATCTGTGGAAACTGGAGTTTTACGAGGACTCCACTATCAGTTAAATCCTAAAGCCCAAACAAAACTCGTTAGAGTGGCATCCGGAGCTATTTATGATGTGGCTGTAGACATTCGCAGGAACTCGTCAACGTTTGGCCAGTGGGTAGGGGTTATATTAAGCGAGGCTAATAAGCGACAACTTCTTGTTCCCCAGGGCTTTGCTCATGGCTTTTGTACTATTGTTCCTAATACGCAGGTGCTTTACAAAGTGGACGAGTACTACTCCCCTGAACACGATAGGGGCATACTTTGGAGTGATCCGGCGATTGGTATTGATTGGCCAACATCTAAACCTATTCTTTCTGATAAAGATCAAAAACACCCGCTACTTAAAGATGCGGAAATAAACTTTTAAAAGTAGGGGAAGCTTTAATGCGGATAAAAAAGGCCATTATTCCAGCCGCCGGATTAGGAACAAGATTTCTTCCGGCAACTAAGGCAATGCCAAAAGAAATGCTCCCAATTGTAGATAAGCCAACCATCCAATATATTGTTGAAGAGGCGGTTGCTTCTGGTATCGAAGACATTATTATAGTCACTGGCAGAGGGAAAAGAGCGATCGAGGATCATTTTGATAATTATTTTGAATTAGAACAAAATTTATTTGATAAAGGGAAATTTGATCTTCTGGATGAAGTTCAAAAACCTACAAAATTAGTTGATATCCATTACATTAGACAGAAGGAGCCTAAGGGTCTCGGACATGCCATTTGGTGTGCTCGTAAGTTTATAGGAGACGAGCCGTTTGCTGTTCTTCTTGGTGATGATATCGTAGTTTCTGAAACACCTTGTTTAAGACAAATGATTGATCTATTTGGAGATTATAATTCCTCAATCATTGGTGTAAAACAAGTAAGTGATGAAGAACGTTCGCGATATGGTATTGTAGAGGCATTGGAAATGAGTGAACGGGTTTACAGGGCAATGAAACTATTTGAAAAACCTACTAGCGATATTACCCAATCCAAACTTGCTATTATGGGGAGATACATTCTTACTCCTAAAATCTTTGATATCTTAGAAACTACTCAAATTGGTCGTGGTGGAGAAATTCAGTTAACCGATGCGATATCTGAATTAAATCAATCCGAAAGCGTATATGCTTATGATTTTGTTGGGACAAGGTATGATGTGGGAGAAAAGTTGGGGTTTATAAAGACCACTATAGACTTTGCATTAGAGCGTCCTGACTTAAAAAATGATTTGCTTGAATATTTAAAACAGGTTATTGCTACTAAATAAAAATAGGGAGCTATACTGACATGAAAGTACTTGTAACTGGTGGAGCTGGATTTATCGGCAGCAACTTCGTTCATTATATGCTGGATCGATATCCAAGCTATGAAATTATTAATATTGATGCTTTGACGTATGCTGGAAATCTAGAGAATCTTTTATCAATTCAAGAAAATAGCCAATATACATTCGTTAAGGGTGATATCACAAACACGGAGCTAGTGAACAGTTTGTTCGAACAGGGTGTTGATACGGTTGTTCATTTCGCTGCGGAATCGCATGTGGATCGAAGTATTCTTGAACCAGATATTTTCGTGAAGACGAACGTCTTAGGTACGCAAGTTTTACTTGAAGCTGCCAGAAAATATGATGTTAAGAAATTCGTTCATGTTTCCACGGACGAGGTTTACGGAACACTTGGTGAGATTGGTCTTTTCACAGAAGAAACACCTTTATCACCTAACAGTCCATATTCGGCAAGTAAAGCTGGATCTGATCTTCTCGTGAGGGCTTATCACGAAACTTTTGGACTTCCGATTAACATCACTCGTTGTTCCAATAACTATGGACCGTATCAGTTCCCTGAAAAGTTGATCCCTTTAATGATTGCGAATGCTTTGAGCGATAAGTCTCTCCCTGTATATGGTGACGGTCTTAATATTAGGGATTGGTTATATGTCGAGGATCATTGCAGCGCGATTGATCTGGTTTTACATAAGGGTATCAATGGTGAGGTTTATAATATCGGCGGTAATAATGAGAGAACAAATATTCAAATCATACAAACTATTCTTCGAGAGCTGGGTAAACCAGAATCTTTGATGCAATTCGTGAAAGATCGACCAGGTCATGACCGTCGATATGGAATTGATGCAACGAAGATTACGGAGGAGCTTGGATGGAAGCCGAAGCATAATTTTGAGACGGGTATTCATGAAACGATTCGTTGGTACTTGGATAATCAAGACTGGTGGAAACGAATTCAGACGGGTGAGTATCAAAAATATTTTACCGAGCAATACGGCTCTCGGCTAGGTGCCAAATAATGAGAATAGTTGTGACTGGGGCAAATGGCCAATTAGGGCAAGATGTTATTAAACAGTTAGGAGCTAAGCACGAGGTTCATGGTCTTGGGAGAGAGCAGCTAGATATTACAAATGAAACCCAATGTCTTGAGGTTCTGAAAGCCTTGAAGCCAGAAGTTATCATTCACAGTGCTGCGTATACAGCTGTTGATCTTGCCGAGACGGAAGAAGCAATAGCTTATCGAGTCAATGCTGACGGAACTAAGAATCTTGCAGTGGCTGCAGAGAGCATAGGGGCGAAATTTTGCTATATTAGCACAGATTACGTATTTGATGGTACGGCTAAGAGTGCTTATCGAGAAAACGATGATACCAACCCTCAAAGTGTATATGGGAAATCCAAAAGAGCTGGGGAACAGCATGTTGAATCGTTATCATCTAAATATTTCATCGTAAGAACCTCTTGGGTCTACGGTATTTATGGCACCAACTTCGTCAAAACGATGTTGAATTTAGCTCAAACCCGAGATTCCTTAAAGGTTGTAAGTGATCAATACGGATCACCGACTTATACGGTCGATCTCGCCCTATTTCTTGAACAACTTGTGCAGACTGAACTTTATGGTATTTATCATGCATCTAATTCGGGAGTTTGTTCGTGGTATGATTTTGCCTGTGCCATCTTTGAAGAGAGTGGCGTGAAGATCAAGGTGGATCCTTGTACAACGGAAGAATTTCCGCGACCTGCTCCAAGACCACGAAATTCTGCTATTGAACATGAAGCAATCCGTGCTAATGGTTTTGAAGATTTACGACCTTGGCGTGAGGGGCTTAGAGCATTTTTGAAGGAACTAGGAGAGAGTAAGGATGAAAACCGTTAGTGTTCACACTGTTACTTACAATAGTTCTGAACATATCGATGATTGTTTGGAAGCAGTTATTAGGCAATCCCATCCGATTGAACGGATAGTAGTTATTGATAATGCTTCAAAGGATAATACACTAGAGAAATTAGAAAAATGGTCGGAGAAGTGTAGTATTATTCAGAATTCCATAAACAATGGGTTCGCTGGCGGACATAATCAGGCTATTCGGATGACAGACACGGATTATTGTCTTATTCTCAATCCTGATGTAGTTCTTGATCCTGATTATATTCTTAACACTGTAAAAACATTAATAAACCATTCTCAAGCGGGTAGTATGACGGGTAAACTGCTATTCAAAGCAGATCCTAGTCACATTGATAGTACAGGGCTAGTGATTAACAAGGCACGCAGAGCCTTTGACCGCGGCGCACATCAGACAGGCGATCAGTTCAATCACGCTGAAGAGATCTTTGGTGTATCAGGAGCAGCTGCCATGTATTCTCGCGAAATGATTAATGACATTAGCCTTAATGGCGAATTTTTTGATGAGGACTTTTTTGCGTATAAAGAAGATGTAGATGTTGCTTGGCGGGCGCAGTTACTAGGCTGGAAGGCTTACTATGAGCCAACGGCTATTGCGTATCACGAACGAGGTTGGAAGGAAGGCGGTAGGAGCAGTAAGCCGCTTTTTGTCAGGAGATTATCATACATTAATCGGTATAAAATGATGGTGAAAAACGATCGAATCTCAATGATACTGAAGCATATCATTCCACTGTTGGTGTATGAATGTCTCAGCTTTGCTTACGCTCTTTTGCGGGAACCAAAGCTGCTTGGAGCTTGGTCCAGCTTTTTCCACACATATAAAGATCTTCGACAAAAGCGAGGTATGATTCGAAGCAAGCAAAAAGTAGAAGCTACTGAGATCAACCGATGGTTTGGGAAATAAATAAAGGCACTTACCCTGAATACTTCGGTAGGTGCCTTTACTTTATTCTGTTCTTCTCATCCCTAGCTTCGGCAAGCCAATCTTCAAACTCGTCTTTTTCGGAGGGGTGCTGAAAATTAGCCTCGATATAAACGAAATCGATATCTTCAAAATAAATAAGCAATAAACGGTAGCCCCATTCACGATCTTCACCAGACTTCCAATGAACTGCCGACCGAAGACGATCCAAGATAATATCCTCGATACCTATGACGTAAACTTTCATATTTTCGTCCAATGGTAGTTCGGTAACTTTATTATAGTCACCTGTCAAAAAGTTACTGGGGATTTCAATAGAGATACCTACAACAGGATGAATCCAATCTTTTCCGATTTTTTGAAAATCCAGTTCTTTTAAAATTTCATCTGCAATCTCATACCCATCCATAACGAGGTCCGTATCTTGAGTGGTATAACCGCTTTGGGAATAGATTTCAACAGCTAACCCTCCCACAATGATAGGTTTAATTTGATGTTCTAAAAGTAATTCTGTGAAAATAGCTGTAGAAAAAATGAGGCGCTCGAATTTTGTTTTATCTTTTAGTGCATAGATAGCTTGCTTAGCTTCGGATATATTTGGCAATAGTTAACACCCGTCTTTCTTTATCGTAAATAATTGTTCCATCTTTAAGAGCTTTACGATATTGGGATCGAGCGAGATAATTTAAGGCCTTAATCTCATCTGGATCTCGAGGTTTCATTCGGTTCATTGTCCAACCTTGGTCTTTGGTTTTTCCACGGAAGACGTTTACTGCGTAATCTACATTTGAACGATTGGCCGCCAACTTGGATTGTATGTCGCCTAGTGACATTTTTCTCATGGAAAACCCCTCCAGTTCCTTATTCTAATTATATCCTACATAAAGGGTAATTAAAATATGGAAACAACCTAAAATCCCTACGAAAGCTTATGAGCTTAAAAATATATAAGTTTTTACGCTTTTATGCGCCCGTGGTATAATAAACATGAATGAAATAACTACAAATGAGGTTTTCCATTGGACCTGTCTATCATCATAGTTAATTATAAAACACGTGACCTAACTTTAGCATGTATAGAGTCAGTATTATCGTCGTGTACAGCTTACAAGTTCGAAATTATTCTAGTCGATAACGCCTCTGATGACGGCATGTTACAGGTGGTATCAGAGCTTCATCCGCAAGTTGTTTGTATTGCTAACACAGATAACGTAGGATTTTCAAGAGCTAACAACCAGGGCATTCGCATTGCTAAAGGTCGCTACGTACTACTCTTGAACTCCGACACAATCGTCCAACCTGATACATTAGACGTCATGCTGCGTTTCATGGACGAGAACCCCGCCGTGGGAGCCAGCGGTTGCAAAATCGTACTTCCAGATGGTTCACTCGACAAAGCCTGTAAACGGGGCTTCCCAACACCCTCAGCTTCCTTTTACTATGCCTTCGGATTTTCTAAGCTATTCCCGAACTCACCTCGTTTCAATCAATATCAGTTAGGTTACTTAAGTTCGGACGATGAATATCCAATCGATTCACTAGTTGGGGCCTTCATGCTAATCCGCCGCGAGGCGATTGAGCAAGTGGGAGTGCTTGATGAGGAATTTTTTATGTATGGTGAGGATATAGATTGGTGTTATAGAATTAAGGAAGCGGGTTGGGTAAATTATTATTACCCTCGCACTCAAATTATCCATCACAAAGGCGCAAGCAGTCGTAGGAAGCCTTTTAAAATCATATATGAGTTTCACAGGGCTATGATTTTATTTCATAAAAAGCATTATCGTAAGAAGTATTCTTGGCTAACGAACGCGATGGTTTATGCAGGTGTTAGCTTAAAATTCATACTTTCCTTAGTCAGAAATAAACTACGTCCAGCGAGGTGATTTACATTGATTCGACAGAGTCAAGGGTTCCTGACACAACTTTATGCACTTGCCGACTTCATATGTATTCAGCTCGTGTTCTTACTGTCATGGTGGCTGAAATTTAGAAGCGGTTGGATCCCATTTGTTTCTCCTCTTCCATTTAAGCATTACATAATGTGGAGTGTCTGTTACGCTATTATCGCGATTTTGATAAGTTATATGGTCAATTTCTATACACCTAAGAGGAAAAAACAGTTTTCTTTTGAAGTATTGAAAATTATCCAAGTCCATACGTTCAGCTTGTTACTGCTGTTAAGTGTTTTGTTCATTTTAAAAGAAGTCGATGTTTCACGTTCTTATCTATTATTATTCTTAGTTAACAATATCCTCTTCATAAGCTTTTATCGCTATATGATTAAAATCTCGCTAAAGCGAGTCCGGCAAAAGGGCTATAACAAGCAATTCATTCTAATTCTCGGTGCAGGCTCACTAGGCCGTCAGTTCTACACGAAGCTGAGGCAGCATCCAGAGTTAGGATATGAAGTAGTCGGTTTCCTTGATGATTATCAGGAGAAACACGAAATCACTTACCAGAGCTATAAGCCAATTATCGGGAAGATAGACGATCTAGAGTCTATTCTGAACGATCTCATCATCGATGAGGTCATTATCGCTCTACCTCTAGATGCTCATCGCAAGTTCGGCAGCATTATCAATGTGTGTGAAAAAATTGGGGTCAAAACACTGATCATACCGGACTTTTATGATTTCTTGCCGTCCCGCCCTTATTTCGATAATTTTGCTGATATGCCGCTGATTAACGTGCGTGATATCCCGTTGGATGAGTTCCGGAATCGACTTTTCAAGCGAGCTTTCGATATTATTTTCGCCTCTGTGGCCATTCTTATTACTCTGCCAGTTATGATTGCATCTGTAATTGCAATTAAACTTACTTCTCCAGGTCCGATCATTTTTAAGCAAGAGCGTGTAGGTCTAAACCGCAGAAGGTTTATGATGTATAAGTTCCGCAGTATGAATGTGTTGGCAGAGAGTGCCTCAAATACGGAGTGGACGGTTGAAAATGACCCGCGGCGAACGAAGGTCGGAACCTTCCTCCGTAAAACGAGTTTGGATGAGCTGCCGCAGTTTTTTAATGTGCTTTTTGGGCATATGAGTGTAGTTGGTCCAAGACCTGAACGTCCTTATTTCGTGGAACAATTCAAGGAAGAAGTTCCGAAATATATGGTGAAGCATCATATCCGTCCGGGCATTACAGGGTGGGCTCAGAGCAACGGCTTAAGAGGCGATACCTCTATTGAAGAACGCATCAAACACGACATTTTCTATATTGAAAATTGGACTTTTTTATTCGATATTAAAATTATTTGGAGAACGATTATTAACGGTTTTATTAATAAAAATGCGTACTAAAAATTTTTTCGCATCAACCGCATGATTCGTCAACATCTTCCCCATACTATGCATATACTAAGTATGCGGGGAGGTTATTCTTATGATCGATCATGAAGACGCTTACCAGGATGATCATTTGTCGGTTGGCAAAGGGTTGATTGTTGGTGTTGTGTTCGGCTCCCTGATCTGGGCGGCCATAATAGCTGGTGTTGTGTATATGTGGTAGAGTGTATTTCATAAATGAAGAGGCTGCTGAGGCTATTTATAGCCCCAAGCAGTCTCTTTTTTTGGTTTGAAAATGTCGGAATTTGGAAGTTGAAGTGCTGGCGGTGTATATCCGTTGATGACACGAGCTAGAGACATTTCTAAATAATCATGCATACGTTAGTTACAGAGGTGATCTAGCTGATGAATGTTATTGCCACAAAACTGCCAGGATTATTTATTATTGAGCCTGATGTTCATGGGGATCATCGGGGTTTTTTATGGAAAGTTATCATCGCGCGAAATTGGCGGAGCATGGAATAGATATTCCTTTTATTCAAGACAATCATTCTTTGTCTGTAGAAGTTGGAGTTTTGCGGGGACTTCATTTTCAGTTGAATCCTAAAGCTCAAACGAAGCTAATTCGGGTTGTTTCAGGTGCAATTTATGATGTGGCAGTTGATATCCGTAAAAACTCTGCTACTTTCGGTCAATGGGTAGGCGTCACTCTCAGTGCGGCTAATAAGCGCCAGCTGCTTGTTCCTCAAGGATTTGCTCACGGGTTTTGTACGACTGAGCCGCAAACTCAAGTGTTATACAAGGTGGACGTATTACTCTCCTGAACATGATAGAGGAATCTTGTGGTGCGACCAGGCTATTGGCGTTAATTGGCCGACAGCTAATCCCATTTTATCGGATAAGGATCAGAAGCACCCGCTGCTTAAAGATGCAGAGATTAATTTTTGAAAATTAACTATAAAAGTGGGTTTATGGATGGTTTTGGTGAAGGAAGAAAGGATTCTTTTTGAATTGATTCTGGGTTATAATGGAATGTATAAAGCTTCTGGTGTGGAGGTTAACCTTGATGAGTGAAATGACAGACCGTGAATTTCTAAGTGCGATACTCAGGAGATTGAATGAGATAGACGCAGATGTTACGGCCATTAAAGATCGGGTTGACAGTATAGATAGGCGGTTGGGTAATGTTGAGGATCGACTCATTGGCGTCGAGAATCGATTGATAAAAATTGAAGATACGGTGCAAGAGGTTAAACAAGTTCAAATACAGCAAGGTGAACAGATTGCAGGTATTGCTGTTACAATGATGGAGCATGCGGCAAGCATACGTTCACTCAAATTGGTAAAATAAATGAGTAAGATTAGCTAACCTAATCTTGCTTTTTTTCGCATACGTTCCCGCAAAGAAATTTCAGTTCTCTACTCTACTACAAGAAGAGAGCATCTAATTTACTTGACTTTTTTTAACACATATAGAGGCTGCATGGGCTAATGAAAGCCACTGCAGCCTTTGTATCTAAGAAACAGGATTTGATGATTTGGAAGGTCTTAATTTCATTGTGTTTTTGAGCCCAGTAACAAGCGGTTTCTCAGCAAGCCTATAAGCCGCGTAGCATAGGGGCACGACCATCGCCACAATAATTAGATCAGTAAGTAGAAATCCAAGATGATTAACCAAATGTGTCACCACACTCAACTTCATTAAAATTGAAATAAATAATAGATGGGTCAGTAAAATCGTGTATGAAGCATTTCCTACCTTGCTAAGGATTTTCACCCAATAAGACAACCGAAGTTGTTCAGGAACAGAAGAAGCGCCTAATAATACAAATGTAGCTGGAATGATGTAAAGCAGGTAATTGTGATAAGGGGTAAAAAGATATTTGTTGTTCAACCATATTATCGCAAAGCCAAGCATGCCTAAAACAATCAATAATTTATAGTGTTTACTTCTATGATACTCTGCCCATTTGGCAATTAAGCAGCCTACAATAAATTCTAAGTTAACTTCATTGAAGATGAAGTTTAGATAGAAATGACGGTCAATATCAGCACCTATCAGCGGAAAATTAAGAACGTGGCAGAGAGTTAATGTTACCCATATGGAAATGAAGAGATAGGCTGGCTTTTTGCCAAGTGACATGAGAAGGCTGAAAACCAAGTAAAAGAGTACAAAGTAACTTAACGACCAGGCAACTGGAAGAACTGGACCATGAGCTTGGGGCAGCAGTAGGAATGATTTGATGATGGTATCTTTATGGGTCTCATATCCGTAGCCAAAGCTAGGGACGAGAAAATAAACGGGCAGTACGACGAATGTAATTAACCAGTAGAAAGGGTAGATACGTATTAGCCGATTCGATAGATAGGGAAGAACACTCATTTTGGTTCCGATTTTATGACCATATGTATGATACAGTAGAAAACCAGTAAGTACGAAAAAGAAATCTACACCACCAGATCGTCCTATAGCACTAATCCCCAGTAAGTCGTATTGAAAGTACTTGAAGGACATAGCGGATGTATGAAACAGCAGCACAAAAAATGCTGCTGCTCCTCGTGAAGCTTGAAGCACGATTCTCTGATTGTTATTCAATAAAAACCCTCCGGTTCATGGTTATGGATCCTACAAACCATCATGCCAAAAGAGTGTGAATAAATTATGTATACAATCTGAAAGGCAGCTGAATTGTTTAAAAGTTCATTTATAAAACCTTTTTCGCGGCCAAGCCCCAACTCGTCTGCATAATCGGCCAAGTCCCCTCATATGCATGTACTATGTTGATGTTAATCATGAGTGAGGGGATGATCGAATGCGCCGGGTCACATGGGTGGTAGCAGTGGTGATGTGCTTAGCATTGGTTCTCGCGGGATGCGGGATGGGCAAGAAGGATGCAGGATCTATCGTAAAGGATTTGGATCATGTGATCAGCAAGTCGGGCAGTTATCAGGCTTCAGGAAGCATGATTTTGAACACGGGGCAGCAGCCGCAGGAGTATCAGGTTGAGGTGGCTTACTCGCCGGATCATTTCTACCGTATTTCTCTTACGAATGCGGGGAAGGACGTGACGCAGATCGTGCTGCGTAATGAGGAGGGCGTGTTTGTGCTTACGCCGCATCTCAAGAAGAGCTTCCGCTTCCAAAGCGATTGGCCGGAGAATCAGGGGCAGGTGTATCTGTTCCAATCTCTTGCGAAAAGCATAATTGCCGATAAGGATCGCCAATTTACAACGGATAATGATACGTATGTGTTCGATGTTGCAGCCAATTATCAAAATGAGCAGCTGTCACGCCAGAAAATTTGGCTGAATAAGAAGACTCTGGCGCCTAAGCAGGTTCAGGTGTCGGATGCGAATAAGAATGTGTTGGTTCAAGTAAATTTTACGAGTTTTGAATTCGATGCTAAGTTCGACAAGGATTATTTCCAAATGGAGCGCAATATGACCAGCTGGAATTTGAAGTCTTTACCTACGATGGCTGGCGTTGGCGTAACGGATGCGAATCACCCAGCAACGGGTGATAAGTCTGTAACAGATAAGAATCTGTCAGCAACAGGCGGTCAATCCGATCAAGCTGCTGGTCAAGCTCAAGATGGGCAAAAGGCGACAGCAACTAAAGCAGGCACAGATGCGACGAAATCGACTGCCGCGGCAAGCAAAGCCCAGAGTATCGGTATCATCGAGCCGTCTTATCTGCCAAAAGAAGTGGTGAAGCAGGACATCACGGATATGAAGCTTGGTGAGGACGCAGCGGTCCTTTTGAGATACAAAGGGAAGTACAACTTCAGTCTCATCGAGGTGAGACCACAGGCAAAATCTGTGTCCTTGCAGCCGGGCACGATTGTTGATCTTGGATTCACGATCGGTGTGCTCACGGGGGATGAGAAGAAGACGCTCACTTGGACGAATGACGGCGTAGAGTTCAGATTGTCGACAGGCGATTTGCCTACGAATGAAATGATCAAGGTCGCTATGGCGACTGAGGGGCAGTCTGGGAAATAAGAAAATATTGTGTCAAATATAAGCTGAAAAAGGGAAGCCCTGCACGATTTGTGTAGGTTTTTTCCCTTTTTTTGCAAATTTTTATGCAAGAAGATTTAACCAACTCCCCCGAAAGGGAGTTTTTTTGGTATAATGCAACTTTGGAGTAAATAGATAATGGAGTGTCTTTGATGAAAACAACTGGTGAGTTAACAATGGACGTGCAACAGCAATATTGGGAAAATGAGATTGCCCTATTCGGCAAGTATCTTGCGGAGGAAGGCAAATTAAAAGCAGATACGATTGACAAACATATGGATCGCATGCAATTTATGACGACGGAGTACTTTGTCCGTTACACATTGGGTTATGAACAGCTGCAAAGCGAGATGATTGTTGATTTTCTTGGTCGTTTCTACATTAGCAATATACTGAATAGCTCTAAGTCTGATATAAGTGCTTATTTACCTTCGATTAAAAAGTGGGTGCAGTTTCTTCTGCAATCTGAAAAAATTTCGGCTAAACAGTGTGCTGAGGTATTAGATGTATGTAAGAATAAAGAGTTTTTCTTAGAGCGTTTTGAACAGTATATGGAGGCAAATAGTGACCTGGCCTTGGAAAATTGGCATAATTCAAATGATATTAAGGCTTATTTGGCTCTTCAGGCGTCTGAATCTGCACCTATCGTGGTTGAGATGAGACCTATTCTGGTAGATAAAAGTTTGCTTGAGCAATGGATGGATGAAAAGACAGCTCTACCTCAAATCGTTGCAGATTTTCAAATGTTTCTGGCTTCTTTGCAGGATGCCAAGAGTTTGAAATTGACGCCTGCCAGACAACATTTGCCGCGGAATTTTTGGAAAGAGCTTGATGAGAAGCTTGGCTGGGAGCTTTTTCGTAAACCAACGTTGAACCAGGACCAGGTGCCTTTGTTTCAATTCTTTTTCTATGCAGCTGAGCATCTTGGATTGATATCTGAGAGCAAGAAGCAGTGTGTAGTCACGAATCAGGCAGCAAGCTATCTCGCATTAACTGATAAGGAACAAGGAATCGTTCTACTAGATTCGCTTTGGAATAAGGTTGAGTGGGGACAGCTGCAGGAAGCTAACGAGGGTGGTTATCCTGAGTGGGTCCAAGATTCAAGAGAGGCAATCGCAAGTGTGCTAGCAAGCTGGCCTGTAGATCAGGCGCAGAATGTTGAAGACGAGTGGAAGCGGACCACGGATGTGTTCCTGCATTCCGTTGTTGCTGTGTTGGAACGGTTTGAACTGGTTAGTGCGAAGTTTAGGCCGGAGTCTGAAATCAAGTATGCTTTTCAAAGAACGCCGCTTATCATGACGGTAAAAGATTCGGGTATGCGCGTTTTCCGCTATTTTGCTAATGAAAATGTTCAACCTCAGCAGAAGCCGGCGGTAGTTCGTGTCATCAATTCTACGAATGATCTAAAGGCTGTTTCTGGTAAAAGTAAAATCGGACGCAATGATCCTTGCACATGCGGTAGCGGGAAGAAATATAAGAAATGTTGTTTATAAGTCTGCAAAAGCAAGGTTGACAGTTTTTCGTGATTAGGCTTAACATAGGTTTACTTGTAATGGATAAATGAGGTGAACGCTGGTGGATGCTTTTTATCGTCCCACGTGGGTAGAAATTTCGTTAGATGCACTGCGAAGCAACATTGAAGGTTTTCAGAAGGTACTGCCGGCAGGAATGAAACAGATGGCAGTCGTTAAAGCTGATGCGTACGGACACGGGGCTGTTGAAGTATCCAAAGAGGTTCTCGCCGCGGGTGTGGATTACTTGGGTGTGGCGTTTTTTGATGAAGCGTTGGAGCTAAGGAATGCGGGGATCACTGCACCTATTCTGGTACTAGGCTATACGCCTCCAGAAGGGGTTGATAGAGCGCGTGAACTCGATGTGACGATTGCTGTCTATAGTAGAGATGTTCTCGAAAAGCTTTGTTTTCAGGGGCAAATGAAAGATGGGGCGCTTCAAAAGAAGCTAAAGATCCATATCAAGCTGGATACTGGCATGGGGCGACTTGGTTTGCACACGGAAGAGGATGCTATTCCATTTATTGAGGAAGCTTTGACGCTGCCGAATGTGGAAGTTGAGGGTTTATTCACGCATTACGCGAATGCAGATGAAGTAGATAAGAGCTATACGATGGAGCAATATCGCCGTTTTGAGCGAATTGTGAGTTATTTTACGGATAAAGGTGTTAAGTTTCCATATATACATGCAGGCAATAGCGCAGCGGCCATAGATTTGCCAGGTTTGACGTATTCAATGGTGCGTTTGGGGATTTCGATGTATGGCTTGTATCCTTCCGAGGATGTAGATCAAACGAAAATCGAGTTAAAGCCGGTACTAAGTCTCAAAACAGGGATTGTTCATCTTAAAACGCTGCCTCCAGGCTCAGGAGTTAGCTACGGCACGATTTATCACACCAAGAGCGACGAACAAATTGGGACACTGCCGATTGGCTATGCGGATGGGTATTCTCGGATGCTTTCGGGTAAGGCTGAGGTTCTTGTTCGGGGCAAAAGAGTGCCAATCGTCGGTAAAATCTGTATGGATCAATGTATGATCAATGTATCGGATGTACCTGATGTTCAGTCTCTGGACGAGGTTGTGGTGATCGGGGAGCAAGACGGAGAGCGCATTACGGCTGAAGATGTAGCTCGTCAGTTAGGTACTGTTAACTATGAAATTATTTGTATGATTTCACATCGTGTTGCGCGTGTGTATGTGCGTGACGGCAAACGTATAGATGCAATTAATCCTCTCATGCGGCATCGCTACTAAGAGTAACAGATTTATTTACCATTTATTTTTTGTGTTAGATGGAGAGGATTTTCCGAATAAGCCATCGAATACTATGTAAGTAGGAATCTTATATCCAAGTGTGTAACATATTTGATATACTGGATGCATATATCTATTGTATAAATTGGTTTTTGGAAAGACATACTGGTAATATTGTCTTTGTATCGTTTCTGGGGGTGCGAAAGTGTGAGCAATGCGCATAATACGAAAAGGATCATGATTAGCTTGCCTGACAATCTGTTGCAAGAAGTGGACGGTATTGTCGAGAAGGAGAATTCTAATCGCAGCGAATTTATTCGCCAGGCAATGAAGCTGTATTTAATTGAACGTAAAAAGCGCAGTCTACGCGAATCCATGCAGCGTGGGTATATGGAGATGGCGAAAATAAATCTCAGCATGGCATCTGAAGCTTTTCAAGCGGAGGAAGAAGCGGACGGTACGCTTGATCGCTTAGTAAGCGGGGTGTAAGCAGTGATTGTCAAACGTGGTGATGTTTTTTTCGCAGATCTTTCGCCGGTTGTAGGGTCGGAGCAGGGAGGGGTTCGTCCTGTTCTAGTGATCCAAAATGATATCGGCAACCGCTTTAGCCCAACCGTGATTGTTGCAGCGATTACAGCTCAAATCCAGAAGGCGAAGCTTCCCACGCATGTTGAAATTGATGCGGAAACGCATGGTTTCGACCGAGATTCGGTAATTCTGCTTGAACAAATCAGAACGATCGATAAGCAACGGCTTACGGACAAAATTACGCATTTGGATGAAGAAACGATGCGCAAAGTTGACGATGCTTTGCAAATTAGTGTGGGACTGATAGAATTTTGAATAGGATCAGGAACGGACGAGGGTGCAAGGTTCCCTCGTTTTTTGGTTTGTATACATACATAGGAATTAAAATGAATAGAAGTGGGGGAACTGGCTGTGGCAAATTTGGAAGAGTTGAAGATAAAGGCTAATGAAATGGAAGAGCAGAAGTTGAGCGAGACTGAGGGAAAGAAGACAAAGGCTAGTGAGTATGAAGAGCCACGGGAGAAAGTACAGATCTCAGAAGAAAAGAAAGCAGAGATCCAGGAGCGTATCCTGAAGCAGATCTCTGCTGAATTGCAGCTGCCCGCTGGCAAAGTGAAGACAACGATGGGGCTGCTTGATGAGGGCAACACGATACCGTTCATCGCACGTTACCGCAAAGAGATGACAGGCGAGCTGGATGAGAACCAGCTGCGAGATATCGAGGATCGGTTGCAGTACTTGCGTAACCTAGAGGATCGTAAGATCGAGGTTGTTCGTTTGATTGATGAGCAGGGCAAGTTGACGGATGAGCTGCGCAAATCGATTGAAGGCGCTGCGAAGCTGCAGGAAATAGAGGATTTGTACAGACCGTTCCGTCAAAAGCGCAAAACGAGAGCGAGCGTTGCCAAAGAGCGCGGTCTTGAGCCGTTAGCGGAATGGATTTGGAAGCAGCCTCGTCAAGGCTCGCTGGAGCAAGAAGCAGCGCGTTATGTTAACGCGGACAAGCAGGTAGGAAGCGCCGCAGATGCGATTCAAGGCGCAATGGATATCCTTGCGGAGAATATTGCGGATGATGCTAAGATTCGAGCTTGGGTGCGTAGATATACGCATGATCAGGGGATTTTACGTACTGAGGCTAAAGATGCAAAGGCTGAATCCGTATATGAGATGTACTATGCCTATCAAGAGCCTGTTAAACGCTTGCCGCCTCACCGTATTCTTGCGATTAATCGTGGGGAGCGGGAGGAAGTTCTGAAGGTTGGCTTGGATGTTGCCGTCGATAAGATTCATGATTATATGGTTAGGCAGGTCGTAAAAGGCGATTCCGTTGTTCGCGAAGTGCTTCGCTCCGTTGTAGAGGATGCTTATAAAAGATTACTCGCACCTTCTATTGAGCGCGAAGTGCGTGGTGAAATGACCGAGATGGGCGAGGAGCAAGCGATTAAGATTTTCGCAGAAAATCTACGGAATCTGCTGCTCCAAGCGCCGGTCAAAGGGCACGTAGTGCTGGGTGTCGATCCAGCTTACCGGACAGGCTGTAAGCTGGCCGTCATTGACGACACCGGTAAAATGCTTGAAATCGCCGTCACCTACCCGACGCCACCGAATAATAAGGTGGCGGAAGCGAAGGCGAAGTTCAAGCAGTTGATCAGCAAGCACGGCGTCGAGCTGATCGTGATCGGTAATGGAACGGCTTCCCGTGAAACGGAGCAGTTTGTTGCGGAGCTGATTGCCGAGATCAAGGAGCAGAAGCTCAGATACTTGATCGTAAGCGAAGCGGGGGCGAGCGTGTACTCCGCGTCGAAGCTGGCGCAGACGGAGTTCCCGGAGCTCGATGTAGCCGAGCGCAGCGCGATCTCGATCGCGCGGAGGCTGCAGGACCCGCTCGCGGAGCTTGTGAAGATCGAGCCGAAGGCGATCGGCGTCGGGCAGTACCAGCATGACGTTTCGCAGAAACGTCTGGACGAGAACTTGAAGGCCGTCGTAGAGTCGGCCGTTAACCATGTCGGCGTGGACCTGAACACGGCGTCCCCGTCCTTGCTCTCGTACGTGTCGGGCGTGAACGCGACACTGGCGAAGAACATCGTTAAGTATCGCGAGGAGAATGGCAAGTTCAGCTCCCGACAGGAGCTGTCGAAGGTTCCGCGCCTTGGCGCGAAAACCTTCGAGCAGTGTGTCGGGTTCATGCGGATTTCGGGCGGTGGGAACCCGCTCGACAACACCCCGATCCATCCGGAGTCATACGACGTGGTGGATCGGCTGTTCAAGGAGCTGAGCCTGGAATTGGCGCAGCTTGGCTCACAGCAGCTGCTAGCGCTGCTGCAGACGCTGGAGCCAGAGGAACTGGCTCCTAAGCTGGGCGTAGGTGTCCCGACGATGCGGGACATCTTAGACAGCCTGCAGCGGCCTGGGCGAGATCCGCGGGACGAAGTCCCCGCGCCGATCTTCCGCACTGATGTGCTGCAGCTTGAAGACCTTGTGCCGGGTATGGAATTGACCGGCACGGTGCGCAACGTTATCGACTTCGGTGCCTTCGTCGATATCGGCATTAAGAACGATGGGCTGGTGCATATTTCCCAGCTCAAGAACGGCTTCGTGAAACACCCCATGGATGTGGTGTCCGTTGGGGACATCGTCCAAGTATGGGTGCTTAACGTAGACGAGAAAAAAGGTCGCGTTGGCTTGACCATGAAAAAGCCTCAACAATAAGAATAACTAAGCAGTTGGCAGCGTTATGCTCCCAGCTGCTTTTTTGTAGGCTGATCGCTGTCCGATAAGAGCCTCCAAAGGCTGCTATTCTTCTTGGTTTATTGCATATTCGATAAATAGAAGCTCCTAGGGACCCTTATTCGGATAAAAATAAGAATATTAATAATGAAATTTACAAATAAGAGCCTATAGAGACTTCTATTTCAATATTTTTGGTCGAAATTGCTGAAATAGCAGCCTTTAGGGACTTCTATTCGGGAACGAGGTGGGGTAGAGTCTTAAGTTACTCGTACGCCCAACCAAGAGGCGTTACCGCCATCAGCGAATCTCCACATCATCCTTCCTTAAGTTACTCGTACGCCCAACCAAGAGGCGTTACCGCCATCAGTCAATCTCCACATCATCCTTCCTTAAGTTACTCGTACGCCCAACCAAGAGGCGTTACCGCCATCAGCGAATCTCCACATCATCCTTCCTTAAGTTACTCGTACGCCCAACCAAGAGGCGTTACCGCCATCAGCGAATCTCCACATCATCCTTCCTTAAGTTACTTGTACGCCCAACCAAGAGGCGATACCGCCATCAGTCAAACTCCACATCATCCTTCCTTAAGTTACTCGTACGCCTATCCAAGAGGCGTTACCGCCATCAGTCAATCTCCACATCATCCTTCCTTAAGTTACTCACAACGCCCACTTCCGAGCGTCATTTCCATCACTTACCCGACATCATCCTCTCCAACAAGTATCATCAATACTCCCCGGAATGGGAGGTTAAAGAGTTTATTTATGAACTCGCCCCACATCCTTCAAAGAGTAAATCATTACATTCCGCTGACCAGCGACAAGAGATAGCATCCCCTCCAGGGATAGTCGTTTCAACCATTCCGCAGCGATACGAATATTTACATTGCATTCGGCAGCGACGTCCTGCAGTCGAACTTTGCCACTGTGACGCTTGGCTATTTGTATGACTAGTAGCTTCCGCAACACCCACTTGTCAGCTTCTAGGATGGCGATAGGTGAGAGAGGCGGTATTTTAGCAGCAGCCTTTCTCGGTAACAACGGATAGATATTGCTTTTTTGAACAGCATTTTTCCTGCCTTGCACTAATCCCAATTGCTCAAGAACTGCATTGTTCCTGCTCTGCCTATCTTGAACTACCTCCATCTCTCTTAAATTCCCCTGCTGAATCATCCATTCAGAACCACTCATCCAACCACCAAACCCGTGACGCCCCAATCCAAGTTCACGCATTTTTCTTAGCCAACCTCTTGTTTTACGTGGCATAATAATCGACTCCCCTTTTTTATGTACGAAAAAAAGCACACCCGAACCGCAGAAATTCTGCAAGATCGAGTGTGCTTCACTCCGATAATCTATTACATTTATTTACAGTATAGAGGGCACATTTCAAATATGCAACCTTTTTTTAACAAATGTTTACTTTTCTCTGCAAGTAGTAAGTTGCTTTGGTTTGAATTCACTGTTCTCTGCAAGTAGTAAGTTACTATGGTTGAATTCACATTTCTCAGCATGTAGTACTTTACTCTGGTTTCACTATGTAAATCAGCATTGCAAAAAAGCCAGCACCCGCTCCGCGCAAGTACTAGCTCTTTTATCAAAATTTACGTTTGCCCGGTCCGTCCGTCGATTGGGTATCAGGCCACTCCTCTTGTGAGCGGCGGGTGCGGTAAAAGTACCAGCTATCATTCAGCAATCGGATTTGTCTGCGGTTTTTGTTCTGGAAGGCCCGCATTAATTGATTACAGAGCCATTGCGGCATATGCCCATCCCCTTCTTCGCCATGTAATAATAGCATATGAAGGATTGCTTCAATGGGTGCAGGTCCTTTTGATTTGCGTTACTTTTTGGGTTTGTTTTACTTTTTGCTTTGCCTTGCTCTTTGCGTTGCCTTACTTTTTGCTTTATGTTTTTTGATAGCACTCTTAAAAATTAACCCTCAAATTCCTCTTCATACCACTGTTCCAGTTGGGCTTGAAGCGCGCGAATTTCAGTTAATAAAGAAATAAGCGGATAAGACTTTTCTTGGATGCCAGCGAAGGTCTTTTCCAAACGATTAATGTAATCCAACCCTTGAATAAGGGTATGCGCGGTGCCAACCAATTCCAAGTCGTCGCATTCTGCAATAACCCGTGGAAGCTGAGGGACAGAGTCAGCGGTCAATTTCTCTAATTCTTTGTGTAATCTTTGATTCAGAGCTGTCAATTGATAAGAGTAGGAAGATGGCATTTCAACGAATTCTAATTGTTGTTCGAACTTGAGAATGACATATCGCATTTGCGGCATAAGGGTTGTTCAAATCCTTTCTTTAGGAAGCTTTCGATCTTCTTTTCTACTTGACAGTATAGCCGTACATACGGTACAAATTCAAGTGAGAACTTGTCAAAGGAGCGAATGGGGATGGAGGATCGGGAGCTGCAGCAATGGATCGAGCAGATCTCTATGGCATCGTTTGGAAGGCCTTTTGTACATCAGGCGCGGTTTAACCGGAGGCTAAGGTCGACGGGCGGGCGCTATTTTACCAAATCCCATGATATCGAAATCAGTTGGATGCAGTGGGAGACATTTGGACGAGATGAGATTGAGAAGATCATTAAGCACGAACTTTGTCATTATCATTTGCATATATTAAAGCGTGGCTACCAGCATCGCGACAATGATTTCAAAACCTTGCTGGCGCAAGTCGGAGGTACCCGGTTCTGCCGTTCGCTGCCGCGGGCTTCCCAGAAACAGTCCTACAAATACAGGCTGGAATGCGTCAACTGCAAAACCGAGTACTTCCGCAAGCGCAAAATGGACGTCCGTAAATACGCATGTGGAAAATGTAGGGGAAAATTGAAATCGTATACACTTGACTTACTAACGCCTTCATAATAAAATAAAACTTATCCATTCCCTGATAGCTCAGTTGGTAGAGCACTCGACTGTTAATCGAGTTGTCACAGGTTCGAGTCCTGTTCGGGGAGCCAGTATCTTTGGAGAGGTACCCAAGTGGCTATAAGGGGACCCTCTGCTAAGGGGTTAGACTGCGTAAGCGGTGCGAGGGTTCGAATCCCTCTCTCTCCGTATCCGAATTAGCTGGAAATAAGCTCAATGGCTTTCATGCCGTTGGGCTTATTTTTGTTAGTTTAATTACATTCATTTTTAACAGTTTTCTAACATCTATTAAACGATTTTCCGATATAGTAATCAAAAATAGATCAATGACGGGGGCAAATTCTGTGGCAAAATTGTTATCTATACGTGTACGACTCCTTTTATTGCTATTAGTTCCTTCCATGCTGTATCTAGGCACAAGTGTTTTTTTACTGCAGCAAAGTAAGTCCAATACGGAGGTATTGGCTTCATCCCTTTATGAAACCACGAATAAAAGCACTTCACTTATCTTGAATGCCGATCGTGATATGTATCAGGCGTTGACGGCTTACCAGCTGTTGGTTTCTGGGACATTGACTGCGGAAGAGAAGACGAAGCAGCTTAAAGCTTTAAAAGACAATATCGATCAAACGAATACAAGGGTTGGACAAGCGGCTGATATAATGAATGCTAAACAGTTATTACAAACAGCGCATACAGAGACGAAGCTAACCATTGAGCAGAACATAGCGGGCTTTCATACGTCATTTGACCAATGGGCGAAAGAAGCGAATGCCGTTGTTCAGTCCTCAAGTACTGGAAAAGGGATTATTAATGACGCTAAATTATTAGCAACTTTCGAAAAAGGCCGCGAGGGTATGAATCAAATCGGTGAAATTTTGGATGCCTATGCGAAATCAAGTATTGAAGAGATTGAGGCTCAAAATGATAAAACGGCAAAAACGATCTACCTATCAGTCGCTATTATTATCATTTTGCTCATGTCAGCAGGATGGATGGTTATTAGTAAAATAATGAAAACGGTCAAAAACATCATGAAAGTTACCGGCCAAGTAGCGGCAGGAGATCTTCGGCATGAGCCTCAGGTCAAGTATACCAAGTGCGAACTAGGGAAAATCACAGAATCGGTAGATATTATGGTTTCGAAAATTAAAGGGTTGATCGGTACGATCGCCCACAATACGCAGTTCGTGCATGACGCTTCGGTTGAGCTTTCGGATAGTTCCAAGGAATCGGCAACGGCCTCTGAGCATGTCGCTACCAGTATTCAAGAAATGACGCAGGACGTCGAAGTGCAGGCAAGAAGCAGCGCAGAAACGAGCCGAGCGATTGAGGAAATGGCAATTGGGATTCAAAGGGTGGCTGAAAATTCAGGTGTAATGGCCGAACATTCCTCCCTAACTTCTCGTCATGCCGAACTTGGCAATGACTTGCTTGGAAAGCTGCAGCAGCAAATTGTGAACATGCTGAAATCGGTCGAGCAGCTCTCACAAACCGTGCAATCTTTAACACTTAAATCCGATGAGATTGGTCTTATTGCATCGAGCATTACAACGTTTGCGAATCAAACGAATCTGTTGTCACTGAATGCTTCGATCGAGGCAGCTAGAGCGGGTGAGCACGGCAAAGGATTTAACGTTGTTGCGAATGAAATTCGTAAGCTTGCCTCGCAATCTATCGAGTCAGCAGAGGGAATTAATCAGTTGATTCATGAGACGAGAGTCGAGATCGCCAGTGTTTCTAATTCCATGAATGCAACCAAGCAGGAAGCTAGTGCGGGATCGAGCATGATGCAGGAAGTGAATCAGAGCTTCCATACCATCATGCAATCGGTGACACACATTGTGACACAAATTCATGAGACTTCAGCGATCACCCAGCAAATGTCGGCAAGCTCCGAGGAGATCTCTGCGACAATGGATCAATCGGCAACGAGTTCAACGCATATTTTGAACAAATCCCAAGGGGTTGCTGCTGCAACTGAGGAGCAGTTAGCGATGATGCAGAATATAGCTGCTGCCTCCGAACAGCTTAGGTCCGTAGTAGATACTTTGAATGAATCTGTTTCTTACTTTAAAATAAAGTAGCAGCTAATAGTAAAAAGGCACCCCTGTGATTGGTGGTTCACGGTGGAGTGCCTTTTTTTCGTTAAAACCAATGTTTACGTTTAAAGTAATACCACATCACACAGCTTAAGATGATCATAAGGATCCAGACATACAGATATCCATAATCCCAATGCAGCTCAGGAATATTTTTGAAATTCATACCATACAGTCCGACGACAAAAGTCAGAGGAAGAAAGATCGTGCTAAAGATCGTTAATGTCTTCATAATTTCATTCATCCGATCGGATTTCATACTCATTTGGAGCTCGAGAAGACCGGTTAGTGATTCCCGGAAAATGTCCAAAGAATCCACGACTCGTGAGATGTGGTCCATGATATCCAGGAAATAGACATCATCTTCTTCACGTGTGTAGGGGAAGGAGTGGTGGGCGATAGCGGAAAGGGTAATTCGTTCCTCCACAATGACGCGGCGCAGCTGATGCATACTCCGTTTAATTTGGAAAATATCCTGTGCAATACGAATTCTAGGGTTGCGATACACGGCCTGTTCCATGCTATTCAGGCGATCATCAAAATGATCCGCAACGATGGAATAATCATCGACACAACGATCGAGTATCGCATGAAGAATGGCTCCTGGATGGCTTAATCGATCTTCGACCTCTTGGCAGGTATGGTAAAGCTGATCTATGAAGGGGAGCTTGTCCTTATATACGGTTATCACAAAATTTTCTCCGATCACGATCCCTATTTCCTGTGGCTCAAGCTGATCGGATACCGCGAAGAAGGTTAAGAAAATGTGATTCTTATACGTATCCATCTTCGGTCGTTGGTTCAGCTTAATCGCATCCTCAATGAGTAGAGGGTGGCACTTGTATAAGTCGCCTAAAACATGTTTGACATCGTCAGGTGAGGGGTTCTCCATTCTCACCCAAGCTACTTCGTTCGGGCCGGGAACGCGTACTTTTTCCTCATGGACCGTTCCATGGGTAGATTCATAAATTAACATGAACGACAAGCACCTCGTGTATTTTGAATTGGTCTCAGCATACCATATTTGCCCGTGAGCATTCCAGATTTTGTGCTTGTCAACGACGACAGAATCTATTATAATTACAAATGTCGTCAAAATGGGCTGCAAAAGCTTACAGACATTCGTGGCCCGTTGGTCAAGTGGTTAAGACACCTCCCTTTCACGGAGGTAACAGGGGTTCGAGTCCCCTACGGGTCATTTTTACTTTCATACCTCGCGGTCGTGGTGGAACGGCAGACACACCATCTTGAGGGGGTGGCGCTCACAAGGCGTGAGGGTTCAAATCCCTCCGACCGCATCCCAGCTTTACAAGCAGGAAACCCTTACTAGTTAAGGGTTTTTTTGTTTTATAACAAATGAAGAAGATGCAGAGTTCAGCTTCATAGATTATCCTTGTTGACGTAACAAATTTACCTACCTATTCAATCTAAAAAACAAGCCTCGGTTTAGCCTGCTTCTTTAGAAAAAGCGGTGACCCGAGGCTTGTATTTAAATACTTGCTTATGCGGGGCTAGCCATCATAACGCCATCGTTACCAATGGTCATCTTATACCGCATTCCGTTTGGACTATGTAAATAAATTCCGTCAAAGTTCGTGGAACCTTGAACAGACACGGCGGCCGTCATGCCCTCGGCTATGTTGTCAGCGACTTGCACATCACTGCAAGTACTGGTAACGCTTATGCCATATTGGTTTTGGTTGCCGGTCAAAGCTTTAGTAATATGATTGCCTGCGACCTTCCCTTTTTTAGCTGAATTCGCAACAAGGATGCCACTTCGCGTATTGTTAGTTTCAGTTGCCGGGGAATGAATGATATTTCCAATAATCTGGAACTTCTCCATGCTTTGGATATAAATACCTGTCCTGCCGCAGCGATCGATCTGATTATGAAGTACCTGAATGTCGGCCGTGAGTCCGCGGTTTTTGTAATCTGCGTCTGGTTCTTCGGAGAATATAGCCTCCATAATGATGTCCTGAAAGACGTTATGACTGATACTTGCTTTGGATACATAAGATATCCAGATTCCACGATATTGGTTGTGGAACAAGTTGCCGGTAATGCTCACCTGATGCACCCATCGCAAATTGATGCAGTTCTTGCTGGACGATCCCTGTGCGAACACATTGCCCTCAATGATAACCGACTCCACTTTGGCATGTATCAAAGCCGTTTTGGGCCATCCTACGCAATAAATCGTTTCGAGCTGCGTCGCCTTAAATATATTACCGGAAATCACAATATTTTTACTGGATTGCGGTAGACCGGTTTGGTTACCAGCAGCATCTTTGGACGAATTGGTATTTCCCGCCGGATTAGACAGCATAACGCCCCTGTTGCAATTGAGGAACAAGTTGTTCGAGATGAACAGTTCAGCGAACTTGAAACTGCGTACCCCGGCAAAAGTCATACCTTCGAAGGTATTGTCAACTACTTTGATATTCGAGTTATAAAGGTCATAAACGGCGTAATGATTGCCTACACCCGCAGGCCATGCTTGTGTGCCTGATGTGCCGCTTGCCCCGAAGTAGCAGCTTCGGACAGTAATGTTGCGGCATGGGGTTCCGTCGAAGGCGCCCATTTGGCTAAAACCTTCCTGCGTATGATTGGCTAATTGAATCGCTTCCGCATAATCTCTGGAATGATCTGGCGTACTATCCCGATATCCAAGGAACCGACAATTCTCAATTACGACGTTCTCGCAAGCGTTCATATCGACACCGTGAGCGGTAACGACATCTCGCATTTCGATGTTGCGGATTATGATGTTCCTGCCTCTGGCCAAGCCGAACCCATTATAGGTATCAGGATACTGGAGGATGTTCCCTTCCCAAATACCGCCTTCGATCCATAAATCTCCATGCCCTTCGTAGCCTTGGAAACCAGGCCCATTATCTCCATTTACTAAAAATGAATAATCATGGCAGCGTAGAATTTTGGCATCTGCATCTAATGTCAGACGTGTATGACGGTAGATCCGCAGTGTGTCCGTGACTTTGTAGGTCCCTTTAGGAATGTGAACATGCGAGCCCGTCCCTTGAAGCGCTTGATTCAATGCATTCTGAATTGCGGCAGTATCATCGGTTGAGCCGTCCCCGACAGCACCGTAATCACGAACATTTTTCATTGAAACTGTTTCCGTCGTAAAGATAGGATGGCTTTTCCGACCGTAGACCTCTTCAGTTACCGAATTGGCAGAAACACCAGAAGTAGATTCGAATAACCTAGTACCGGCCGCAAGGGCTACACTTGTCAATCCCAAGGAGGCAAGCAATTTTCTTCTGCTAATTTGCCGTGTTGGTTGTTCCACTTGATCCTGTTCCTGTTCCTGATTCGACATCAATGATTCCTCCTTAACCAATCTTTTTCCGTCGTTACGATCATCGTCTTACCATCGGAACGAAGCATAATATTGCCGTGCATGCCGGTGGAGTAGACCTTCGCGCCTTTTTTCTCCAAGCGCTCCAGCAGGTTCGGGCTTTGGAACAGATTTTGACTCATGATGACGATCTGCGGGGAAACGGCCTGCAAGAACGCCTCCGACGAGGAGGTTGATTCGCTGCCGTGATGAGGAATATCCATCATGTCTGACTTCAGCTTCTCTTTCCAGGGGGAAGAGGTAAGCTCAATTTCCCGGTGCTTGTAGATATCAGCGGTAAACAAGAATGTGCGTTCACCATAAGTCATCTTAAGCACCATGGAATAATCGTTAATTTCCGGAGCGGAAAATGTCTTCACCACTTCGGGCAACGCGCCTTTGGGTGGACTGAGCACCTCTAATCGCACATGCTCGCCCAGTTGGAATACATCTCCCTCCTCAAGAGTTTTCATAGGAACTTGCTTCGCTTCAAGAGGGGCCATGGCATTGTTGTAAGCGGACGATTTGGTATACGGCAAATTCACCATATAAAAAGACTTGATTGGCTTCTCCTTCGCCACGGTGGCGAATCCCCCGATATGATCAATATGCGGGTGGGTGTTCAGTGCAATGTCTAGTGAATCAATGCCAAGCTTATTTAAATAATTCACCACTTGCGGTCCGACTTCCGGCAGTCCAGCGTCTACCAGCATCGTCTTGCCATCCGGAGAAACAATCAAAAAGCTGTCACCCATCAAATTATCTCCATCCAAATAAAAATAACGGATGGTCAGTTGTCCTTTACCAGCTTCCTTATCAAATATTTGCTCCGTTCGTACACTCGGCACTATCTGCGGGCTCTGAATTGTCAAGGCGACTGGAGTCACCTGGGGCTTGGTATCCGTGCAAGCCGTAAACAGCAAGGAAAGAATGACCGCAATGCACACTAGCTTTGCAACAGCGGTCCAGTGCTTCAAGAACATGATCTTATCTCCTTCCCATTCTGAAGGATAAGCAGGAGGGCGACTAGGCCGCCCTCCCTAGAATCTGCTAGCATTGCTAATTTACTTCTTGTAACGATCGTACGCTTGCTTATAGATTTTCATATATTCACCAACACCCATTTTATCAACGGTAGAAACGTATTTATCCCACTCTGACATCGGTGCGGTACCGGAAATAAACTTCGCTTCCATCTCACTGATATAATTTTGGATATCGTTTCCAATGGACGATCTGAACTCGGTTTCTTCCTGAGTAAAGTTGAATGCATTCCATAGCTCTTTGAGTTTGTGTTGTTCCGCTTTCTTCCCTACAGCTATCGATTCTGGCAATGTCTCGGAGCCTTTGAAATATTTTTCCTGCACATAGCCTGGATAGCTTCCTCCGAGCCAAGTGATGTATTTCGCTAATGCCTGATCCATGGTCAATCCGTTCGGATTTTTCGTAATTTCTTCTACGAATTCCAGCTTGCCATCCGCAGCCTTTTTATAGGTTTGTCCTTCAACGCCCATGAAATAAAACGTTGCTCCTTCGTCGCCGTATAAGTGGTCGATCCAGCGGATCGTGGCTTCAGGGTTCTTGTTTTTGTCTGTGACAACAAATGATCCAGGCCATACGATAGGTACCTTAACTTGAGTAAACAATTGATCGCCGTGCGGCCCTTTTAATGCGCCAAGTCCATAATAGCCCGGCTGGCTCATCTGGGTCATTGGATTAGGATTGATCGTTGAGCCAAAGACTCCCTTTCCGCCTTTAGCGTACAGGGCAGCCGGTTTAACCGTGAAAATTTCCTTATCGATTAGGCCTTCTGTATATAGCTTGCGCACGTACTCGATGACCTCTTTGTATTTCGGATCTGTTCGGAAGAAGCGCAGTTCATTCGATTTAGAATCGACATCTACGAATTTGTGGCCCAATCCACGGTTACCGAAGTCCCATGCACCTCTTATTTGTTCAATTAGCGGATTGATGCCCTCTCCAGCGTAAGGAACTTCGTCCGCCTGACCATTCCCATTCAAATCGGTATTCTTGACTGCCTTCAAATATTGATAAAACTCCTCGGTTGTCGTTGGTTCCTTCATTTTGAGCTTCTCTAGCCATTCCTGCTTGACCCAAAGGGGGGTTCCGATGAGCATCGGAAGGAAGTCAGGACTATAAAAGGACGGGAATGAATAGATACCGCCATCAGGCATAGTCAGCCCTTTTTTCAAGTCTGGGTATTTCTCCATCAGTTTCTTGAAGTTAGGTGCATAATTATTAATCAGGTCGTTCAACTTGACAAAGGTCCCCTGAGCGCCATATTTCGCTAAATCTGCAGAAGATACTCTCGAGGAATAAAAAGCGTCTGGATAATCACCGCCAGCTAACACAAGGTTACGTTTTTCGTTTAAATTTTCAAAAGGAACGAGCTGGAATTTGACGTTAACATTCGTCATTTTCGCATATTCTTTCCATACAAGTGTTTCTTCAAAGTTATTGCCATTGGTAGGAGCTTTGCCCGTGAAAAAGGTCAGTGAAATTGGCTCTTTTACGATCGGCATGCCCGTTTTGTTTAAGTTGGCAACGTCCTTCGTATTGGCAGTTGGACTGGTCGAACTTTCCGCTGTACCTTGCTCTTCACTACAAGCCGATAACAGGCTTCCGGTCATGACAGCTACTATAGTTAACGATACCCAGCTCTTACTTTTCATTAATTTTTCTACCTCCCTTATTTTCCTTTACATCTATGGCTAAAAGGTATTACCTTAATAGCTAAACTTATAAAGCGCAGCATGCAAGCTCTTACAAGTGCCCTTACCCTTTGATCGCACCGATCATAACGCCCTTGGCAAAATATTTTTGAAGAAATGGGTACAACAGAAATATTGGCAAATTAGCAACGATGACCAGTGCATACTTGATGGCTTCACCTTCCAGTACGACATTAGCATTCGTATCGTCGCCAACTCCCAGCATCTCTTGCATTTGTCCCTGAATCAGGATTTCGCGCAAGAACAGCTGCAACGGGTATTGATCACGATCGGTCAAATAAATGAGGGCGCTGAAATAGGAATTCCAATGTCCTACACTGTAAAATAGGATCATAACCGCTATAATTGGCATCGATAGTGGCAGCACAATTTTTACAAGCGTGCCTATATTCGAACAACCATCAATCGAAGCGGCTTCTTGCATCTCTTGCGGAATACCGTTTTGAAAAAAAGTTCGCATGATTAAAATATTATAAACGGATACGGCTCCCGGAATAATAAGCGCCCACATCGAGTTCAGCATCCCCAAATCTTTGACCAATAGATAGGACGGAATCATGCCCCCGCTGAAAAACATCGTAAACACCATCAAAGCAGCAAAAAGATTGCGTCCGTAAAAATCTCTTCGTGAAAGAGGAAAAGCTGCTGCGATCGACATAACCAGATTTATGGCGGTTCCGACCACGGTATAAATAATCGTGTTCGTATAACCAGTTAAAATTTCACTGTTTTGAAAAACTCTATAATATCCAATTAACGTAATTTGTTTCGGCCAAAGCCAAACCTCACCTCGCATGACCGCGTCGGGACTGCTAATGGATGCAGCCAGAACGAACACTAACGGATATAACACAACAACGCATATAAGTGCCAATAATGCATGGACGAACCAGTCGAATAATTTCTCACTGTTGAATTGCTGCTGCATCTTCCTGACCTCCTACCATAAGCTTGTGCCGTTTACTTTACGGGCCATTCGATTGACAATGACAAGTAAAGTGAAATTGACGATTGAATTGAACAGACCGACGGCTGCGGAATAACTGTATTGCCCATCGAGAATCCCTTTGTGGTATACATGGGTGGAGATAATGTCAGATGAAGACATATTGAGCGAATTCTGCATCAGGTACACCTTCTCGAAGCCAACGCTGAGCAAGGAACCCATATTCAGGATGAGCAAAATGATGATCGTAGGTATAATGCCTGGTAAATTGACATGCCAGATGCGCTGCCAGCGGCTCGCTCCGTCCACCCTTGCGGCTTCGTGAAGCTGTGGATCGATACCGGTTAAAGCAGCCAGATAGATAATGGAGCTCCAGCCCATTTGCTGCCATACACCCGAGCCAACATATATGGTTTTAAACCAAGCCGGCTCCGTCAGAAAATCTATGGGTGTTCCCCTAAACCAGGTGATCAGTCCATTCACTAATCCCGTTTGAGGCGAGAGGAAAATGAAGATCATTCCTACCATGACGACCGTGGACAAAAAGTGAGGCGCATAGGTAACGGTTTGTACGAAACGACTAAATTTCTTAAATCGCACCTCATTGATTAGGAGTGCGAGAGCAATCGGTACTGGGAAGCCAACAAATAACTGGTATACCCCGATGCCAAGTGTATTTTTGAGTAATCTCCAAAAATAGTAGCTTTCAAAAAAGCGCTCAAAGTGTTTGAATCCGACCCATGGGCTCCCCGTAATCCCCTTGTTTGCGATAAAGTCTTTGAATGCAATCTGCACACCGTACATCGGCACATACTCGAATATAATAAAGAAGGCCATGACAGGTAAAATAAGTAAGTACAAATCCCAGTTTTTTTTGATACGCCTCACCGTTGCCGAACTTTTTTTTCGGGTACTTACATTCATTTCTGCTGTTGACATAGAAGATTGGTTCGACAAATTCTCACCCGCTTTCGTTTTTTCAATTCAGATCGTAGCATGGCTCTGAGGAAATAGGTATTTACAGTTTTTATGTTCCTTGGCTAAATCATGGCCCACCCAAAATAATGATAACTACATAAAAAAAAGTATCTTATTTACAAGACCATATTCATGTAGAATAAATACAACCAAATAAAGATAGAACCTCACTTGAAAAGGAGTACTCTCATTGAAATGGCCTATCTTTAACCGACAAATGCTCGTTTTTAAAATATTCATTAGCTTTCTTGTCATTATTTTACTGTTTTCCTCATTTAACCTGCTGTCCGTCCATTTATTCGGTAAGGGCGTACAGAAAGAGATTATTCAGTACAACCGCTTGATGCTTAAGAATACCGCAGAGCGGTATCAAACTCATTTTGAACGAATGAAGACTATACTGTTTGATCTTTATTCAGATGAATATGTGGTTGCTTTCAACCGTCAACTTCTTAGGAAGAGTCCGTTAGATATCGAGTTTTCCTCTGCGATGGAACTTATGAAGCCTCTGCGGGCCCAAGCGTACAATCCGATGCTCTATCTCCATAATGTGTTGATTCATTTCAACACGCCATCGATCGTTTTTGAAAAGGAAGGCAGCGTCGAAGCGGACATGTTTTTCTCGCGATTCTACGTGAGCGAAGATTATCCGCTCTCATTCTGGGAAAATAATTTCCATGATTCCCGCAATTACAGGCTGCACGCCGAAGAAACATTTACTGTGTCTAGCCTGAATTCCGCATTGGATCTACAACTTATTCCATTTTCGTTTCGGGTGCCAGCCTCCAATTATCAGGTGATTGCTTTGCTTGATGCCAAACTGATGCGAGAAGCCTATTATGGCGAGGAGGACAATCGGCAGTTCATGATCTTAGAGAAGGATGGATCGCTTCTATATAGCACCTCTGGTCGGCTGGCGGCAACCGATATACCCAAGTTTAATGAAAGTGAAGATTACATCTTATCCGGCGATTATTACTTTTTTAGAGAAGCGCCTGCCGACTCTAGTCTCACCTATGTAACAGCTGTTCCTTATTCCAATATTGCGGCAAGAGTCAGGACTACCACACTTACTCTGATCTTGATCTCTGGCGCTGCGATCATCATCGGCCTCCTTGCTTCCGTGTTCTTCAGCCGCAAAATTAATCGACCGGTCAAAGATATGGTAACTTTGCTTTTACGCAGGGATTCGGGCAAGTTGAAAAGCACCATTCACGAGTTTGACTTGATCCACCAGAACATCCGGGATTTGATGCTGGAGAAGGAGGCCACCCTCAAGGATCTAATCGACAAACGATCTCTTCTGACTAGCTTTGGTTATATCAATAAATTGAAAGCTATTAGGTCCGACATTAACGACTGGAAGGATATCGCCGAAATGAACGAACCTTTCTTCATCGTATTGTATCAGCTCCACTTTAAGATGCTATCGGTTGAGAACAGTCAGATGAAAACGGATCGTATGGCTTACTATATTCAGGAGTATATTAATGTGGTCATGTCCGAATCTGTCCCGTCCTCCCATACCTTTCAAATCGAAAATAATCAAATATTATCTCTAATTAGAGGTAAAGATTTGGGAGAAGAGTTGGAGCAAGGACTGGGGATGTTGAAAATGATACTCGACCGGGATAAAGATTATTTTCTTGCAACTATTGCAATCAGCTCGGTTTACGAGCATTCCAGCCAGTTTAATGATGCCTATCTCGAAGTTCAGGAGATGGCTCAGCGAGCCAGGCCAGTAGATGAAAGTCAAGTTATTCGGGAACGTCGCCATGTACCGCCTCAACTGGTATTCACAGTTCAGCAAGAGCAAGAGCTGTACGCGAACTTGCAGGCAGGCAACCATGAGTTCTGTATTTCATTCTTGAATCGGATGCTCGAACAATTCGATCGAAAGGAAGCAAGCATCCAGCAGCTGAAGCAACTGGCCGCAGGAATCATAGCAAGGGTTGTGAAAATATTAGCCCCCTATGGAGTCGATGCAGAATCCTCCATGCAGCAGCGCCATATGGCACTTATGAAAGAATGCTACACGCTGGACCAGTTCAAACAGTTCTATGAGCATCTTTTTCTCACATCCGCGACAATCATCTTATCCATCAAAGATGAACAAGATCCAACCATCTCGTTCATCTTGGACTATGTAGAGAATCGGTATGCGGAGGATCTGTCACTTGAACTGCTTGCCGATAAACTGAATTTATCCGTTGCCTACTTGTCGGTGTACATTAAAGAGAAAACGGGCACCAACTTCAGCGAGCACTTAAATGCTATCCGAATTCGCAAAGCGAAGGAGTTGCTTACTGAGCATAATCTTAGTGTACAGGAAATCGGCCTTCAGATCGGTTATCAGAACGTCACTTCTTTTATACGAATGTTTAAGAAAATAACCGGCATTCCGCCCGGTGAGTATCGGAAATCAAAACGAATGTAAACCATCTAAAAAATCGTCAATTGCCAGTCGACCCGTTCGGAAGTAGGATAATCTTGTTGTAGACAATCTCGTTGTCACAATCAAAGAATGGGGGGCGTTTCAATGGAGTGGACGATCAGTTATTCCGATTTGTTGTTACTAGGGAAGCCAGTGGAAGAAAATGTGGAAGCGCTGATTAGAGAAGGGGCGAAGCATATTGAGCTTCTGCTTGATGGAGGGGCGTGGAACGATACAGAAGGAACCATGGACAGGGCTGTCCCCTATCTCCTGAATGTCGGTGTTTCTTATAGTGTGCATCCTCCTGCTTGGGATACGAATCTAACCAGTGAAAATAAAGCAATACGTGAAGCTTCATTCGATGAATACCGCAAATCGATCTTATTTGCCCACCGTATAGGGGCCAAGCATGTCGTGATTCATCCGGGGTTTTGCTTTTCACCGGCTTTCAGTAAACAAAACGCAATCGCTCATGCTGAGGAGGCAGTAAATAGGCTATGCCGGATTGCTTCTCCACTCGGGATTCAATTAGCTATCGAGAATGTTGGATATCACGGTCATTCGCTATTTACGGAGGATGAGTATGTGCAGTTCGTCCAGCGGCTGGAATCTGCGGCTGTCTATTTGGTAGACACTGGGCATGCCCACCTTAATGGCTGGAATATTCCAGCCTTGCTCCAGAAGGTAGCCCCTAGGCTTGGTTCCGTTCATCTGCATGATAATTCTGGAGTTTCCGACGAGCATCTTCCCATCGGAGAAGGCTCAATAGAATGGGAACCTATTTATAAGGTTCTGCGTTCAGTGCGCGATTGCGAGTTGATTCTTGAATACGCACCTGGAACGGAGCTTTCCAGACTTCGTTCGGATACAGCTCTTCTTCTAGAGCATCTAGATAGCCATGGAGAATAAGGAATGACAAATAAGCCTCCCGATATGAGGGAGGAGTGGAGAAAAGTACTAAGCAACATAAAAATACAGCGGCAGCTTGGGACTCGAAAG
>NZ_WHOA01000142.1 GCF_013141715.1 Paenibacillus phytorum | reverse complement strand
CTTTAAGAATTTGGATCAGGATAAAAAGTTCCTTTTCGCTCACTTCTTTTACTTTGTGCTGCAGCGCCTCAGGCAGCGATTCGAAATCCGCTTGCAGGGAAGATAGGGGACATATATCCTGCATTCCGAAGCAAGACAACCGATCGAAAAAATAATGCTCCAGCCTCTCTTCGGGCGGTACTGAAGCGATACGAAGCAACAGGTGTTCCAAGCGCTCCATCATTCGCTCCAGGATTGCGGCTCCTAAGTCCTCCTTTTTTTCGAAATGGTAATGAATGCTCGCTTTGGTCACGCCAAGCGGCTTCGATAAATCGTCGTAGCTCATGGCAACAAAGCCTTTTTCTTGAATCAGCTTGAACGCCAACGAAATGATTTGATTTTTTCTGCTCTCCATGACTGTATTCTAACTATTTAGTTGGTAAGGAGCACATTTTAAACAACTCCTGCGGTATGATGGCCGAAACGGGAGAGAGTCAAACGAAAGCGAAAACGGGCTGATCAAG